>PBOR01000042.1 GCA_002724395.1 Rhodospirillaceae bacterium | reverse complement strand
TTACGACTGCCGTGCCGTTAGAAGCTCCAGAAGAGAGCGCAAAACTAAGGGTATCACCGTCTACATCATTCGCCGGCAATTCTCCAGTCGCTGTACTATCTTCGTCAACGGTAACACTTGCGCCGGATGATGTAGGCGCGTCATTAGCTCCATTGACGGTAACCGTGACTGTACCCGTTGCCGTCCCGCCCTGACCATCGGAAACCGTGTAGGTGAAACTATCAGCACCGTTGTAGTCGCCGTTCGGTGCATAAATTATATTTCCATTAGAACGAGTGACACTCCCATTCTCCGCCACTCCTACGCCTTCGAGCGAGAGTGTACCGCCGTCAATATCTATATCATTCGACAGCAGCGAGGCTTCAGAGAATACCAACGTACCGTCCTCAACCACTGTTCCATTATCGTTGCCTGCAAACGGTGCAAAATTTCCGCCGCCCAAAGAGATAGTCACATCCGAAAATTCGAGTAATTCGATACCGTTCAGGCGGTCGGTGCCTTCGCTACCCGTAGTATCTGATACCGTCAAAACGCCATCAGCAACACCAATAGTATAATCCGATGACAGGCCAACATATCGGGCGGTGTCCGCGCCATCACCGCCAATTAAATAGTCATCGCTTTCACCGCCAAATAATAAGTCATTACCGCTTCCGCCATTTAAAACATCAATATTGGAGCCGCCGGAGAAAATATCGTCCCCGCTGCCACCTGTTATCCAATTGCCTTCATCGGCACCCAAGAGCTCAAGGCCGCTATCGCCTGTATTAGCGATCATACCTATCATCCCAGAAACGTCGATCGAGGATCCGTCTGCAAAGGCAAAAGTCTCGATGCGATCACGCCAACCGTTCCAGTTCGTGATCCGTACAGTATCGGTCAGGCCATCGAAAGGAGTATTTGGCGAGGCAGCATCACGAATACCTATAACCAGATCATCTCCATCCATACGAAGGATCAAATCCGTAATTGCAATCCCTGATCCAAGAGTGAGAACATCCCGTCCAGCATCGCTTCTGGTATCAACTTTTTCGGAATACCTAACGCGTCTCCGATCATAATCAGTGCCACCCTCGCCATCACTTTCAGCAAAAGTCTCCCAACGCCACTTGGTGATTGTTTTGGTGATGCCAAAATAATCAGCAATCACATCCTGCCCATCACCTCGATTAAAGACATATGTATCATTACCCGCCCCGCCCTCTAGGCGATCATTACCTTGACCTCCTGACAGCAACTCGTCTCCACTACCCCCCAACAACCGGTCATCGCCACCACCACAATAAAACCTTTCAGCGCCCCATTGGCTCATATCCTGATCCATAGCACCGTCATCAAGCACAACAACTGTATCTCTGCCTGAACCTGTATCGACAGAATCGGTGCTATCGATCAAAAGTAGATCATTTCCAGCATTACCGAGTATGGTGTCCTGACCACCTCCGCCAAAAATGAGGTCATCGCCATCAGTACCACTTAAAACATCAACGCGATTTGTTCCGATCAATTGCGAGCCGGTTGGAACCGTCACACCAGCCGGCACTAAAATAACCGGTAATGTCGTCGTCACCGACGCACTATCCCCACTCACTGTTTCTGAACTAGAAGCACGAACGCTTAGCTGAAAACCGGTATCCACCGCACCTGGTACATTGATTGAGAGATTAGCCAGTTGCGCTGATGTTAGTGTCCAGACACCACCACCTAAATCTTTACCCGCGGAGAGTGATGCACCCGATGGCACTCCACTAACCTCAACGCTTAACTTCTCAGACCCATCTATATCTCCGAGCACAGCGTTAATACCTAACGAAATACTCGTACCCGGCTCACCAACAGCAACTTCAGTCGACAAAATCGGTGAATCTGCAATGCCATCCACCGCCAGTGCTACCGTGCCAGTGTCTGTGCCACCTTGCCCGTCGGAAACGGTATAAGTGAAGCTCGCCGGTCCGCTATAATCGGATGTCGGAGTAAAAGTAATTGTATCACCGGACATAACGACCACACCATTTACTGCATCTCCAACAGATGTAACTTCAAGATTATCATCATCCGGATCAGTATCGTTTTTAGTCAAAGACGCTGCTGAGATAGTAATTGAGCCGTCTTCTAAAACCGTTCCGCCGTCATCAGCGGTAGCCGTTGGTCCGCCATCGTTAACGCTTCGCACGGTTACAGAGACCGTACCAGTGCTGACGCCGCCATTGCCGTCAGAAACCGTATAGGTGAAACTATCTAGACCATTGTAGTTTTCATGGGGCGTGTAGCTATAGGATCCATCTGCATTGACTGTCGCATCGCCGTGAGCTGGATCACCAGCAAGTGCAAAACTGAGACTGTCACCCTCTTCATCTGTTGCACTCAATGTCCCGGCCACTGCTGTATCTTCATCGGTGGTAGCATCAAGGCCTGGCGTTACCGGCGCGTCATTTACATTCGCCACCGTCACTGAAACGGTACCCGTGGTTACGCCACCGTTACCGTCGGAAACTGTGTAGGTAAAACTATCCGATCCCGTATAAGCCGTATTCGGCGTGTAGGTGTAAGACCCGTCATCTTTTACGACTGCCGTGCCGTTAGAAGCTCCAGAAGAGAGCGCAAAACTAAGGGTATCGCCGTCTACATCCACGGCAGTCAATGTGCTGGAAAAAGTCTCGTCCTCATCCACTAATGCCGTAGCACCTGGGGTAGTCGGCCCATCATTAACCGCGGATACAGATACCGATACCGTGCCCGTCGTTGTCCCACCCTGTCCATCAGAAACTGTATAAGTGAAACTATCCGAACCCGCATAATTCGCGTTTGGGGTGTAGGTGTAGGAGCCATCCCCATTTACCACCGCCGTGCCATTTGACGCAGCAGACTGCAACGTAAATGTCAGCTCATCACTATCAACGTCGCTCGCCGTTAAATTACCGCTTGTGGCATCATCCTCGCCAAGAGTAACCGATACAGCGCCCACTAACGGTGCATCGTTTAAGGCCGCCACCGTCAATGTAACTGTTCCGGTCGCCTTCCCCCCCTTACCATCGGTTGCTACATAGGTAAAAGCGTCGNCACCATGATAATTTGAGTTCGGCGTATAAACGTACGAGCCATTTCTATTTACCGTGACCGATCCATTTGAAGGCCCACTACCGACAGAGTAATTCAGGGTATCACCATCCACATCAGTCGCACTTACGACGCCGTCGATAGGAGCATCCTCATTCCCACCGGCAGAACTATCTTGTCCCACAGGTGCGTCATTCACCGCAGTTACCTCGAGAGCAACCGTTGCGGTTGCGGTCCCACCTTGACCGTCTGAAATTGTATAGGTGAAACTGTCCGCCCCACTAAAGTTAGGGTTCGGCGTATAAGTAACCGTACCATCGGAGAAATTTACTGAACCATTTTCAGCACCATCAGCGCCCGTCACCGATAGCCTTCCGCCATCTATATCCGTATCGTTCGTCAACAGCGTACTGCTAGAAAATGAAACCGAACCATCCTCTAACAGACTGGCATTTTCACCTACCACAATTGGTTGAAAGGTACCATTCGCAAAGGTTGCGCTGATATCCGAGAACGAAATAGTCTCAATACCGCTTAAACGGTCCACCCCATCAGCGCCAACATTATCGGTTACTATCAATTCATCACCGGACGATGACACTGTATAGTTGGCAAAACTTCCGCCAAAATTGGCCGTATCAGAGCCCTCACCGCCAATTAGCAAATCATCGCCAGAGCCGCCAGTCAGGTCGTCGTCACCACTGTCCCCAACCAATACATCGTCTAACCCGCCACCATCCAAAACATCATTCCCAGTGCCACCAGCAAGCCAGTCATTGCTGCCACAACCAGCTAAAGTGGCCCCACCATCGCCCGCTTCCAATAACGTTCCCGTCAAGCCGGAGACATCCAATGCAGTGCCGTCTGCAAACCGGAATGTTTCTATCCGATCTCGTTCATCGCCCCAATTGACGATCTCTAACATGTCACCAGATATCATTTGCGTATCAGCAAAGTCGCTACTGGGATCAGTGTCGGAATTACGAAAAGTGATTTGCAAATTTCCATCGACAAACTTGAGGAGCAAATCACTTAAAAGAATTCCTTTACCGAAAATAAGCGTATCCGCGCCCGCATCGGCGCGGGTATTAACCCCTTGCGTATACTGTACGCGTCTCCGATCATAATCAGTGCCACCTTCGCCATCGCTTTCAGCAAAAGTTTCCCAACGCCACTTCGTAATTGTTGTGGTTGTGCCAAAATAATCAGCAATCACGTCCTGACCATCACCACGGTTAAAGACATAGGTATCGTTACCCGAGCTACCTTCTAAACGATCATTGCCTTGACCTCCGGACAATAACTCAGCTCCACCTCCACCTAACAAACGGTCATCGCCACCGCCGGAATAAAATCGTTCAATACCGAGTAAGTCGACATCCCAATTCACCCCAACATTATCTACAAGGATTGCCGTGTCAGAGCCTTTGCCACCCTCAATGCTATCAGTGCTATCCGCTACCAGTACGTCGTCGCCGGCACCGCCTATCAGCGTGTCCGCACCATCACCACCAATGAGTAAGTCATCACCGTCGCCGCCAATAAAACTATCATCGCCGTCACTTCCGAATCTCACTTCGCCAGAACCGAGAGAAGGAGAAACCACCCCCGCGGGTAAAACCACCACCGGCAAAGATGCCTCTTTCGTCGCGGTATTTCCGTTTGATGCTTCCGTTGAGCGTGCCGTAACCGTCAGTTCAAAACCGGCCCCGGCATCGGTAGGTATTGTCAGCGTAAGATTGTTGAGATCATCCGGGTTCAACGTCCATACACCGCCTCCCTGATCAACGCCTTTAGAAAGGCTCAGCCCTGATGGAACACCACTGATTTCAATACTTAGACTTTCCGACCCGTCAACATCTGCAAGGGTACTCGTCACGTCCAACGTCACCGTATCCCCGACCTCTCCTGTAACCGGTACAGTCGTCAAAACCGGTACGTCGGTGACAGCCGCAATACTAAGTGCAACGGTTCCAGTGGCAAATCCACCATTCCCGTCAGAAACGGTATAAGTGAAGCTGTCATTACCGCTAAAATTTCGGCTCGGCGTATAGCTGTAGGTGCCGTTGGCATTAACTAAAGCAGTACCGTTTGCAGACCCGGTATCGAGGGAAAAAGTTAGGGCATCACCATCTATATCGATTGCAGGTAATGTGCCTGCAACTGGGCCGTCCTCGATGCCGCTAGCGGATAAACCTGATGTAGTAGGGTTATCGTTTTGACCTGTTACGGTCACCGTCACAGTACCAGTCGCAATGCCACCGTTGCCGTCAGAAACCGTATACGTAAAGCTATCAGCTCCGAAATAGTCGGGGTTAGGGGTGTAACGGAAAAGACCCGCTTCGGTAATACTGACCGTACCATGCGAGGGCGCGGTTCCCTGACTAAAAGTCAGGCTATCATTGTCGATATCCTTGGCAGTGAACAGCGCGAACAAAGAACTGTCCTCTGAGACGCTGATGTTTCGATCCAATGCGATTGGCGCATCATTCACCGGTCTGACGGTTACATTAACTGTACCATCCGTCGTTCCTCCTTGGCCATCTGACACGGTGTAATTAAAACTATCTGGGCCATAATAATTTTCATGGGGCGAGAAGGTAACAATCCCGTCCACCAGCGAAACACTCCCATTGGCACCACCGGAAACATCAATGACGGTTAAAGTGTCATTGTCCACGTCCGTATCATTCGCGATTAAATCACTTGCGGCAAATGACATTGGTGTGTCTTCGATTACGGTAATATTGTCGTCATTAGCTACGGGTGCAGCATCATTTACCGGCGTCACCGTGACAGCAACAGTACCAGCATCGCTGGCGCCATTTGTGTCGGTGGCGGTGTAGGAAAAACTATCTGGCCCGTAATAATTAGCGTTTGGCGTGTACCTGTAAGAACCGTCCGAATTAACAGCAACCGAGCCATGTGATGGCCCTGAAGCAAGTGCGAAGGAGAGCGCATCGTCGTCCGCATCGGTCGCAGTCAAATTGCCTGCCAGTATATTATCTTCAGCAACTTTAACGCTGACATCAGAAACGATTGGTGCGTCATTTGCGCCGACAACCCGGATAGTTGCCGCTTGCTCAACAACTGACGAGCCATCACTTACCGAGTAACTGAAAGAAATATCCCGCTTTTGACCGAGGGCCAAACTATCGAAATCACCGTCTGGGTCGAACGTGTAGGAACCGTTTGATGCGATACTCAAAGATCCATCGACGGGTCCACTTACAAGCGCAAACGTTAGCCCATCACCTTCGGGATCCGTCGCCTGCAGCGTACCAGTAATCGAGGTATCTTCGTTGCCTATAATCAGCGTTGTGCCCGGCACAGGGGCATCGTTTCGATTTGGCGCTACAATTGTTTTATCAGCAAATTCAAGAAACTCGAATTCTTTAATTGTATCAGCACCATCTCGCCCACGATTGTCCGTAACAATGCCCACGGGATTGATCGTGTAGTCTGACAAATTGCCGCTAAATACCGCCGTATCAATACCGGCACCGCCGATCAACGTATCGTCACCTCCACCGCCGTAGAGGATATTATTTGCATCGTTACCCGTAATTATATCATCGCCGTCACCAGCGAACACTCTCTCGATAGTCGTACCGGATGCAACTTCAAAGGAATTACCAGCGATCGATCCCGCACCGCCGGTTAAATCAATAATTGCATTAGCTTCCGCCGCCGATGCGTTGATTGTATCGGTACCACTATCATCACTTAGGATACGCCGAGATAAATCTGCGGAACCGGTGAAGCTACTATATTCGTTAGTATAAACGTAAAGATCATCTTCAGAGAGCGCGTCTCCAAACAGATTTACACCCCAACTATTGAGTGTACCGCCAATGCCGTTATTTACCTCATCACTTATGGAGATAGTCCAATCACCAACGCCAGTCTCGCCCCAAAACTGACGGCTTGTGAAGTAATGCGACAAGCTCGAACTAGACGTATTGGGGCGCCCCATAATCTCGCTCACCGTACCGTCGGGTGAAGTAATAGTAACCCGTAAATCGCTAAGGCGAGCGTTCGACATGTTGAGGTAGATCTCAACATTATCGATTTCCACACCATTGGTCACCGTAATGGTGTCCGTAAAGGTACTATTATTAGAGAAACTACCTCCGCCGGACGTATTATTCGAATTCACCTCATTGGTAATCGTCGATTGATCGAGCCAGGTCTCGGACAGTTGCACAGCCGCTTCCGCATCAACTAGTCCCATACCATTATCGAGACTAGTATGCAGCCCACCACCGTTCCAATTACCCGCATTATTCCAATCCCAGTCGGGATCGAAAGGATCATTTTTCACAGCTGAGTAGGCTAGAATTTCCTGCACGTCACGGAACCCAAGATCTGGGTTGGCCTCCAACATCAATGCCACCACACCAGCTGTGGCGGGTGATGAGAATGACGTGCCGTTAATACTCACATAATCCGAATTAGAGTAACCGTTGCCACCTACACGGTCAGTGGTCCAAACTCGTTGTCCCGGAGCAGTAACCAGAACGCTGGCGCCACGGCTAGAGAAAGATGCATCCGTCCCGCTATAGGTTGTGGCGCCAACTGTGATGACATGACGATGACCATTCAGATTATTATAATCCGGCCGCGCATCAACCCTGCGGGAATTACCCGCTGAAAATGTAATGATTTGCCCAAGGCCATCACGTCCGTTAGTAACTGAACTGATGATGGCGTTCTCTGCGCCTCTCCAGTAGCCACCGCGCACGAGCCGGAAAAAAGCCCAAGGATCGCTGGGGCCCCAGCTGTTATTGGAGATATCCGTTGGCGTGACACGGAAACCAAGCCCGCGATAAGAAGCTAAAGTTGCGTCATAAGCGACGCCGACGACACCAATTTCATTGTCCCGCTCGGCCCCAACCATACCCGCAACAGGGGTTCCATGGTTCTCACCGCTGGATGGAAACGGGTTACTGTCCCAGTTCGTATAATCAAAATCGATGGTCGTGTCATAGTTGTCATTGAGATCGGGATGGGTATATTCCACGCCATGGTCATTGAATCCAACTGTCACACCTTGACCGGTGTAATCATCCCAAACGTCCACGACATTAAGTTGTTCGTGATGCCACTGGCTGCCAAATAACGGATCACTTGGTAACGCATTAACCTCCACCAGGCCGGATGCCTCTTCACCGTTCGGGTCAAGTATATGGAATTGGAACATCGACGGATCAGCTGAATTAGGGTTTTGCTCGAAGACCACCCGTTCTAAACCAGGCTCACCCATCAATACCGCCGTACCACCGTAAACATTCGATACCCGATTAATAGTGCACCGCGGATTCTCTGCTTCAACAGTTAAAAGGTCGGTACGTTCGAAGACAATCTGGTTCGGATTATCGACGTTAATTTTGTCCGGGCCTAACTGAGTTGACCCGTCACGCACACCCTGATTTTCTTTTCCCGATCCTACCGCAAGCTCGTTAGCCATTGTCGCTGAGGACGCTTTTATATCGATAACGCTTGCCTCAAACCCTTCCAACGCTTTAAAGGCCGAAGTCTCTGCGCCAAGAGCGATGCCGCTAACGCCCTCGGCAACAATATTTCGAACAACATCCGCCGGCATATCAGACAAAGCCCGCCATTCATCAACCTTCAATTGGTCGATCACACTGAATTTATGGGCAGAACCGTCAGGCATACGCTACTTCAACACTTCAACCCGACGCCCATTCTCGTCGGCCTGAATATACTTTACGGTCTGGCCTTCGAAGACTTTATTTAAATCCGCCATGATATCTTCCACACCGCCGAATGGTGCGAGAACATCAATTATCCAAAGCCGATCACCGCCGGTCCATTCTTTTGGTGCAAGCTTCACCGATCCGTTAATGATGCGCATCTCAACCTCTTCAGACACTCGCGCCCAGCTGACGAAACCAATAGGCACGTTGTCGCGCCGGTAAAGGCGAAACTGTTTGGCAAGAATTGGTGGCACTACGAGCCACTCGAAATCCGTTACGAACAAATGTTTATGCCCCGGCGAGGATAACATTAACCAAACTGCCGAACCCAACATCGCAGAAGGGTTTTTGGCAGCAGCCTCGGCCTCAGTATCGCTAACTCCTTTAACAGGGTCGTCCTCCAGAGGGGCGGATTCCGGCACGCCTTCAGAAGCAACTGATTTTGCGGAAGTCTTCTTTTTTTTAGTTCGTTTTTTTACCTTATTCTCGGATTTTACCAAGGAGGCAGCGCGCTCCGTCGAAACCATCATTCAGTACCTCCAGCGTTAGCAATGCGCCTCGCCCAACGCAAAAAATGACAATGTGCTGGACAACAGTATAGTTATATCTCCAATAAAACAAAAAACATTTTTTAAAATCATATAGTTATAGTATTTTTTCGTTCGTATCTCTCAAAGGTTTTCTTCAATCAACTTTATTATAGGATCATAAATTTGGCACAAGTATGACGCCCATCACAGTTCAGCCGTTTTTATTTGTTATCAACTAAAATAACATGCCTTTTCACCCCTTTAGCCACTCTGCCCCCAGCAACGATAAAGGTATGATGGAAAACGACNTAAAAACAGCTAATAAAACGGATTTCTCTGCCAATGACCGCGACACGAATGCCGATCTGCTTAAGTCCAGATCATTTATACCGCCCCACAAATAGGCTACTCGCCGAGGAGCGTCCTGTTTCGATTACTTATAACGGCGAAACTCACGTGGTTATGATGGTGAGCCCGCAAGATTTAGAGGACTTTGCGATAGGTTTTTCTATCAGTGAGGGCATTGTCGATAGTAAAAGCGAGATTGTAGACATCTTGGAAGATCAAATTGAAGAGGGCCTCCTATTACATTTGGAAATTCCGCCAGATCGTTTAGCTGCTTTATCCGAGCGTAAGCGGTCCTTGATTGGCCAAACCAGCTGCGGCCTTTGCGGTGTTAACAACCTTCATGAAGCCGTCAGGGCATACGCCCCAATTGAAAGTGCCCCTCATCTTTCGACCGCTGCAATCTTCGCAAGTCTGCGGGCTTTACCCAACAAACAAACACTTAATCAGGCAACGGGTGCAGTTCACGCCGCCGCTTTCGCGGATGATGAAGGCACGATCCTCGCTATCCGTGAAGATGTTGGGCGCCATAATGCCTTTGATAAATTAATTGGATATTTGGCCCGAACGGGTATAGACCCGACCAAAGGCTTTGCTGTTTTGACTAGCCGCTGCAGCATCGAACTCGTACAAAAAGCACTCGCTTTTCGAATTCCCGCCTTGGTGACGATTTCCGCACCGACTGACCTCGCAGTCGAAGTTGCCACCAATCATTCGTTGACATTGGTGGCTCTCGCGCGAAAAGACGGCGTCCTTTGCTTTAATGATCCATTTGGAGTGTTCGCTTAGCCATCACGAATACGGCATCCTAAATCCGTGAGCCGCACGAAACCAGAACCATCGANAATCGATAAACCTTCACCCACTTCTTCTCCCAATTCGGAGAGCGCACGTCGCACCATGCTTTCAGCTAAAGAAAGGTCCTTTGCGATCCTCGATATGGTGACCCCATGATTCTCACACAAGTAGCAAAAGATCTTAATTCCGATAGCTGACACATCAGGTAAATCCGCTCGCTCTATTGCTTTTATATCTCCTTTATTTGATGCGCTCATACCGCACTATGTATCGTAATGGGAATACGCTTCGATGCAGGCGTCCCGCTGCGCACATCGATACTATCTAATGACAGCAGCACATTTGTTTCCGGATAATATGCTGCCACCGAACCCTCGGGTATATCATATGCCATTATTCTAAAACCCAAAGCGCTGCGTTCACGACCATCCGGTTCGCAGCTCCGAAGCGTTACAACGTCACCGTTCTTAATCCCTAAATCTCTAATATCTTTTCTATTAATAAACAGTACTCTGCGTTCACCCTTAACGCCACGATACCGATCATTAAGTCCGTAAACTGTCGTGTTGTACTGATCATGCGATCGAATAGTAATTAGGGTAAAGATCCGTTCGCCATCCCCGTCCTTTCGCACATCCGCGCGCACGGATAGAGGATGGATGCAAAACCGTGCCTTCCCTCCTTCTGTCAACCAGCGCCGCTCGCCTGCACTATTACCTAGGTAGAAGCCCCCACGGACCTGAATCCGCTCGTTGAAACCTTCGAAGCCAGGAACAGTTTCTGCAATTTTATCGCGAATTTTAGAATAGTCAGACGCGAATCCGCGCCAGTCAATTGAGACCTCCTGTAATGTTGCCTGTGCCATCCCGCTAACAATTGCAGGCTCTGATAAGAGCATATCTGACAGCGGAGGATTGATACCAGCGGAGCCATGTACCATGGACATAGAATCTTCAACGGTGACCATTTGATCACCGGACGCCTGTATATCTATCTCAGTCCGACCGAGGCATGGCAAGATCAGTGCATCTTCTCCACAAATCAAATGGCTACGGTTGAGTTTAGTGCTCACATGGGCTGTAAGCACACAACGCGCTAACGCTGCTTCAGTGAAATACGTATCGGGCGTCGCGCTCGCAAAATTACCACCCATACCAATAAAAACCTTCGCTCGCCCGTCGGCCATTGCCTTAATGGCGTCAACCGTGTTGAGACCAGGCACACGCGGTGTTGTGATAGAGAAACTCCTATCTAACGCATCCAAGAAATCCGATTTAGGGTTTTCGGTGACCCCCATTGTTCGATCACCTTGTACATTAGAATGCCCGCGTACGGGACATACCCCCGCCCCCGGCCTACCAATGTTGCCGCGCATAAGAAGTAGGTTAACTAACGTTTGGATTGTGTCGACCGCGCCCGGCTGTTGTGTAATACCCATTGCCCAGGTAAAAATCACACGTTCAGCTTCAATATAGACATCCGCTGCCGCCTCTAACTCTTCTCTACTCAAACCTGACAGCCCTTCGATGTCTGCCCAATCCGTCATATCTAGATCCGAAATAAGGCTGTCATATCCAACCGCATGCTCGGTAATAAATTCAATATCTATAANCCCGCCACCCGCATCACGGTCTACCTCCAACAACCGCTTCATTAGACCCTTGGCCACGGCTCTATCACCGCCAGGCTTCACCTGGAAATAATGTGAACTGATATTCACACCGCCCGTTAGAATATCGCTCGCCCTCTTGGGATCGGCGAACTTGACCAGACCACGCTCCTTCAACGGATTAAAGGTAATGATAGCCGCCCCTCGCAACGCTGCCTTTCTTAGATCACCGAGCATACGCGGATGATTGGTGCCGGGATTCTGACCGAAAACAAAGATTGCATCTGCCTGCTCGAAATCTTCTAACCGCACCGTACCCTTGCCGATGCCAATGGATTCTGTAAGTGCGATGCCGCTCGCCTCATGGCACATGTTCGAGCAGTCAGGCAAATTATTGGTGCCGAAAGCACGCGCAAATAACTGATAAAGAAATGCGGCTTCATTGCTCGTTCGCCCGGACGTATAGAATAAAGCTTGGTTCGGACTATCGAGCCCATTCAGCTTTTCGCCGATTAATCGAAAGGCTTCGTCCCAAGACACTGGCTCATAATGGTCCGTGGAACCGTTGTAGCGCATGGGGTGCACTAAGCGCCCTTGCCTCTCAAGAAAGTACGCATCCTTCTTTTTTAAAGATGAAACCGAATGCGAAGCAAAAAATTCTGGGCCTACAGTTCTTTTGGTGGACTCCCAAGTAACTGCTTTCACCCCGTTTTCACAAAACTCGAATGAAGAGGCATGCTTGGGATCCCCCCAGGCACAACCGGGACAATCGAAACCCGCATTTTGATTGAGCTTGAGCAATGTTTTCGCACCACCGACTGGCTTGCCCGAGCCCAGCATATATCTGGCAGCAGAGGCTAATGCGGCCCAACCGCCTGCAGCTTGCGTATCCTTAGAATCTTCTGTCATAGACATATCATAGCCCTGCGCTCATGTTCTCGCCACCTTGCACCCACTGGGATGCTTCCTTAGGGTCACCGTTAAAAAGGGAGAGCATTAATGAGCGATAATCTTTATGAGGTCGTTTGGCCCCGCAGCGAACGTAAACGGGCGCTTGAATCATTGGCACCAAGATTGGGAACGCTAGAAGGGAAGACTATTGCACAGCTTTGGGATTTTATTTTCCGTGGAGACGAAATTTTTAAAATCCTAGAAGCCAAGCTCGCAGAGCGATTTCCAAGTATTTCCTTCATTAACTGGCGTGACTTGGGCTGTACACACGGTGAAGACGAACGCGCCGTACTAGCTGCCTTGCCCAAACGTTTCAAAGAGCTTGACGTCGATGCAGCAATTTCTGGGATGGCTTGTTGAGGTAGCTGTACGCCCGCCGTGTTGCGGGCAAGTGCAGCATGTGAACGAGCTGGTGTACCCACCGCCTCATTAGTGTGCGAAGGTTTCTTCGACCAAGCGGCCACCACAACCATCGGGCTTGGTTTTCCGAACCTGCCCTTATGTTTGGTACCAGGCCATGTGGGTGCTCAAAGTGACCAGGAGCTGTATGACAATATCACCGATGTGACACTTGATGATGTCATCAATAACCTTACACAAAATCCTGATGCCGCCATCGATAGCGCTGAACCTGCGCCGCGCGAAATCGTGGCTTCTGGTTCATTTGAGGAAATCAATAGTCTCTTCTACGATAATGAATGGAGCGACGGCCTCCCCATCGTTCCACCGACAGTCGACAAAATCGAAGAATTCCTAAAATTCACCAACAATGCGCCAGATGAGGTGCTTGGTGTCATACTTCCGGACAACCGTGCCGCTACTGTTTGGAGCGTCGCTGTCAACGGTGTCATGGCGGGGTGCCGTCCTCAATACATGCCGGTCCTAGTAGCACTGATCAAGGCCATGGTTGATCCAATTTATGGTGTTGAGCATAGCGGCAATACGCCTGGTGGAGAGACCCTGATCACGATCAACGGCCCAATTATCAAACAGCTTGGCTTCAACAACACCCAAGGCGTACTTCGTGACGGTTTTATGCCGAATACTGCCATCGGGCGGTTCTGGCGGCTCTATCTTCGCAATGTGGCGGGTTTCCTGCTCCACAAGAATGATAAATGCACCTTTGGCAATACCTGGCGTGTGGTATTGGCTGAAAATGAAGATGTTTGCGAGAAAATAGGTTGGGAGCCCAATAGCGTCGAAATGGGTTTCGCTGCAGGCGACAATACGGTCACAATTTCACGTTATGTGGGAGGGAATGTGCTGTCATCGGTTTATGGTGATCACCCCGATAGAATGATGCCCTATCTAAGTAACGCCTTACTTCGCATGCATACTTGGCATGTAGCCTTCACCATAGGTACTTCTATGGGAACGCTCCGACCTTTAATCATCCTGAGCCCTATCCTGGCCGAAACCATCGCTAACGCTGGGTGGTCAAAGGCAGATGTTAAGCAATATTTTTTTGATTATACGCGCATGACGGCAACCGAGTTCGAGCGCTATCTGGGAGACTGGACTGATCACCATATCTGGCAGATTGATAAACAGGCCAAGCGCGGCAAAGTACCCAAAGATTTTACCGAGAGCGAAGACCCCAATCGGCTAGTTCCCATCACCTTCACTCCAGACGATTACATGATAGTGATCGCAGGTGATGAATTACGCACCAATGCCTATGTTTTCGCTCACAACGGCATTCTGGGATATCCTACGGCAAAGAAGATCGACCTCCCCGAAAATTGGGAAAAAATGCTTGCGGCTGCTGATTGCCCCAAATGTATTTTCTAGCCGACAGGAGTGACCACGATACCAGCCATCCGAAAAAACAATTAAGTGGGAGTAGTTTCTGAAAACCAAAACACGGACGCTACAGAATTAGACTACCGCCTGAGCAACCAATCGCGCATCAGGGCAGTCACAGCGTGTGGACGCTCCATACTTGCCAGGTGCCCACACTCTTCGATAACGCAAAGTCGAGCCTCGGGAATGGCCTCCGCCATAGCCTTATGGCCTTCCAACGGCGTAAGTTCGTCTTCTCGACCACACAGTACCATCGTCGGTACTTTGATAGCCCTCTGGCTTTCACTACTATCGATACGACACATGATGGCTTTTTGTTGTGAGACAAATGCGTCTTTGCCAACGCGAGCGGCCATGTCCATGACCGCAGTGCACAGGTCCCCATCGTCGAGCCGAGATTTGTGCACCAACATTGGCAACAGCCGCGGACTAACTCCATTAAACCTTCCCGAATCAGCAAGACGTATCAATCCTTTACGTATTTTGATCTTCTTCGGTGTATCGGCATCAGCGCGCGTGTCTAATAATGCCAGTTTTGAAACCCGTTCTGGCGCACGGCGCATCACCTCAAAACCGATATAACCACCCATGGACAGTCCCGCCAAAGCGAAACGCTCCGGAGCCGTTTTCAACAGCCTTTCCGCCATAGCCACAATAGTGTCGTCACATTGAGTTTCCGCAATGGAAATATCCGCAATGTCAGCCAAATATCGAGTTTGATGAGCCCAAAGCGCCTCGTCACAGAGTAATCCAGGGACTAAGATGAGAGTTTCTTTGGTAGGCATACTATCGAGCATCCTAAATTTTCTTCATAAATCACTGGAATGCCACAAAAACCATTGCTGGACAGGGCGTTGAGGTATTGTTAAGCAATTCATATAACCCCTTATCTAGGGCAGTTCGGGGAAAAATTCAAAAGCGGCGAGAAGGCCGTAATCATATGACAGGCGAACAGCGGAAAGGGTTTGGAAAAGAAACCCATAAACCTAAGTGTTATCAGATTTGAAACAGTATCCGTATTTTTGAATGACAAACTTCCGACTTACGTGTCACCCCAACTGATCCACCCTAAATTTGAGAAACCAACTCACCTATGACATTTAAAGACCTTGAACTAAGCGAAGAACTATTGCGCGCATTAACTGAACGCGATTATAAGCAGCCGACCCCTATACAAAAACAGGCGATTCCCTATGTCCTTATGAACCGAGATTTATTGGGCTGCGCCCAGACCGGGACGGGCAAAACCGCTTCATTTGTATTGCCAATGTTGGATATTCTGGAACAAGGACGTGCGCGCATGCGTATGCCACGCTCTTTAATTCTAGAACCAACGCGCGAGCTTGCGGCCCAAGTAGCAGAGAATTTCGATCTTTATGGCAAGTACCATAACCTAACCAAGGCTCTGCTTATAGGCGGCGTCACCTTCAACGAACAAGACAAATTGTTAGACCGCGGTGTCGACGTGCTCATAGCAACACCAGGGCGCTTGATGGACCATTTCGAACGCGGCAATGTGCTTTTGAATGACGTAAAGATCCTCGTAATTGATGAAGCTGATCGTATGCTTGACATGGGCTTCATTCCTGATGTGGACAAAATTGTCAGTAAAATTCCACCAATGCGCCAGACGTTGATGTTTTCGGCCACAATGCCAAAGGAAATTAAAAAGCTTGCCGATCGCTTTTTATCTAATCCGAAGGAAGTTACTGTCAGTCCTCCTTCCGCTACCGCTGATACGGTAACCCAGCAATTTGTCAAATTGTCGACAAGGCAGAAACGTAGCGCCCTGCGTAGAATTCTTGGAGATGATAGTGTGCGTAATGCCCTCATCTTCTGTAACCGTAAACGTGACGTGAGTGAAGTTCTTCAAACGCTTGAGAGACACGGTTTCCAGGCGGGGTCGCTGCACGGAGATATGGATCAGTTCTCGCGAACCGCTACATTAGAAAAATTTAAGAAAGATGAAATAAAGTACCTTGTCTGCTCTGACGTTGCCGCCCGTGGCCTGGATATTGAAGCCATGAGCCATGTGATAAATTTCGACGTTCCTACTCATGCGGAGGACTATGTCCACCGTATTGGGCGAACCGGGCGTGCAGGTCGCCAAGGCCATGCAATTACTTTCGTCACTTCAGAGGAACGTAAGTATCTCGATGCCGTGCAAGATCTAGCGAAGGGTAGTATCTCGGAAATAAAACTGGATACTATTCAGCGCAAAGAAATAGAGTCCAAGGAAGAAAAATCACACCAAGCGCATAGAAGAGGCCACGTCCGTTCAAAACCTGAAGCTGGAGAGACGCGATCTGAAAAGACAAACCTACCACCGGCTGAAGCCAAATTAATACAATCAAATCAGGGGGCCATCAAAAAGTCAGAACAAAAAATGTCCCACCAACAATCCCACGAGGAAGTAGTCGGCTTTGGTGATGATATACCGGCTTTCTTGATTCCAGCGAAAAAAGTGTGAATTTCACGCCTGACGGCGCTTTTCTACGAGAACCCCATCTTTAACAAGGGCTTCTATATCCTCTTGAGAAACACCGTGTTCCGTCAGTACGTCGCGCCCATCGACGCCGAATTGCGGCGGTGGCGTTTTAATAGCCCCCGGAGTTCGCGTGAACTTGATTGGTGTACCGGTTCCTTTCCACCAATCACAAACGGCGGCCATATCTCGATGTTTAGTGTGATCGGCGTTCATGACTTGCGCTGTGTCAAGCACCGGCCCTGCAGGCACACCAGCTTCCATAAGTCGTGCACATAAATCTTCGCCATCTACTTTTACCATGAACTCGGTTAGTATATCGGTAAGCGCGGATCGGTTTTCGTTGCGTTTAGCACCGGTGGAAAAACGTTCATCATCCGGCAATTTATTAGCGCCCAATACCGCACAAAGTCTCCGGAAGGCTCGGTCGTTGCCTGCACCAACAAAAATATCCACTGTCTTTGTGTGGAAGCAATCATATGGACAAATATTTGGATGATGATTTCCAGTCAAATCCGGCGTTTTGCCTGATAAATAGTAGTTTGGCACATGTGGATGCATCAGAGAGACCGCACAATCGTAAAGTGACATATCAATAAATTGCCCAAGACCCGACCGGTGACGTTCCTGTAACGCCATCAACACTGATATAGCCGCATACAGTCCGGTCCCCATATCAACCATGGGTATACCCACCCGCGTCGGCCCGCTGTCTGGATCGCCATTAACGCTGAACCAACCCGCATAAGCCTGTACGATGGCATCGTAACCTGGGAACCCGCCGAGTGGTCCATCCGCTCCATAGCCGGAAATACGGCAGTGAATAAGCCTTGGAAACTTATCTTTAAGAACCTCTTGATAACCAAGCCCCCATTTCTCCATCGTCCCAGTTTTCAGGTTCTCAATCAGAACATCTGCATTTTCCAATAAACAAAACAACACATCGCGACCTGCCTCTTGAGTGAGATCAAGACCGACCGATCGTTTGTTGCGATTAAGCCCAATAAAATAGGAGGCATTGCCTTCGTGAAATGGTGGACCCCAATCGCGCACCTCATCACCCTGAGGTGGCTCTACCTTAATCACGTCTGCCCCATGATCCGCAAAAACTTGCGTAGCGTAGGGGCCACCCAATACGCGGGTCAGATCGATAACTTTCGTACCGGCAAGTGCACCGGCGGATAACGGTGTAGGCATTAATATATCCTGAATGTTTAAAGGTTTATATGCCACCAAATACCCGCTCAGCAAAGACGGGATAAGTTTTAGCTAGTTCTTCAGCGATTGGACCGCGCAGTGCTTTTAGACTGTCTGCGTCTGGCGCCGGCGTTTCTGAAATTTCTGACGGACAGTCAAATTTGAACCCTGTATTCTCAGATACGCTTTCAATAGTTTCGCCCGCATGTACACTCAACAGCGTAAACCGCTTTTTTTCTTTGTTAAAACCCATGAGACATCTTCCGGTTACCAATGCATATGGACCACCGGGCCGATGAACATTCGCCTCATTGCTACCCGCAGCACTAATAAAGTCTACATTTTCTACGAAAACACGTGCCGTGTGTTCTTCTCGTATTAAGATCACCCTCGGGACCACATAATATAAGTAAGCCGAACCAAACGATCCTGGGAACCGCACCTTCATTTGCGGATACTCACCAATTCCCACCAGATTGACGTTCCCTTTACCATCAATCTGGCCACCGCCGAGAAAAAACGCATCAATACGCCCCTGTCCCGCCAAATCAAAAAGCTCACGACCACCATCGGTCAATACATGATGCGTTTGAGAACCAAGTACCGTGACTCTTAATCTACCACCTGTACGCTGTCGGGTTAACATGGCTGCTGCTGCGGGTATTGGTGAGGATGCTCCGACAGCCACATGATTGAGCCCTTCTAGCATGGGAGCAATTACGGAAATAAGCAATTCTTCGGATTTGTAGGCTCTATCCAAGCGACTACTCAGCAGCAATCTGCGGGTAAACATACTCCATCAGATATTGCTGGAACCCCTCGTTACTGGATGCCAACTCTACATAGCGACGAATATGCCCAGCATCTCGTTCGTAATGGGCGGGCAAGGCTATGGGCCATGCGCCCTTTTTAGCCTCGGCAAGGCATGAAACATAAATTGACGGAATTGTACCTGCTGCCATTTTCTCGTCTGCTAACAAGTCCCCATCATAGAGGGTCTCAAAAGTCACCAGTGTCTTGGTCGAAGCGTGTGCCAAAGTCATAAGTTCCTTATGCACACCAATCCACACGTTACCTTCGCGATCTACAACTTGCGCATGAAATAATGCGACATCGGGCTTCAGGGCCGCGATAAATACAATCGGGTCTTCTTCTCTAACTAAAGAAAAAGGATTATTACTAACAAGCCAGTCGTCTCGGTGAGCCAAAAGATCTGAACCAATGATGCCACGCAACGGCATAAAGGGAATACCCTTCTCAGTAGCTTGCAAACCTGCATGAATAGCGGGACAAGTTGCATCCTTTATTTTAATAGAGCCCGATTTCACAGCAGCAGAAAACTGCGGCGCTAAACCTTCTTCGCCCAACGTTACTGCGGCGCATTCCACAGTGGAGACAGCTCCTACCCCGATCAATAAATCTGCTTGCAGACCAAGAGCCGGAATACCTAGTAGATGCAAATGTTTTGGAGATCGATTTAGCAACGCACGTACACCTGCCAATGCGCAGCCACAGCCATTATACTCCGGCGCCAACGCTAACACTGCGCCATCCGGAATTTCTTCCACTAATTCGTCGAGAAATACAATTTGAGCGTCCATGCGCAAAAGAATATCAAAAAAAACGTTAACAGGTAAATATTGAGGAATCTTTACTCCCAAAAATGACGGCATTGCTATCAAGTAGTTTACTTGGCAGACTCACTTTATTCGATCAACAATCATGTTGATGATATGCCCGGCACTTGCAGCTACAATGGAATTGTAGGCACCGTAATTCTCAATTCTGGTATGGAACCCGGTAACGAACTTGAGGACTATCTGTGGGCAAAGAACGCCATTTTGAGGATAAAATGGTTAAGTTTTATACTTAAAGGAGCGGAGCATAAGAAAGAATGAGCTGGCGCTTAACTCTCAAAATGATGTTTGTTCTTGCCCTGGTACAGAGCAATATCTCGAAAGCGGGTCCATTTGACCAAACCGCAGGCGAGACTTATGTCGGTGAAGAACGAAATCATGTTCCACATGGTAAAGGTGTTATGACCTGGACCGATGGCCGTCGATATAAGGGTGAGTGGAAAAACGGCGAATACGATGGGAACGGCACATACCGATGGCCGGGCGGCGAAAAATACGAAGGCCAGTGGCGAAACGGGAAATGGAATGGTCAAGGTATCTATACAAAAGCAGATGGTACAACTATGTCCGGAATATGGAAGAACGGAAATATGTGGAATATCGAAGCTGTATATCCAGATGGAACCAAAGGGTATTGGAAAAACGGTTTTGCTCAGTGACGTTTAAGTCCCGTCAAATAATGCCCATATCCAAACCAGCGGCCATGGCGGATCCCAAGTCTCGGCATTGCACAACAAAGCCTTCATCCCACGCCCCCTGGCACACCAGTGGCTCTTGAACCACCCGCCAACGTAGGCCAGTTGTAATCGTTTCAATCCCTCGACGGGTACCAGTGCCATCATGCCCCGCTCTTATATAAAAGCAAAATGGTAATCCCTGTGTCTCCTCAAGGACGGAATAGTAGCTGCGATCGAAGAAATCTTTTAAGGCGCCAGACATATAACCAAGATTCTCAGTGGTCCCAAGAATGATTGCGTCAGCTCTAAGGATTTGCTCAGGCCCCGCATCAAAGGGGCTCAGAGCTTCGACCGAAACTCTCGGTGTATTCCCTGACTGAGCGCCATCACAAACAGCCTTTAACAACCGTTGTGTATTTTCCGATGGCGCGTGCGCCACAATTAGAAGATGTTTTTCCACCATGCTTCAATCTGACCCCACAGGCTGCGGCCGCGCAAGTCCTATCATTGTTTTGAGAAGCAGTGTGATTACACTCCATGAATTTTGCCCTAAGATAGCCGTATGAACATTAGTGTTAAAAAATTGCACCCCCACTTTATGGCAGAAATCAGTGACATCGATTTGACCAAGACGCTGAGCGATGCGCAATTCAAGGCTATAAAAGTCAACTTCGACGAGCATGCGGTTCTACTGTTTCGTAATCAACTGATCGGTGATGAAAACCAAATCGCTTTCACCAAACTGTTCGGTCCCATTATCAAGAATACAAACTATCACCGGCCTGGCGAAATTCTTCGAATAAGCGACAATTTATCGGACGTTTCCAATCTCGATCATAATGGGAAATTACTTCCACCGGACTCTGGCCGCCGGCTTCATAGCCGAGCTAACCGCCTCTGGCATACGGATGCATCATTTAAACACATTCCGGCACGTTGCTCGATACTAACTGCACATGAAGTCCCACCGCTTGGCGGCAATACCGCTTTCGCAGATATGCGGGCTGCCTACGATGCCTTAGCAGATCAACAGAAAGTCGAATTAGAGGGGCTAACCGCTTGGCATAGTATCTTCCATTCACGCGAAAAGATGGGCTACACCGACTATAACCAAGCCGCTCGCGATGAGGTCCCTCCTGCACAGCAGGTGCTTGTTCGCACCAATCCAGTAACAGGCCGCAAGTCGCTTTATCTAGCCTCCCACATCAGCTCAATAGATGGCATGACAGATGATGCTGCACAGGAATTAGTAGACGCCCTTATAGCTCATGCCACCCAGCCACAATTTGTATATGAACACGAGTGGCGGGTCGGCGATCTAATAGTTTGGGATAATCGCTACACTATGCATCGCGCCATGGGCCATGACGACATGAATCATCGCCGAGATATGCGCCGCAGCACTGTTTCAGACGAAATTAATTCCATCGATCTTCAAAAACGATTGATAATCGAGCTAGATAAAGGAAAGCCACATGGATACTCAACCAATTAAAAATGGAGCGATTGTCGAAACTAAATATGGTCAAGTTCGCGGCGGTACCAATGGAGATGTACACTTCTTTAAAGGCATACCCTATGGAAAAGCGACCGGTGGCGCCAAGCGCTGGAGGCGTGCGGAAGCACCAGATAGCTGGGCTGGCGTTCGTGATACTCTCTCATTTTGCCACAGAGCGCCTCAAATAGATCGAGAACGCCGCGAAGCTAATGCTTGGATTCGCGATATCGGACCGAAGAGTGAGGACTGCCTCGGACTCAACATCTATTCCGCCGCTCTCAATGCTAAACGCCCTGTTATGGTGTATCTCCATGGCGGAGGGTTTCGATATGGTTCAGGCGCTGCAGCTGGACTAGACGGTACTAATCTTGCGCAAAACGGTGAGGTTGTGGTGGTGACACTCAATCATCGACTTAATGTGTTCGGCTTTGCAAATTTTTCCATGATAAATGGTGATAGTTTCCCCGAAAGCATTAACCTCGGAATGATGGATATCGTCGATGCACTTACTTGGATACGGGACAATATTGAAGCATTTGGTGGTAATGCCGATAACGTTACCATATTTGGCCAGTCCGGCGGCGGCTGTAAAGTGCCCGTCCTAATGACGATGGAATCAGCAAAAGGATTGTTTCACAAAGCCATAATGCAAAGTTCCTCTGCGCACCTACAACTTGCCACTTTGGAAGATACTGAACGAGTTACCGGGTACGTCTTAAAAGAATTGGGCGTTACGAAAATGGAGACTTTAGAACACATTCCAACCAATACGATTTTCAATGCTTATCTCACCGCAGTTAGGAACAATAAGGGTAATGACTGTTTCCGACCCACGATTGATGAACAATTAATCAAAAATAATCCTTTCGATTTGAACGCACCCGACCTTGCTCCTGATGTACCCTTATTGATCGGCACAGCAGAAACTGAAAAATCCTTTTACGATATCATTATCGAGCCAAAGGACTTGCCGTTAACCGAAGAAAAGCTCCTCGCCAAATCTGCAGCCTTTGTGGGTATTGATACAAGGGCAGCTAGGGAACTTATCTCCGGTTACCGACAAGGTCGGGAGACTGAATCTCATCGTGATATCTATAACCGTTTAACCAGTGATCAGATGTATCGTCGTAATTGTATCGAAGCGGCGGAACGAAAAATTAAGCAAGGTGCTGCACCAGTCTTTCTCTATGAATTTACATACCGAATTCCCGCTTTAGGAGGGGCGTTGCGGTCGCCTCATACTATGTGTCTGCCATTCATCTTTGGCACAACCAAAATCGCCGAGGCTTTCACCGGCACCGGTCCGGAGCAGGATGCATTAACCTGTGCCGTTCAAGGTGCCTGGGCTGCCTTTGCCTATGCCGGCAATCCCAATCACGCAGGTTTGGCCGATTGGGAACCTTATAATATAGTTACTCGCCCAACCATGGTATTTGACAAAAAATGTCGTCAGGAAATGGATCCTAAACCGGAAGACCGAAAACGTATTATGGCGTGCCCTCCTTTCGTGACCGATAAAATGCTCCCGATTCCTGCCTAATTGAGGGTAAGTACCCCTATTGTTGGCGACACCGTAAACGGCTGGTTAACAAATTTGAAGCAGCACCAACGGTTTAGCTAAACGGACAGCGCCACCCAATTTCGTGCTTTTTGTAGTTACCGCTGTCCATAAACCCACCAAAACACCAACAAAATGAGCCGAAATATATATGTTTAAAGCCATTGCGTGGACATGGCCTGCAGAACCCTTCAAGAAAATGACAAATAAGGATCAGTTCGAAAAACTTTAAACCGTTACTTTTTCGACGGCGCCGCCTCGCGAAGCGCACTCAATGTAGTCCGTGTCGAAATCATATCAGGATCGATGCGGAGTTCTAACAATGCGATCTTGCCTGCATTCAACGCCCGCTCGAAGGCCGGTACGAAATCATCCGTTTTTTCAACCACCTCCCCAAAGCCGCCAAAACTCTCAGACCATTTTGCGAAATCGGGGTTAGTGAGATCTGTCGCGACATCGCGACCTGGATAATCTCGATCTTGATGC
This sequence comes from Rhodospirillaceae bacterium, assembly GCA_002724395.1. Classification (GTDB taxonomy): domain Bacteria; phylum Pseudomonadota; class Alphaproteobacteria; order UBA8366; family UBA8366. The sequence goes on along the minus strand of PBOR01000042.1, from coordinate 111,391 downwards.
ATACGAATGGTGCCATAGAGGTTGTTATTGACAATGATGATGATTGGATCAATGCCATGATGTATTGCAGCTCCAAATTCTTGGCCCGACATCATAGCTCCCCCGTCACCAGCAAAGCCAACAACAATACGGTTTGGGTGTGTCGCACGCGCGGCTATAGCAGCAGGGATACCATATCCCATGGCCCCACTAGTTGGAGCTAATTGAGTGCGGTATTGCCGATAACGATAAAACCGCTGGGGCCAACCAGAGAAATTCCCCGCATCGTTAACCAAAATTGCATCGTCAGGAAGTATTTCATTAAGGTGATCCATCACCACATGCATATCGAGATCACCAGACATTGGCAGCGTTGGTTTCCAATTGTCCAATTGCTCCGCTCGCAACTGCTTGGTCCAATTCGCCCAAGTTGGGTTATTCACAGGTTTCATAGCAAGCGCCGCCTTGGCAAAACTCTCCATACTGGAAATGATAGGCAGCGTAGGCGTATACACGCGGCCTATTTCATTTGGTTCCATAAAAACGTGGACAAGTTTCTGTTTAGGCGTTGGAATATCAAGCAAGCTGTATATCGAAGTGGTCATTTCACCCATACGCGCACCCACTACGAGTAATAAATCAGCTTCCTGTATATGCGTGGCCAACTTAGCGTTTACCGTAGTGCCCAACTCACCAATATAACAGGGGTGCTCATTATCTATAAAATCCTGACAACGGAATGAGAGCGATACTGGAAGTTCATTAGCTGCTGCAAAAGATGCAAAGTTAGCTGTGGCTTCCGCACTCCAACCGCCACCGCCCAAAATTGCAATAGGCTTCTCGGCACCAGCTAGCAATTCACGCAGAGCATCCATGTCATCTTGCGCAGCACCGGGCCGGGCAATCTTAAAAGGCGCTGCGTCCTCCACCTCGGTTAGATCACGCAACATATCTTCGGGCATCGCCACCGCAACGGGACCGGGGCGGCCGGACATAGCGCGATGAAAGGCTTGGCTGACTAATTCCGGAATACGGTCAGCATCATCCAATTGAACAACCCATTTGCACAACGCCCCGTAAAATTGGTGATAATCCACCTCCTGAAAGGCCTCGCGATATTCTTGGTCGCGCGCCACCTGCCCAATAAAAATAACCATCGGCGAGGAGTCTTGCATCGCAGTATGTACACCAATGGACGCATTACACGCGCCGGGCGCACGGGTTACCATGGCAATACCGGGTTTACCGGTCAGCTTCGCATAAGCGTCCGCCATATTGGTCACCCCACCTTCCTGACGGCAGGTGATAATTTTCATCTCATTTTGAGCATCATGCATTGCATCCATGGCTGCCAAGTAGCTTTCGCCTGGCAAGCAAAATATTGTGTCTACACCATGTACTTTGAGTTGATCGATTAGAACTTGACCACCGGTTCGGCTAAGACTGCGAGTATTCCCACCCATGCTCTTTCCCCTTCGTAAATCTTGATTTCGAGCGGCACTTTTATACCGCGCACTCTCAGCAATGTCTTGCGGCAGATTTTGCTTTAACCTCAAATAGCGTCCACATGCTAGCCAACCGGAGTTTTCTATGTCTAATTCAGAAATAGATCGGAGCGGATTGATCGAACGCATCTGCAACTTAGAAATACGCGTAGCTCACCAAGACAGAACCATAGACGACCTCAATGAAATGGTCGCGAAGCAATGGATAGCCATTGAGCAACTCAACCAGCAATACTTCCGTTTAAAGGATCGCCTTGTCGCAGTGGAGAGTTCCAGCAAGGTCAGTAAACCTGAAGACGAACCGCCTCCGCCACACTACTAGAAATAAGCCCAGGCGAAGTCGCTGTAGATTGTAGCGCTTCAATACGGCATAGTTCTAACCACAAGATCGAGGACGCGGACTATGGCAGAACAGACCGAAAAACCACGCATTTCTCATATAGCCCTTAAAGTGACGGATTTGGACGCAACTGCGGGATTTTACAAAGACGTATTTGGTTTTACAGAAATTGCCCGCCATCATGATGGTGACCATGTTTCCTTGCACCTGACTGATGGCTATTTAGACTTAGCGTTAGTGAAATATAAAAGCGAGGAAAGCGTCATTGGCCAAATTGCCGGGACCGAAACTTGTATCCACCATTTCGGCATCGATGTACCGGATGTGGATGGATACAAAAAAACACTGGAGAGTTGGGGTGCCGATGTCTTCAACGACCCGACCACACCGGATATCCCGGTTTGGAAGTTTCGTGTGCCCGGTGGCGGCGGAATAGGCGAAATCGGGCCTTTTAAATGGCACAGCCCTAAGGGCAAATCCAAAGTATAACCAAACTGGCGCTATTAAATGACTGAACTAGACCGACGTATTCACGCGATCCGAGACGATTTGGTAGCAGCAGCCCTCAAGGATCAAGTCGACGCACCCGCTTATGCACAACCAATTCCAGCAAAAGTCATTGTAGGGCATACGCCGCTGCGACACAGCCCGGCCATAGACTCTGCTTTAGACAGCGAACTCTTATTCGGTGAACAAATCGATGTATTTGAAACCAGCAACGATTGGTGTTGGGTACAAAATAAAACCGACGGATATGTTGGCTATGTAACACGAGATGTGCTCGGTGAACTTGGCGAGGGTGGTCCGGCTCCAACCCACCGCGTTAGCACGCTCCGTTCATATCTTTATCCAGAGCCAGATCTTAAAACACCACCGCTAGACGTTCTAAGCCTCACCACCGCCCTTACGATAAATAATGAAGTGAATGGCTTTGGAGATACTGGTCATGGCTGGGTATGGTGTAGACATTTATCCGCATTTGATCAGTTTGAAACAAATATCGTTGCAGTGGCCTGCGCCTTTCTTGGAACACCCTATCTTTGGGGAGGGCGAACCAGTATTGGGCTCGATTGCTCAGCATTCGTCCAGTTAACACTCGCAAGCTGTGGGCTCCAGGTGCCACGAGATACGGATATGCAAGAAAATGCCATGGATCGACTCAATAATTGGTCAGGTAGCGAGGAGGATCTGCGATCAGGAGACCTGATTTTCTGGAAAGGCCATGTGGCAATGTGGCTTGGCCACAATCGCCTCATACACGCCAATTCAACCGATATGGCAGTGACTCCCGGCCCCTTGTACGACACCATAGAACATATAAAACAAGAGACTGGCGAGCCCGTCAGTAGCGTACGGCGCCCACGTTTTAGTAAATAGCCCAAGAAGAGGACACAAAAGATCATGGCCTATAACTGCATTCTAAACCGTATCGAAGACGGCGTTTCGGTCATTACCTTCAATAGACCGGAAAAACTCTGCGCGATGAATGGAGAAATGATGGCAGAGACCAGTCACGCCATCGACGAGGCAGTCGACGATAACTCGGTGCGGGCCATACTGCTTACCGGCACTGGACGCGGATTTTGTTCCGGTCAGGATCTCAATGATCGTATTCAAGCCGAAGGCGGCCAAAAGAGAGACCTTGGCCAGACGCTAGACCAGGGTTACAACAGGTTTGCCCGCAAGATACATACGCTTCGTCTGCCCTTAGTAGTCGCGGTGAATGGAATTGCCGCCGGGGCGGGGGCTAGCTTAGCCTTGCTTGGAGATATAGTCATTGCGGGCAATTCAGCAAGCTTCATGCAGGCTTTTGTTCGTATCGGGCTGGTTCCCGATTGCGGCGGCACTTATTCACTGACACGGCTGGTTGGCCGAGCCCGCGCACTGGGTATGACGCTGCTTGGCGACCCCATTGACGCTAAAACAGCAGCGGATTGGGGTTTGATCTGGCAAACCGTAGAAGATGATAAGCTCATGGACGAGGCCATGACTATTGCAAGAAAGCTCGCTGCGGGACCCACCAAATCTTATGCGTTGATCCGACAAGCAATCCGCGCCGCCGATACAAACTCTTTCGACGAGCAACTTGACTTTGAGATGCAATGCCAACGAGCAGCGGGTTACACCGATGACCATGCAGAGGGAGTCCAAGCTTTTCTAGATAAACGCCCGGCAGATTTTAGAGGACGCTAATTCTCTTGTGACTTGGGGAATAGGTAAAAGCATCCTGCACTAAACTATCTTAAAACCTTTCGAAGCGAGACAACTTGTCTCGCTTTTTCTAGCACACTGTCACTTTAAAAAAGCGCTTGAAACCCTACATAGCTTTGTGACACCCAATGGAATACATTTGATTGATAGGAGGCCAAGAAATGGGAATGTCAGTCTTCAAACCAGTTAGTATAATGGCAGTCGCCCTCGCTATCATGACAGGTGGTGCAGCGGCTGATGATGTCAAAAAAGGTAAGAAACTATTCAAATCCAAATGTGGGATTTGTCACAGTATAGTTAAAGGTAAGCGAAAACTCGGCCCTAGCCTATTTTCTGTTGTAGGCAAGAAAGCCGGTACCGAGCCAAAATATCGTTATTCAAGTGCTATGAAAAAATCCAACCTAACTTGGAATGAATCATCGTTAGACGAATATTTAGCCAACCCAAGAAAGAAAGTTCCTGGCACCAAAATGAGTTTTCCAGGCTTAAAAAAAGAAAGTAAACGAAAGGCTGTGATAGCTTATCTCAAGACGCTGAAATAGACTTTGAATTAGACGATGAACTTGGCGGAGTAATATCCAGTCTTTCACCATCCCAACGGCGCCCTAACACTATGGCTCCTATTCCCCCGAGTAAAGATAAGCCAGCCATAAGAAAATAACTGTGGCCAGCCCATTGTTCGAAGGCATAGCCGGACAGCGGCAAAGCTAATGCCATCGCAAGACCCATAGCAATGGCACTAAATAAGGCCTGAGCAGACGATGCTAAATCTTCCGGCGCGGCCTGCTTCAAAAATTCCATCGCCCCCAAATATACTGACCCGAAAGTAAAGGCGTGTAAAAGCTGGACTAGCCCAAGCGCCCAAACATCGACGGTCATTGCGGTCACCACCCAGCGGATAAAACCAGCAACCGACCCCATCACCATAAGCCCTACCGGGCCATAACGTTTCACCAGCGACGAACCAAACCAAAATAGAACTATTTCGGCTACGACGCCCTCCACCCATAGAAGGCCTGTTAGGGTTTGTGAAATGCCGTTCTCTATCCAATAAATATTTCCAAATCCGTACATGATTGCATGGCTTGTTTGCAGCAAAGCACACGTCAAAACAAAAATCGAAAATATGGGATTACTCAACAACCGAAAACTGGCCGACCAATGGATCTTTTTTGGTTCGACCCGTGTATCAGGAAGCAGCCAGCATCCGACTATCACTAGCACCGACAACGCCATAATTGACCAAAGAATAGCGTCGGTAGGCGCCGTCTCAAGCATTACGCCGGCCAAGAAAACGGTCACAATGAAACTTACCGAGCCCCACAGCCTCACTCGTCCATAATCAACGCCGATCCGACGTGCGTTCATTAGTGTAAGCGAATCCCCCAATGGCCCGATTGGTGCCTGAAAAACAGCCACCAAAACGCCTACTCCTGCAAATGCCCAAAAACTACCGACGAGTAAATAAAGCCAATAAGTCAAAAATAAACAAACCGACAGCCCCACCATAATCCGCCGCCGCTCCCCCCATTTATCGGCAAACTGACCAACCACTGGACCCGAAAAAAGCCCAATCCAAAAACGGATGCCCATCAGCCAACCAATTTCTGGGGCGCTAAAGCCGCGCCCCTCTAAAAACACCTGCCACCACGGAAACTGCACTCCACCTTTTGCGAAATTTGCGGTGTAATAAGCAGCAAGGCGAACGGAGATCGTACGGCGCTCGGAATGCAGCTCAGAGGATTGTGGGGCTAATGGGTCGGTCATAAGTTTGGGTGTGCCGGAATTTCAGATACTTGCTGCGACTGGTAAATCATAAAACAGTATCATCTTACTTTAACTCCGCCGTGGCAGCCCACTTTTGTCGAAAGGTTTTCCTCAACCTATCAATTCCGGTTTCAATGTCGTGCTGAATGGCAATAATTGAAGGTGCTACTAACAGAACTAAGAAAGTTGTCACCATCAAACCGAATATGATGGTCACTGCCATCGGAATAAGAAAACGCGCTTGTAGACTGGTCTCAAACAAAAGCGGCGTGAGCCCTGCTATGGTCGTCGCCGAGGTTAAGATTACCGCCCGGAGCCGGTCCCGCGTACCCCTAATAATACCTTCAAATACGGGCTCCCCTGCCGATATTCGCTCGTCGATAGTACGAACCAAAATTATTGAATCATTGACCACAATACCGGAAAGCCCGGCCAACGCGATGAGGCTAAGCACGGTTAGATCAAAGCCTAACAACATATGGCCAATTGCAGCGCCAACAAACCCCAGAGGAATAATCGACATCACGACCAGTGGCCGTATATAACTCGCGAACACCCATGCCAATATAATATAGATGCCAACAAGCCCGATCATCGTACCGGTTTTCATATCTGCAAGCGTGGTTTTCTGTTCCTCCGCGCGCCCGGCCAACACGGCGCGCAAGCCATAACTCTTAGTAAGATCGTAAAGACCGTCACGGGCTAAAGCTTCGAGGACTTTATTATTGTTAGTTATGGCCTTATCTGTTTCCGCCGTGATCGCCACTTCACGTTTTCCATCTTCGCGGGTAATCCTCGAAAAACCCTGCTTCTCCCGTATATTGACCACTTCAGCCAACGGCACTTCCGCACCCCCAGCCCCGCGCAAACGAAACCCATCCAGGCTCCGAACCATATCATCTTCGAGATTATAGCGAACACGCACTGTTACTTCCTCATCTCCACGCGGGAAGCGTTTGGCGATGGCACCTTCGAATGCATTGCGTACCTGACGGCCAACGCTCTCCGTCGTAAAACCAAGTGCACGGCCTTGCGGTGTAAGCTCCATGATCGCCTCACGCTTACCCTGTTGAAGGTTGTCATTAGCATCACTAACACCAGGATATTGATTGATTTTCTTTCGGATATCCAATGCCGCCTGCTTTAAGTCATCGAGCTTGTAACCCTTTAGACGAATATCCAAATCCCGACCCGGCGGCCCACCTTGTGCTGGTGTTAAGGTAAAAATATCCGTGCCCGGAAGCGCCTCAATTTTTTTACGCCAAGCCTCTATAAAAGTGCTGGTTCGAATATCACGCTCGTCGGACTCCACAAGTTCCACTACGAGACCGCCAAGATTATCACTTCGGCTCACCGCCATATCACCGCGCGCTACGGACATACCAAATTTCAAAATGCTAAATCGGACAAGCTTCCCCTCCTCACCTGCTAATTCTTGTTCAGCTTCCTTCATGGCTCTCGCCATTTCTCGAACCATCCGGGTAGTTTCTGATCGAGGAGTACCCGCATCCATTTGTAGGGCCGCGAAAATTCGATCGGCCTCCGGTGCTGGAAAAAACGTGAAGTTGATGCGCCCTCCCTGAACAAGTCCAATACTGATGATAAATGCGCTCAACGCGATAGCTATTGTAGTATAACGCCATGATACCGCATGACGGACAACGCTATCAAAAGTAGTATCGCGAAATCGGTCAAAGCGAAAATTAAAGCGCTGTCTAAAACCACTTACTTCACTACCCATCATCGCGAATGCGCCTCGTAAATGGCCTGGAAGCGCCAGGAAACATTCGACAAGGCTCGCTAAAATCATCGCCACTACCACCAACGGAATGCCGCGAATGATGTCTCCGATAACATCCGAAATTATAAAAAGCGGCATAAAGGCCGCAATGGTTGTCAAAGACGATGAGAAGACGGGAGCAGCCATTCGTTGTGCCCCCAGCTCGGCAGCCTCCATTGGTCCCAGGCCAGACCGAAATTGCTTATCCGCATGTTCGCCAACCACAATGGCGTCATCAACAACAATTCCAAGTGCCATAATCATACCGAACAAACTAACCATATTAATGGTCTGGCCGCTCGCTAACATCACGGCAATAGTCGCCATTATGGCGACCGGAATACCAATGGCGATCCAAAAGGCCACAGGCACACTTAAAAATAAAAATAGAATTAAAATAACGAGTACCAAGCCACTAAGCCCGTTCTCCAACAAAAGGCTAATACGCCCACGGATCAGATCTGACTGAACATCAAATGTTTCAATTGTCAGGTTGGGGGGCAGTGTCGGCAACAAATCCTTGAGATAAGCATCGACACGATCTGCAACCTTTAAAGCATCGCCCGACAATGCACGTTGCACATGGAGTTCAATCGCCGGGAATCCATTACGTTGTAATGTAGGCTGACTCTCATCGAAGTGCTCCCTTACCACTGCCACATCTTTGAGAAATATTTTTTCACCGTTTTTTAAGGACCTTACTTCAATACGTCCGATTCCGGCTGCATTTTTCTCTATTCCGATGGAGCGGATAGATTTCTTTACCACTCCAGACATGTTACCGGACGGCAAGTCTTGCGATGTGCGGCGAATTTTATCAGCAATATCAGCAAGCTTTAGGTCTAACTCCAACAAACGTGCGGGTGGCACTTCCACCCAAATCTCCTCGTCGCGAGCACCTGCCATGTCAACTTTATCGATGCCGCGGTTTAGTAATCCATCACGAATTCGCTTGGCTATAGCCTTCAGCGAGGCCTCCGGATAGGGGCCGGATACTACTATTCGATTGATGGTGTCATAACGAACGATGCGCCGAATTATCGGCCTCTCACTATCTTCCGGCAAGGTATTTACCTGTCCAACAGCAGTTTCCACATCGGCCAACGCCGCCTGCATATCGGTTCCTGGCAGAAACTCCACCGATATACGCGCAACACCTTCCACCGATGTAGAGCGTACTCGTTTCACCCCATCGAGGAACCGAACCTCTGGTTCGACGGCTTGGACGATATTATCGTCAATATCTTCTGCGCTCGCGCCAGGCCATTCAATTTGCACCGACACCCAATCAATCCCGAAGTCAGGAAAGAATTGGGTGTTGGTTTGGCGTAAGGAAAATAAACCCGCAACGACCATAATCACCATCAACAGATTAGCCGCTGTTGGGTGACGAACAAATAAACCTATGATCCCGCTTTTAGATTCCATTAGCGTATGACTACTCGCAGACCCGGACCAATCTCATTGAAGTTGGTAACAACAATCTTATCCGCATTTTTGATAGGCCCACGTACGAGAACCTCATCGCCAAGCCGAGCGGCAACAGATACCTTATGTGCATGTAGACGGTTATTTATGACTGTGTAGATTGTATCCCCATGAAGCGCGGTTTCCGGCAAACGTATGACCCCAATATAGGGCCGGTCCGCTAAATAAACCTCGACAAATACACCCGGACGCAGCCGGGTTCTGCTGCTTAACCCATCAATGCGGGCATATAAGTTTACACCGCCGGTCGCAGCATCAACGACACTTTCGACGCGCTCTATACTCGCTAAGTACTTTTCCTTGGCAGCGCCCCGCCAAGTAATTTCAACCGCAGTGCCGATAAACCCACTACCTCCGGTCATCCGCCCAAACTGATTATTGCTAACCTGAAATTTAACCTCTAGCCGTCCAGCCTGGATCAATTTTGCAACCGTATCGCCAACAGACACATACCGGCCAACAGTAGTACCTACCGACGTTAAAAACCCGTCAAAAGGTGCATAAAGCCGTGTATCCAAAAGATCCCGTTTCGCACGATCTAAACCCACTATACGACGTTTGATCGTGGCCTCTTGGCTCTGGATATTCGCCCGTAGTTTTTTAATATTTTGCTGACGCTCGGTAATACGCTGGCGAGCCTCACTCAAAGCCAGTTTCGCGTCATCAAAATTCTTTTCTGATACGTTTTTACTACGAATAAGTCGCGCCCGCCGCGCTACATCTCGTTCGCGCAGCTTAGCCTGCTCCTTATCGCGGCCTAGCAGAGAAATTGCCCCATCGTAGGCAGCCTGAAGCTCAGTCAACTTCGCCTTCGCTTCGGTCAATTCGGCATCTTTTTCGCTAACTTGGGAGGCGTAATCAAAGGAATCAAACGAAATCAATTGATCCCCTTTCGCCACAATGCCGCCGTCAATGAAGTTATCATCAACTTTAATGACACGGCCTTGAACTTCAGCACGCAGCTCGGCCTCGCGACCAGCGACGATTTCTCCGTAAAAACGTCTTCGGGGACTTTCGTCAGAAACTTTCGCTATCTGTACGCTCACTGGCCAGACTTTTTCTTCAACCTTGCGCGCTTGCACCTCAGGCTTAGTCGCTTTAAGCAGCCCTACCACCAATAAAGCCGCAGCCAGGATCAACAACGGTAAGCCAAACTTAAACCAAGCACGTCCAGGCCTGAGGCGAATTTTACCTAGTCTATTTTTCATTTTTAACCCGCTCATGGCCGCCCACCTTCCTCTTTCACAATGGGAGGCAAACCCAACATGCCAAGAATACCTGTGGTAACAGTTTTGATTACCTGGCGCCGGTTTTCATCGGTATAATCCTGCCAGCCGGTACGTGCAAAAATCACCGCTCGCGCAAACCCGAACGCCATGCACTGCCCAATTATGGTTGCAGTGATTAAAATGGCTTCCGTAGATGTAGGGTCCAACCCCCGTGCAGCACCAACCAGCTTAGCAATGGCGTTATGCATAGGGTTGATGCGTTCTGCGAATAAAAGCTCAAAACCAGCCGATGGTTGTTGAAATTCGCGCATAACTAGGGGCATCTGCCAACGAATTTTCGGATCCATTAGGATACCGGATAATAATGTATCTATATACCAACCCAAGAGCGAGGCCAGCTTTTGCGGATCGGACCCTGCCTCGATAACGCCAGTTTCCAACCGGTCCACCATTGGATCAAACATCGGTGCCGTTTCCTCCACTAACTGGCGAAGGACCGCGTGATAAAGGCCTTCTTTACCGTCAAAGTAGTATGTGATGGCAGAGATATTCACCGCGGCATCACGGGCAAGCTCACGGGTCGTTACCCCGTCGAACCCTTGGGCCGCAAATAATTGTCCCGCACATTCCAAAATACGGGCCCGGCTTTCCGCTCCACCCGGACGTCCTCTTGGTTTTGCATCTGCCTTCGACGCTAAATCCATCATTTACAACTTTTCCTGACCGTTTAATGTCAAAATGACATGGCATTAGGCATTGATTCAATTCGATAAAATCAATCCGCGCCTATAATTACTACATTTAGATCAATCCGCTATAATTTATTAATCAAACGTTTGTTTGTTTATTGAACTAATTAGATGTTTAGACCATTTCAAGCCTTTTAAAAAAAAATCCCGGATTATAAGTATTCCTAAAACGCGCACGCTAGCGCACCTAGGCTATTTCGATTACACCATTATCGAAACCCATTTTAAGAAACCCATAGAACACGAGGCAGTCTAGCTAGAAGGATTTATTAATCATGTTTTACAACCCCGACGTCAAAGGAGATCACGGTCTCCCCCATGACCCTTTTAAGGCCTTGGTTTCCCCGCGCCCCATCGGCTGGATCAGCACGTTAGGTATAGATGGCGTTATTAATCTCGCGCCTTATAGCTTCTTTAATGCGGTCTCTTATTTCCCAAGCTATGTAATGTTTTCTTCAAGCGGATTGAAAGATGATCCCATGAAGCATTCCTGGCGTAACGCCGAAGAAACCGGTGAATTCGTCTGCAATATTGTCTCTTCCGAACTTTCAGACGCAATGAACATGACCGCGAAACACGTGCCACTAAGTGTAGACGAGATGGCATTAGCCGGCCTGACGCCAGAACCTTCCGAGAAAGTAACGGCTCCTAGAGTGAAGGAAGCACCGGCCCACCTCGAATGCGAATACTGGAAAACAGTTGAGTTGCCGACAAATAATCCAAAATTTAAACATGGCGTCATTTTTGGCCATGTAGTCGGCATCCATATAAACGACGATATTATTGTTGACGGAAAGGTCGACGTTACTCGCTATAACCCAGTCGCCCGCCTCGGCTACATGGATTACACAAAAGTAGATGAAGTTTTCTCCATGGACCGTCCAGACGACCTCAGCATGGGCCGCAAAATGCTTGGTGATGCCCCCTATAAAAATAAGTCCGACACATGATTGATCTCCAGGTTTCGGCGCAAAGCCTGGAGCCATTGTTTAACCCGAAATCAGTTGCCATTCTTGGCGCTTCAGCAGAGCCAAGCCGTATCGGCGGGATGCCTTTGCGTTACATGCTCCAATATGGCTTTAATGGCGCCATCTATCCCGTAAACCCAAACCATGATGAAATCCAAGGGTTAAAGGCATACGCGAAGATTGGCGACCTCGGTCAGTCAGTAGATGCTGCAATTCTTGCAGTTCCTGCACGTATCGCAGTAGAAGTAGCGCAAGAGTGCGCCGATTCCGGTGCCAAAACTTTGTGCGCGTTTACTTCTGGCTTTTCTGAAGCCGGTAAAGACGGCATCGTTCTACAGGCTCGCCTAAAAGAAATAGCAGAGAAATCCGGCATGCGGATTCTAGGGCCAAATTGTCTTGGATATTTCAATGCCAGAGCACGCTACTATCCAACATTCTCTACATCGATCACCCATGGTGAACCGAAATTAGGTACTGTGGGCATGGTCAGTCAATCCGGCGCCTTCGGCAGCCATTGCTTTGTGCTTGGCCGAGAGCGCGGTCTAGGCTTTACATATCTCGCCACTACCGGCAACGAAGTAGACGTCGATGTAGCTGATTGTATCGCCTATCTTGCCTATCACGACGAAACGAAAGTCATCGCCGCCTATATGGAAGGCTGCCAAGATGGCGAGAAACTGATGACCGCATTGGAGTTGGCCTACAAGCGAGGCAAACCGGTTGTCATTCAAAAAGTGGGGAGAACGGAAGTCGGTGCAAAAGCTGCTTTTTCTCACACTGCCTCTTTGGCCGGATCAGACAAGGTCTATGACGAAGTTTTTCGGCATTTCAATGTCTATCGTGCACAGACCGCTGCAGAGCTTATCGACATAGCCTATCTTTTGAGTTTCGGCATTTGGCCGACAGATAATAAAATTGCAGTTGCTACAATATCCGGTGGCGCAGGGGTGCTTATGGCCGATGCTTCTGTCGATGCCGGCCTAAATATGGCGCCAATGCCCGAAGACACTCAAGCACGATTAAAAGAGCTGATACCTTTTGCTAGCTCGCGAAATCCTGTCGATTTTACAGCGCAAGTCTACAATGAGTTTCCTCTGGTGACGGATTATGTACGCGCGATCTTCGAAGAAGGCGGTTATGACAGCGTGATTGCATTTTTCTCATCCCTTCTCTTTTCCGAACCTTTAACCAAGAAAATCGTTGATGCGCTATTGTCGATCCGCAAGGAGTTTCCCGAGCGACTTTTTTTGTTATGTGCCATGGGACCTGCTGCAAATCGTAGCTTAGTTGAAGAACACGGTATCCCTGTGCTGGAAGACCCCACTCATGCAATAGAGGCTATTGCCGCGGTAACCGCCATCGGCCAGGGTTTTAAAGACGGCATCCGCCCGGCACCCAGTACTGACTGCGCCTCAACGATCTTCCCTGGGCCTATCAATGAGACTGACGCAAAGAAGATACTGGCTAACATCGGCATTCACTCACCAATAGAAACGTTGGCAAAGACCCGAGACGATGCCATAGCGAAAGCCCAAACCATAGACGGTCCTGTTGCGCTTAAAATTGTTTCTACTGACATTCATCATAAATCTGATATCGGAGGTGTAGAACTCAGCCTCACTGGTGACAAAGCAATTGGAGAGGCGTTTGATAGAATCATAGAAAAAAGCCGAACGGCGCATCCGGGCGCTTCACTTGATGGCGTATTGGTTAGCGAGATGGTTTCCGATGGCGTAGAAGCCATTCTTGGTGTTCAGCATGACCCGAACTTTGGACCAGTGATTTTGTTTGGTTTGGGCGGCGTATTCGCAGAAGTTTTACGAGATGTTTCTTTGCGCCTGGCACCTTTTGATAAAGAAATCGCCCATCAAATGATTAGGGAGATCAACGGATATCCAATTTTAGCCGGTGCACGTAGCACTCCCGCCGTCGACCTCGATGCGTTAGCAACTTCTCTCTCTCACCTTTCCATCTTTGCAGCGGTCAATGCCAATGTCATCGAAAGCATCGATATCAATCCAGTAAGAATTCGGACCTCCGGCATAATTGCTCTAGACGCACTAATCGTTACAAAAACATAAAAATCAAACATCATCGCCGGCATGCGAAAGCTTTTCTATAATGTCGTGTTGGAACAAAGTATTCATAGCCACATTCATCGTTGGGTTCCGCTTCAAGAGCTTGCGCAGCTCTTCTTTTTGCCATGACAAGTAGCGCGTATTACGCACCGTTCGAACCGACGCAGTGGCATTGTCCGTCCCTTGCAGATAAGAGAGCTCCCCAACGAATCTCCCGTCATGCAATCGCGCAATTTCACGACCATTCTTCTCTACTACTGCATCGCCATTATAGATTAGCTTCAAGCTATCAAGCGCTTGATTCTCAAAAGCCAAATACTCGCCTTCCCCACTCATTCGCCATTCCGCTACGCGTAATAATTTCAGAAACTCAATGGGTGCGAAATTCTTAAAAACAGTATCGTAGAGCTCCTGCTCCTCTTCTGAGAACTTAATCCCTCTATTTTCAAAAATTAGCATTACAATACGCACCAAATTAATTGATGCAAAAAGCGACAACCAAAATATCACCAACCATAAAGGCCCTACGGGTATAAAATAATTATACGCAACGCCTAATAAACAGGAGATAGTGGCAAAGATGCGTAGAAGCAAAATATCGCGCATTAAAAACGAGAGTGCCGTAAGCCCAAATGACAGATTTCCGACTATATGCAAAAAACTCAGTGCCATTAATTCGCCTCCATGCAAACGCTTCGTAATTTTCCATTCTTATACTCTATGACATTACAAAAGTATTTTCTCTCCACCTCAGTAATGGGCCGGTTAATATGGATGTTCTTATACAATTTAGTGTTGTGCCATCGGGCGATAATATACGGGACAAAACAGCATCATGATGAAATCCAAAAAAAATTACGCTTTAATTTTAGGGTTAGTATTAGTTGTTTTCTTCCCGGCAAGCGCCAATGCCGGCAACCCCTATAAGGGGAAATGGTATTTCAGTAAGAAATGCTCGTTTTGCCACGATGTTGATCTTCAGATGCGATCAGATGTAGGCCCTCACCTACGTACCGTCATTGGGCGTCCCATAGCCTCTGTTAAAGAAATTCAATATTCACCTCACTTACAACTGCTAGCGAAACATGGAGTGAAATGGGATACGGAGTTACTAACTGCCTTTGCTCGAAAACGTGATGACGCCTGGTTTAAACCTTTTCGAGTTAAATACCTTGGGTCAAAATGCCCCGGTCCTCGAGCCATAGAAAAGTATCCAGCCTGTGCACCTTACGTCGTGCACTCTAAAAGACGTCCGGTTAGACCAGACGATTTGGAAGATATAATTTCTTATCTGAAGGCTTTTGTGCGCTAAATCCGGCTTTCATTCTAAATGTGGAACACGTTAGACTGAGATTAACCCGACTCCACCTAAGAGGTACATCATGGATGCATTCATTGACGATAGCGTACATACCATCGTATCCGAAGAAGATCTGCGTAAAGTTTATAAGCCTGCGATAAAGCCGGCCCTAATCAAACAAACTGAATATGTAACAGAACCGGGCCGCGCACTTATTGAAGCCGCTCCAATGATCATGCTGGCAACTTCAAGCGCAGACGGGGTGGACGTATCCCCAAAGGGTGACGGTCCTGGTTTCGTCCAATTATTAGACAAGCGTACTCTGCTTATCCCTGACCGTCCGGGCAATAACCGTTTAGATGGCCTCACAAACGTCATCAATAACCCAAATGTGGGAATCATCTTTATCGTGCCGGGTTCGAATAGCACCTACCGAGTGAATGGCAAAGCTAGCATCAGTACAAATCCAGCTCTCTTGGAGCGCTTTTTAGTGAAAGGCAAGCCACCACGCACCGTGTTGGTGGTGAAGGTTAAAGAGGCCTACAGTCATTGCCCAAAAGCATTTGTGCGCGCTGACCTTTGGAATCAAGACACTAGTAGGCACCCAGAAGGTGTACCCGATCACGGCGATTTCGCAGCTCACCGAGATGGCGGTGATGCAGCCTATGCGCGAGATTATGTAAAGAATTACGAAACGCGGCTGCCGAAAGAGCTTTACTGAACCAACTTACTATTAGGGATTCCAGTCAATACACCGCGAGTGCAAAAGTGCACTCTTGCTCTTATCTTAGCGTCGCATCCTAGCCTTGGCGTAGCGGCACAGAAACATTAAAGGCCAATCTTAATTTATCCGAACCATATAACTATCATTTACAACGCCATGTCATCGACCTCGATAGATCCTCAATCCGAATAGTCGTTACCCAAAAGGAAATAGCTGAAACGATTGACCAGTTAGAGGGAAAATGACATCAACAGTCATCCGAAAATTAAATTCAAACGTAGGGCTAGGTCATCAGTCATTGTGAAAGCAAGCAGTTCGCCGATCATTTTTCTCTGTGCCACCATACTATTTCTAGCTGCAGTGATTTGGCTACAACGTCCCCTGCCTGAAACAGACCTATTTGCCGAAATTCCAGAACGGCATTTCGCCAATTTTGGCCCTACGACAACAGGGGAAATTTTCGCTGCCAAGATGGCGCATGCCCGCTACAACGATCGTTATGACATTGGTATATTCGGCAACAGCCGTTCGCTAATGCTGACAGCAGAGAATATCGCGGCCGGCGATAGGACATTTTTCAACTTCTCGATCGGCGGTCAATCACTCCGCACTAGCATTCTATTACTCGAAGAGCTGGCGGCAATCGGTAAAGCCCCCGAGACTGCTTTGATCAGCTTCGACAATGCCGAACTCGAGTATTATCAAAACCCCGACACGCGAGGTCTCTGGCCTCGTCTAGCCATTGCATGGCGCGATATTCGGAAAATATACGCAAGCGAGGCACCTCCCCTCCGCCAATGGCTGAAAATGGCCTGGCGACATATTTATGCCGCCTATAAAGGTGGTGAACGATATCTCGACATAGAACAATTCTTAGTTGGCATAAACTGGCGCTTCAATAGCGCCACGCTTCAAAACGCCTGGCACGCCGAATTACTAATAAATTCCAACCAGGGCTACCGCCAAGACGGGAGCGTCCACCAGAAAATAACAGAGAGAGTTAGTAAATTTTCTTTAATGCCACGGCAACCTCCCTCGATTCTGCCTTGGTATCTAGCTGATGACCTACGGCGCCTAGCGGCTTTACGGCAAAACGGTATACGCGTCATCGTATACGAGTCGTTACTGGAACCCCGTAATGCTAAATATTTTGCGACGGAGCCATCGGCTCACGCTACCATCGTCAGAAAAACCTTTATTAGAAACTGCCGATTACTCAACCTTGAATGTTATCCCGCAACCAACCCCACGAGGTATTCCAAACCTTCGAATTGGGTTGATATAACACACGCACCAGCAACCTTCCTCGGATCCTATATCCGGTCCCTGATGAACCATACAGACGCGGGTATTACGCGTTGATATTCAATAGCCTCCCGTTCCTTTTTCTCTTTTTGCCGATCATTCTATTGGCGTTCTTTAGCTGCAAATCGGAAAATTTTCGCATCGGTATTTTATTGAGCGGATCCCTAATGTTCTATGCAGTTTCAGGCCTGGAGCATGCCGCCATCTTAGTAGTCGGCATCGTGTGGACATATGCAATTTCCGCCTCAGATGCGATCAAAGGGTCTTGGGTGCGCCTCAGCCTAGCTATCGCCGGCCCGCTTTTTGCACTTTTCTACTACAAATATTTCGGTTTCGTGTTGGAGACTCTTGCGGGAAGAACTAATGGTGTCGCAGCATTTTCGTTATTCGAAAGTATAATTCTGCCCGCCGGAATATCCTTTTTTACGTTTCAGCTAGTGGCCTACGCGATAGACCGATTTCGCGGCGAAATACAAAAGCCGCCCGCCTTCGCCCGGTTTGCGCTTTACGTGAGTTTCTTTCCACAACTTGTCGCCGGCCCGATCCTGCGTTTTCACCAGGTAAGTGAACCTATTTCGCGTCTCTCAACTTTTACGTTGAATCATCACGCAGCCATGCAGGCGATCGCTTATATAGTCGCCGGTCTCGCCTTGAAGGTATTACTGGCAGACACACTCGGAAACTACAACGGCGTCTGGATCGATCACTCCGAGAACTTGACCGCATCGACCGCAGTTTTTGTGCTTCTGGCCTACAGTTTCCAAATCTATTACGATTTTTTTGGTTACTCCTTAATCGCTATTGGACTTGGCAAATTATTCGGTTTCGACTTTCCTAACAACTTTCTTAGGCCCTACCAGAGTCGCAATATCAAGGATTTCTGGCGACGTTGGCATATCACTTTGTCTTTCTGGATTAGAGACTATCTCTACCTACCTCTTGGCGGTAACCGATACTATGCGCGTAATATCCTAATCGTCTTCGCGATATGCGGCCTTTGGCACGGCGCTGGCTTTCCCTTCATCGTGTGGGGACTGTATCATGGATGTCTGGTCGCCCTTTACAATGTCACGGCGCGATTTTGGGACGCTATGCCGAACCTCATTCAGGTCTCACTCACCTTTCTGTTGGTAAGCCTCGGCTGGACACTGTTCGTCTTTGACTTTCAAGATGCGATCACTTTCTTTACATCTCTTGCAGGCTTCGGAACTGGACTTGCACCCACACCTAATATTGAACATTGGACCGTCTTAGCTTTAGCAGCGTTCGTATGTTTTGTTCCCGGCCTGGAAACCGCGCTTGCCCGCGCCGGATCTAACGCTACATGGCGAGACGCGGTTATCTATGCGGGTTTCGCGGTTGCCGTATTACTGTTCCTCAACCGATCGCACACATTTATTTATTTCCGATTCTAGAACATCGACCCTTAAAAGAGACGTGCCAGCCTTCCTCGCAGGCACACCTTTTATATCTTATTCTGGTCTAACGCGTAACCAGCTCCACGGACCGTGCGGATGATATCTTTTCCACCCCCCACCCCTAATGCCTGACGCAAACGACGAATATGAACATCCACTGTGCGTGCCTCAACATAGACATCCCTGCCCCAAACCCTGTTCAACAACCGCTCGCGTGAATAAACATACTCAGGTCGCTCCATCAAGGTCTCTAAAAGCTTGAAACATGTGGGGCTAAGATGGACCGGCTTATCGTTCCGTTTCACCCTGTGTGCCTCTAAGTCGATAGTAACGCCGGCATACTCCTTTACCAGAACCGCATTATGGACATCGTTGCGGCGTAATTGTGCCTGAACGCGCGCAATCAATTCACGAGGCGAATAGGGTTTGACCACGTAATCGTCGACACCGGATTCAAAACCGAGCACTCTATCGCTTTCTTCCCCTCGCGCCGTCAACATTATGATTGGCAGTTTTCTTGTTTCGGTTCGTGAACGAAGGGCACGGCAAACTTCGATACCAGACAAATCAGGCAGCATCCAATCGACCACCGCTAAATCTGGAACATCAACATCTACCCAGTGAAGCGCATCTTCGCCATTGGCAGCAATCTGTACCCGATAACCCGCTTTCTCAAGATTGTAACGGAGTAATTCCGAGAGCGGAGCCTCATCTTCCACAATAAGTATTAAAGGTGCCGCCATCTTTTCAGTAAACCTTAACCAATTCGTCCCATAACATAATCCCGCGTACTCTCATGTTGCGGGTCTTCAAACACACGCTGTGTATCACCATGCTCAATGATATTACCCAAAAGAAAATACGCCGTCTTATCAGACAATCGACGCGCCTGTTGCATCGAATGCGTCACAATAACAATCGTATATTGAGCCTTCAATTCAAAGATCAAATCCTCAATTCTAGCAGTAGCAATCGGATCTAAAGCAGAACACGGTTCATCCATTAAGATTACCTCTGGTTTCACTGAAATAGCGCGCGCAATACAAAGGCGCTGTTGTTGCCCTCCTGAAAGACTTGTACCTGGTGCATCTAGACGATCGCTGATTTCATCCCAAAGTCCGGCCCTTGTCAGGCTATCACGCACAATTTGATCAAGTTCTTCTTTGCACGACACCATCCCGTGGATCGAGGGGCCATAAGCCACATTGTCATAAATTGATTTCGGGAAAGGGTTAGGCTTCTGAAAAACCATACCTATCCGTGACCTTAAGCGCACAACATCTTGACCGGCCTCATATATATCCTCGCCATCCAACAACACCGATCCCTCAACACGGCAGGTTGTGATGATGTCATTCATGCGGTTGAGGCTACGAATATAGGTCGACTTTCCACAACCAGACGGACCAATCAGCGCTGTAACACGGTTGGGTAAGATTTCCAGGTCAACACCTTGTAGAGCCGGTTTCTCACCGTAAAAGACTTTCAAGTCTTTGGTTTCCATTTTCACCAAAGAGGTCTTCACCCCAGCAGCCACGTCACTATCGGTTAAATCATCTGGCGCTTGTGTTGTAGTTTGGAATGCTACGGCAGACATTGATCTCTCCATTATCTGGTTAATTACCAACGAATTTCATATTTTTTACGCAATAGAACAGCAGTCAGGTTTATCAAACAGGTAAAACCCAACAGAGTTAGGATGGCCGCAGCTGTTCGTTCTGTGAATGCGGTTTCGGGACTGTCAGCCCAAAGAAAAATCTGAACCGGCAGGGCGGTCGCCGGATCGAGAATACCCCTGGGAAGATCAACTACGAAGGCGACCATGCCGATCATCAACAAGGGTGCCGTTTCACCCAATGCACGGGCTGTGGCAATAATAGTGCCAGTTAGCACACCGGGCATTGCTAACGGCAGGACGTGATGGAAAACCGTCTGCAATGGGCTAGCACCAAGTGCCAGGGCGGCTTCTCTTACCGACAACGGAACCGCTTCAATCGATGCCCGGCCGGCAATAATTATTGTCGGCAGCGTCATCAACGCTAAGACCATGCCACCCACTAAGGGAGCTGACCGCGGCAACTCAAAGACATTTAGAAACACAGCGAAACCTAGAAGGCCAAACACAATTGACGGCACGGCCGCAAGATTATTGATGTTAACTTCGATAAATTCTGTCCAATTATTTTTCGGTGCAAATTCTTCCAAATACAAAGCGGACATAACCCCAATAGGAAATGCCAGGGCCAAACAGACTACAACACTAAAGAATGATCCCAGTATTGCTGCTGCAATACCGGCAAGTTCAGGCTCGCGGGAATCTCCTGCAATGAAGAAAGTCTTATTAAAACGCCTCTCTATCATGCCGGTATTTTCTAAGACTACCAGCCACTCCATTTGGCGATCGCTCAATCGTCGTACCGCTGCGGGAGCGGTACGAGAAATCTTCCCTTTTACTAATAAATCGACATCATCAGACGCGATCACCCACAGTTTAAGGCGCTGGCCGATCAGCGACGGATTTTCACCCACGACCTTTCGCAACTCATAAGCGGCCCCATTACTGACTAAACGGTAAAGGTCTCGCTTTTCTCGACGTGACTTTACATCTGGGAATGTTTTCCGTAGCGAACTTTTAATCATAACTTGATAGTTTGCAGCGGCCAGACTTTCCGGATGACTGGGATCCTCGGCGTCGAAATGATGATTTGCAATATCTACTTCCAAGGCGATACGAGTTTGCGTGAAAGCATCTATACCAGTCTGTACAACTGTCAGAAATAGTAGTCCCAGGAAGACAAGGCCAAGGCCGATCGCTAGCTTGCCAAACAAACGAAACCGCTTTTCAGCACGATTACGCTTCGCGAGGTGGCGTTCGAATCTCGTATCTAATTCGTTAACCTCAGTCATATTGCTCACGATATGCTTTCACAATTTTTAACGCCGTGATATTGAGAATAAGCGTCACGGTAAAAAGAAACAGCCCGAGTGCGAATGCTGACAACGTTTTCGGGCTATCAAACTCTTGGTCGCCCGTCAGCAGTGTCACTATTTGCACCGTGACAGTAGTTACTGCTTCCAATGGGTTGATTGTTAGTTTCGCTGTCAGGCCAGCTGCCATAACAACGATCATGGTTTCACCAATCACACGTGAAGCGGCCAATAACATGCCGCCTGCGATACCCGGCAAGGCGGCGGGCAACACGACGCGCCGAATGGCCTCAGAACGGGTTGAACCGAGTCCTAACGCGCCCTCGCGGAGCGAGTTCGGAACCGCTGTAATAGCATCATCCGAAATCGAGGATACAAATGGGATAGTCATAATCCCCATCACCAAGCCCGCAGCGAGCGCACTCTCAGAAGATACCTCTAGTCCGATACTTTCGCCACCCTGACGTAACATTGGCGCGACAATTAAAGCAGCAAAAAATCCGTATACAACTGTTGGAATACCCGCCAGCACCTCTAACATTGGCTTAATAATTGCCCGCACCTTTGCAGAGGCATACTCAGCCAAATAAACGGCAGCGAACAAACCTACAGGTCCGGAAACTGTTAGTGCAATTGCACTAATCAGCAATGTACCAACCAGCAACGGGATCGCACCAAATGCACCACTCGCTCCTACTTGGTCTTCACGAATGGCCATTTGTGGCGACCAATGCAAGCCAAAGAGAAAATCAGTAATAGGAACTAAACGAAAAAACTGGATCGATTCAACGATCAACGAAAGTATAATTCCAAGGGTCGTTAGAACTGCCACCGTCGATGCGGCGACAAGTGTAAACATCACCCCACGTTCAACAAACGCACGAGAGAAAGGCACGGATGCAATATACATCCGTGCCCCGTCCCCGCTATAATTTCGTTTGTTTTGCAACGTGTTACTTAGTTACATGGTGAGGTTGGCAAGGCTATCAATCTTGATCTTCCATGCACCACGTTCTTTTTTGGACATTGGGATCATCCCCTTATCGACCAAGTACCCTTCTGGGCCCCAAGCCTTGTCACTCGTGAATTCTGCAACAAATTCTCGAATACCCGGAACACGATCTAAATGCGCTTTCTTAACGTAAAAATAGAGTGGTCGAGAGACTTTATATTTTCCTTGAGCGATGTTCTCAAATGTCGGCGCCTGACCATCGATAATGCTGCCTTGTACCTTGTCGGCATTTTGATCAAGGAAACTATAACCGAAGATACCCAATGCTTTCGGGTTCGCATCAAGCTTTTGAACAATCAAATTATCATTTTCGCCAGCTTCAATATAGACACCGTCCTCACGGATCGAATGGCAAAGTGCTTTATACTTCTTTTTAAGCTCTTTTGCCTTTGCTTTATCTCCAGCCTTTTTCGCTTTTTTAGAGGCCTTTTTAATACCTTTGATCCATTTATAGCTTTTGCAGCCACCTTCCATCGCCAGCTCGACAAACGCATCGCGCGTACCCGAGGTCGGCGGCGGGCCAAGCACCTCAATTTTAGTGGCCGGAAGCGCAGGATTTATCTCTTTCCAAGTCTTGTAAGGGTTAGGCTTCGTATTACCGTCCCCATTCGGCACATCCTTTGCCAATGCCAGAAATATGTCCTTACGGCTCAGCTTAAATAATGGTGCCTTTCTGGAGTTCGCCATGGCAATACCGTCATAGCCAATTTTGACTTCGACGATATTCTTAATGCCATTTTTTTCACAACGCTTCACCTCGGACTTTTTGATCCGTCGTGAGGCATTCGTGATATCTGGGTATTTTTCTCCAATTCCCGCACAAAACAGTTTTGCTCCTCCACCAGAGCCTGTGCTCTCAACGATCGGGGTTTTGAATTTAGTCGTTTTACCAAATTGTTCAGCTACAGTTGTAGAAAATGGATAAACTGTCGACGATCCAACAATTTTAATCTGATCGGCAGCCTGCGCAGATCCCATTGCTACAAACACTGCAAACGTCGCCAAAACAAAACTACTCTTTGACATAATTCTATAATCTCCTACCAACATAAATTAACGAGCACGAAGCCCGAACAATGCGGTAAGTAGAGCTGCACGTTTACATAAATATAAAATAAATATTAAGGTTTTGTTACAATTTGGAAAATATCTTAAGTAATTGTTTTATTTATTTTTTATCCGATGCAACAGGCAATAAAACGGCAAACGTAGTTTCGTTCCCAGGCTCACTTTTAATCATCAACTCCCCTCGGTGCCGAGCAACGATATGTTTTACAATAGCGAGTCCTAATCCGGTCCCCCCCATACTGCGTGAGCGACCTTTATCTACCCGGTAGAAGCGCTCCGTTAGGCGTTGAATATCTTCTTCTGGGATTCCCTCACCAATATTAGTCACGCTAATCGACACGCCCGCTCCACCTTCATCCGGCAGAACACCATGGTCTAGTCGAACATCAATAGCCGTTTTTGCGCGCCCGTAATTGATCGCATTGGAAACCAGGTTTTGAAACACCTGGATTAATTCATCCGCATCCCCCAGGACAGGCGGAAGATCTTCTGGTGCGTCCACAACAATATCCATTTCCCGCTCTTTTGCACCAACCAACAAAATATCAGCAACCTGAACCAAGATCGGCCCCAGCTTAACCAATTGCTCCGGTCGAATATGTTCCTCAGTCTCAACTTTGGAAAGTGCTAGTAATTCATTAATGAGACGCGTCATCCGTTTCGCCTCAGCCTCCATGATCTCCAAGAATCGATCGCTAGCCTTCCTGTCATCGCGAGCGGGGCCACGCATTGTTTCAATAAAACCTAATAAGGAGGAAAGCGGCGAACGCAGTTCATGGCTTACATTGGCCACAAAATCCGCTCTCATCTGGGATGCCTTCTTAGACTCAGTAATGTCACGTAGTACCAACATAGCCCAAGCAGGCCCCGGCGATTTTAAATCCGGCAAACGCCAGATATTGAGTTCGTAATATCGGCCAATGGGGTGGGGCAAAAAAACTTCACTACGTGTTCCCGGCGTACCCGCTAACGTGGCGTCGATGGCACCGATGATATCTTTGCTATCGAGTAACTCATCCAGCCGCACACTTAATGCATCCTCACCGAGCAATTGCTTCGCGGCACGATTATAATCAACAATAACATGGCTCGGATCGACCAGAAAAACAGGATCGGAAAGTCCGTCAAGCATACCCGCATCTAGCGGTAATTCAGATTTCTGGAGTGGCAGCGGATTCGTATTCATGATGCCTGGATCATATCATAAGGTTGCAGTAGGTGAACGGACCCGCGAAATAGGTCTATTCAATCACCCGTGTTTCCACAGCCGCCTTTTCTATGCCCTCCCAATCATACTCAACCCCCATGCCAGGAAGCTCTGGCACGCCCACACAACCGTCTTCTCCAATACAATCTATTTGGTCAGAATAGCCATTTTTATAGAACGGCAAAGACCAAGCATTGGGACATTCCGGATGAACAAGGTTAACTTCGTAAAAATTAGCGTTACGGCACGCCGCCATTAATTGGCGCATGGCAGGCCCACAGGAATGAATTTCTACATCCATACCTAGTCCTTCAGCAGCAATAGCGAGTTTGTGGCAACCGGAAAGCCCCCCGTCATAATCCGGGTCAGCCCGCGCAAAATCGGTCGCACCTGCGACCATCATATCAGTCGAAGTTTCAAGGTTTCTAATGTGTTCAGTAACTAAGATCGGCGTCTTAACGCTTTTCTTCAGCATCTGGTGACCATGGATAGAAATACCCCCATCTCCATAAGGGTCTTCGTACCAGTAAAGTCCGCAATCATCGCAAACCCGCCCCACCTCAATCGCATCCCCAAGCGTATGAAGATGATTTGCCGCGTCATACATGATTTTCATTTTATCCCCGACACGCTTTGCAACGGCTTCGATCATGGCACTCTCTTCAGCTACATCGCCAGCATTCCATCCGTGCATTTTGTAAGCACGATATCCCATTTCGTAGCATTGCTCCGCATAGTCGGCATAAGCTTCAGGGCTCGATAACCCATCTGGCTCTTTGTCGCCCCCAGTGGTGCTGGCATAGGCAGGCAACCGTTTACGATATCCCCCCATCAACTCACCCACAGGCGCGCCGTAATGCTTACCGGCCAAGTCCCAAAGTGCAATATCAAGTGCGCCAATGCCTACTTCACCCACATGCTTTGTCAATCGGCGCATACCATTATAGTGCTTCTCGCGCTCCAGGGCCGGCTGACCAATCAACCGATGCGCCAAAGCTTCGGATGCAGTCATAATCACATTGACCCGACTACGTCCGGGCACATACTCACCAATCACACCCGTGTCTGTATAAATGCGCAAACCGAAACGAAGGTGGGTACCCGACTTGCCCGGCGTATAGGAAATACCGAAGCCCGCCGGATCGGCAGACATATTTTCAATTTGGATTTCAAAGGCGGTGAATTCAATACGTTCTATAATGGGGCTGTCAGTCATAGGTTAGTCCTGTATTCCTAGCGGTAACGGAACATAGCGGAGCGTCGACTTCCGATTCAATCCAAATCGACAACCATTGCACTATGATCCGTCATTTGCGTTTCGCGCGGCATGTGGTCGTAGCGTGCGGCGCTGACCCTTTCGGCAAAACCTTCGGTTCCTAAAGATTGGTCTAGCCGAAAGCCGTTCCCAAATGTGCTTACCCACGTCCATTCCCGTCCACCGGGATTGCCTTCCAGCATAAGATCACGAAAACCCATGCGTTTTAGTCCATCGAACTCTTCCTGGCCGGTAAAAAAACCCTTCGGCCCGCCATAATCCTCTTTATCGCCGGTATTGAAGTCACCGATCAACGCGGCAGCCGAACCGGACCGAACCAGTTTGCGCCCATCACGCAACAGCCGCCTGAAATACGGTATTTTTTTTAAATGGTTTGGAAAATAGACAAACGTTAGGTCCAGGCCTCTCTCGTGAATTTGCGCTATTCGTGGAATACCATCATGGCCAGACCGAGACTGCATATAGGCAATGCGCATCTGGCTAAACCGGTTTCGCGACACCACGCCAATACTACCTTTGGGGCCATCTGGCGCTTTGAAACAACTATGCCTATACCCAAGCGCCGCAAAACCATCACGAAAAGCGTCCGCATTAGAACGGGTCATCTCGCCGAGACCAATCAAGTCCGCATCAAGTCCCGCCAAATAATCAATCAACCGACGCGCACGCGCCTTGGCGGCCTTATTGATATTAAGATAGGCGATCCTCATATCTGGGATGCTGCGAGACTGCGCTCCAAGAAATCGAGCCTATCCTGCCCCCAAAACAACTCGCTACCGAATATATATGTCGGTGCGCCAAATACATTCGCAGTAATCGCTTCTTCGGTATAGCTGTCATATAAACTGCCAATCTCGCCCGACCGGCTTTGGTCCCAAAGAGAGGCGCCGTCAAGCCCAAGCTCATTTACAATTGCAATCATTGCGGCCTTAGTACTCATATCCCGGTCTTCCGCCCAACGTGCTTTGAGAAATACCGAGGAAATTGACCCAACATCACCACCGCAATACCCATGGGCAAGGGCTATCCGATTGGCCCAGTTCATCGCTGGGCCTTTATGAGCACTTTCGATTACCATCGACATCCCAAGAAATTCTCGCCAGCGTTTTAACTCCGCAAGGCGGTTTGCTAACCTTTGAGGCGCACGCTTGGCAACCGGTAAACCGCCAGATTGAGCAAAAATAACAGCGGATTCACAAGGCCGAAAAACAATCTGCGCATCATACTTTTCTGCTAACGCCAAAAACCGATCATGGCCAAAGTAGGTCCAGGGAGAGGAATGGTTATAATAATAGTGGATAGTTTTGGTCATACGGGATCCCAACTGAACACTTCAGCCGATACGGACAAATCATAAAAATGCGCATCGAAGGTAGGTATGGCGTGATTTGCAATCCCCTCCGGTGTCCATCCGTCAGTTCGTTGCACTGAACGCAAAGGCCTATTCTGGCTGAATAAGAAGATTTCATTATTACGAACCCCAAAAATCTGACCAGTCACATTCGCCTCATCCGCCGCATGACTACAAAGATAGACAGCCATGGGAGCGATTTTTTCCGGCGTCATCTGTTTAAGCTTATCCACTCGCTCGGCTTGCTCCGGCGTATTTGTGGGAATTGAACCGATCATCCGGCTCCACGCAAACGGCGAGATGCAATTAGACCGTACCCGAAATCGCGCCATATCTAGTGCGATGGACTTGGAAAGGCCGAGGATACCCATTTTCGCGGCCGAATAATTTGCTTGGCCCACATTACCAATTAAACCGGAGGTTGACGTCATATGAACAAAACAGCCGGAGCTTTGCTTACGAAAATGAGGTGCTGCTGCTCGGCTTACAAAAAAGCTACCGTTTAAATGAACGCCAATGACCGCATGCCATTCCTCATCAGTCATCTTATGAAAAATCGTATCGCGCAAAATACCAGCATTGTTCACGACCGCATCGATTTGCCCGAAACTATCCAGAGCGGCTTCAATGATCTTTCCACCACCCTTTGCGTCCGCAACACTCTCACGGCAGACCACTGCCTCACCACCGGCTTCACGAATCAAACTTACCACTTCGTCGGCGGGTGCATTATCTGCACCTTCGCCGTCTACACTAGCGCCGATATCATTCACCACGACCTTTGCGCCATGGGCTCCCATCATCATGGCAAAACCGCGTCCTATACCGCGCCCCGCACCGGTGACCACCACCACTTTATCTTGGACCATGCCACTATCTGCCATCACACTCTCCCTTATTAAATCGTTACCTTTGCTGATTTGTAACTATCGCTCCAGCAATGCGCAATTCCCCTTACCAAGAAGGGTCAAGCATATTAGAGAGACATTGCAAAACCGCGCGTGCCCGCTTACCGTAGCGCCAACTTGCGGCATCATAAATCCGCAGATAGGGAGGCCGGCATGGCAGGCAAAAAGAAAATCAAACCAGATCAACTGCGCAGTCAGCGCTGGTATAAGGGTGTATCGTTAAGCGCTTTCACCCACCGTTCACGCTCTAAGCAAATGGGCTACGGACCCGAAGAGTTTCACGACAAGCCCGCCATCGCGATAATAAATACCTGGAGCGACATAAACCAATGCCATTCGCATTTTAAGGTGCGGGTAGAAGAGGTTAAACGCGGTATCTGGCAAGGCGGTGGATTTCCCATTGAACTGCCAGCAATGAGCTTGTCTGAGCCGTTCGTGAAGCCATCGACTATGCTCTACCGGAACATGTTGGCTATGGAAGCCGAAGAACTCCTTCGAAGTCATCCTATCGATGGTGTTGTTCTTATGGGTGGTTGTGACAAGACGACACCTGCATTGTTGATGGGTGCAGCTAGCATGGACATCCCTGCTATTTTCGTACCAGCCGGTCCCATGCTGCGTGGTAATTACCG
Organism: Rhodospirillaceae bacterium; assembly: GCA_002724395.1. Lineage (GTDB taxonomy): Bacteria > Pseudomonadota > Alphaproteobacteria > UBA8366 > UBA8366. The sequence continues at coordinate 82,168 of PBOR01000042.1, read as the reverse complement.
CAACCAGTTCTTAGGTTCCGGCACTGACAGCTGGCGCTTCTGGGACGAACTTCGCGCTGGTACCATCGATGAAGAAGAATGGTATGAAGCAGAAAGCGGGATTGCTCGCTCGCCAGGGCACTGTATGACTATGGGTACCGCCTCCACTATGACATCCGCCGCGGAAGCGCTGGGAATGACACTCCCTGGAGCTGCCTCCATACCAGCTGCCGATTCAAATCACGCCCGCATGGCATCGGCAACGGGTCGACGCATTGTCGATATGGTTTGGGAAGATTATCGCCCGAGCGATATTATCAAACGGGAAAACCTGGAAAATGCAATCACTACGGTGATGGCACTTGGAGGGTCAACCAATGCCGCTATTCATTTGCTCGCCATCGGCCACAGGCTGGACCTGGGCGTAGGCTTGGAGATGTTTGATACATTGTCCCGCAAAACCCCCGTACTGGCAGATATTCAGCCCTCAGGGCGCTTTCTGATGGAAGACTTTTATTATTCCGGCGGCCTGCGCGCCTTATTAAACCGTATTCGTGACCTACTTCATACGGAAGCCTCGACGGCCAACGGTAAAACGCTTGGAGAAAATATCGAAAGTGCCGAAGTTTATAACGATGATGTGATTCGCACCCGTGATAATCCCATGTCTGATGAAGGCGGGCTCGTTGTCCTCAAAGGTAATATTTGTCCGGACGGTGCGGTTATAAAACATACAGCCGCCGACCCGAAATTCTACAATCACACGGGTCCAGCTGTAGTGTTCGAAAGCCATCCAGATTTGCTGGCACGTATCGACGACCCAGATTTAGACGTAACTGCGGATTCCGTAATAGTGATGAAAAATGCAGGGCCCGTTGGCGGACCAGGTATGCCGGAATGGGGCATGTTGCCAATCCCGAAAAAGCTATTGAAAGCGGGCGTCCGTGATATGGTTCGTATTTCGGATGCACGCATGAGCGGCACTTCCTACGGAACGTGTGTTCTACATGTAGCACCAGAATCTTTTGTCGGTGGCAATCTGGCCTTGATTGAGACCGGCGATATGATCACTCTCGATATTTTCGGCCGTACGCTTAATATGGAAGTCAGTGACGAGGAACTTGCTAAACGCCGCGACGCTTGGACACCACCTAAGCCGCATTACCCTCGTGGCTATGGTTGGATGTATGCACAACATATTCAGCAGGCCGACAAGGGCTGCGATTTTGACTATCTGCAATCAACTGATCCGATAGCAGAGCCAGAACTTCATCATTAATCCCTTTAAACGACTAAACGACTGGAAGAACTATGAAACTTCGCAAAAATAAATTTAAGGCCGCAATCAAACGGGGTGATTATCAAATCGGTTTGTGGAGTGGCCTGCGCTCCACGCTCGTCGCTGAAATGCTAACCCAAGTCGCGGCCTTCGATTGGACGGTCATCGACATGGAGCATTCTCCCAACGAATTGGTCGACGTATTGCTCCAACTCCAGGTCGCTCAGCAAGGCCATGCGGAACCTATGGTGCGTGTGCCCTGGAACGATCCGGTAATGGTTAAGCGTGTACTTGATATTGGCGCACAAACTATCCTCTTCCCGATGATCCAAAACGCTGAAGAGGCGGCGGCAGCTGTAGCCGCCGTGCGGTACCCCCAGAATGGAGGCGTTCGCGGCGTGATGAGCCTGGCACGTATGAATAATTACGGCGCCACAACGGATTACTATTTAAATGCGCACAAGGAAATGTGCGTCATCGTTCAATGCGAAACAGAGGAAGCCGTCGAGAACATTCCGGAAATTGCAAAAGTGCCTGGCGTAGATGGTATCTTCGTTGGCCCGAGTGATCTTTCCGCCTCCATGGGTCATATCGGTAACCCGTACCACGCTAGCGTGCAGAAGATGATCAAGAAAGCAGTCGGTTACTGCAAAAAAGCTGGTAAGCCTGCAGGCTATCTCACAGGCGATGAAGTTCAGGCCAAGCAAATGATCGATTGGGGTTACACTTATGTGGCTGTTGGCTCGGATATGGCTGTACTTACCAATAGCTCTCGAGCCTTAGCCAATCGCTTTCAAGAATATGTGGGCAAAAAAATGGCTCGAAAGAAAGCAAACGCGAAGAAGAAAAAAAAGTAAGGAAACAACATTATGGTCGAAACCGTTCTCGTCACGTCAAGATTGCAACCGCCAGGTGACGAAACGCTGCCAGTCGATGATTTTGATATCCACGATTTCAACCGTTGCGATGATAAAGAAAAACTGTTGGCGAAGTTCGGAGAAAAGACCACAGGTGTCTTTTGCTCAGGCTCTAGTGGCACGCTTGATTGCGACTTGATGGACCGGTTGCCCAACCTCAAAATAATTTCGGTCATGGGGGTCGGCTATAATACGGTAGATGTAGCCGCCGCCAAGAAACGCGGCATTATGGTGTCCAATACACCCGGGGTATTGACCGACTGTGTGGCCGATATCGGCATGGCTTTGATGTTGGCTATTTCTCGGGGTGTGGTGATCGGCGACGATTACACCCGCTCAGGCGGCTGGGTAAAAAACGGGACTATGGCCTACACCACCAAGGTGAGCGGCAAACGTCTCGGTATCATCGGTTTCGGGCGGATAGGACAAGCAGTTGGCAAACGTGCCGAAGCCTTCGATATGAAGGTCAGCTACCAAGGCCCCAATCACAAGGATATTCCAAACGATTACTATGCAGAGCCGACAGAATTAGCCTCCAATGTTGATTTTCTTATGCTCACGTGCCCAGGCGGCCCCGGTACAGAAAAACTAGTCAATGCCAAGGTTCTTGAGGCGCTCGGCCCTTCTGGCATGCTAATCAATATAGCCCGCGGCTCTGTAGTCGACGAGCGAGCGTTGGCAAGCGCTTTGAAAAATAATGTCATCGCCGGTGCAGCGCTCGACGTTTTTGAAAATGAACCGAGCGCGCCAGAAGACTTGATCGGCCTCAAGAACGTCATTGTCCAACCCCATCATGCCAGCGCGACAAACGAAACCCGCCAAGCAATGGCGGATTTAATGGTGGAAAATCTCCAGCTTTTTTTCAGTGGCAAGCCCGTGAAAACGCCCGTACCAGAGATGGACTGAGCCTATGAAATAGAATGGTTCCAAACCTACCTCTAGGTATCAACGGCCAGATAGGTTTCCGGAGCGAACTAAGATTCAGCCCCTTCCCAAACCGCATCCTTATCAATCGGGTAACATGGTCTCGGTAGGGCCTTCCAATCAAAGCGAGTAAGTATAGGTGTCGTTAAACCCGGTGCATCCACTTCGAAGATTTCATCATTCTCGAAGAAAATATCGAAACCCGCTCGGAAATGGCCACGAGATTTAAGAGCTATGGTCGAAAAGCTCGAAATATCTAAACCGAATTGTTCGATTAGGGCCGGGTCATACATTTGCATTCGACGACTGATCACAAGCAGTATCATATCCCCAATTTTAAGAGCAGCACTGAGCCCTAGCTTCATCGTACGGCCTTTACGGCAACCACGACGCCCTTTGACGAAGCCATCCGTCAGCGCAAGCACTTCCACCTCGCGGGTGAAGGTTTCAGTAAAGTCATAAGCGGCTGGGTCGTTAAAAGTTGCCTCGAATTTGGCGCCAACACCCTTCTCGTGCGCTTCAGCAGCTACCGCTGGGGCCGAGAATAACCCACAAAGTATGTTTTTGGGGGAAGCATCGAGGAGCGGTAGAAAAAGCCCCGTTGAATTGCCACACCCGCCACCGCCAGGGTTATCCGCAACGTCTGCCAGACACACTTTCTTTCGCCCACCAGACTCTCCTGCCTCAACTGCTAGCGCAACCGCATCCTCTACCGAGGTAAGACGGACTAGGAAGTCTTCCCTGCCAGCCCAAATCTCCTGAGCAAGGCGGTTAGTTATTTCATTCGCTGCCGCTTGCTCACCATAGGCCATAACGGTGATGCCGCATTTTGATAGATCCGCAAATGAAAATGATCCCACGACCGAAACACTAACCAGTGCATCATTATCCTCTTCCGCCTTAGTTGCAGCCCTTAATGCATCCGCATAAGTACCTTTTGGCGCAGTCAACAAACGCACCGATGGCGGAGTGATAGGCAGCCGAATACGACTATTAGCAAACCGTTCACCTTTCAACATACGCCGCAGTACATGGGCTGCTTCAATGGCACGTTCCGGCTGATCTACATGAGGATTGGTTTTATAGGAAATAATAATATCGGCCTTCTCCATCATAAGCTCGGAAATATTAGCGTGGAGATCTACCGTTACAACCACCGGAATATCCTGTCCGACAACATCTCGCACCATTTCGTACAGTTCACCGTCGGGGTCTTCGCCGTGAGTTGCGGCCATAGCACCATGATTACAGATATACACGCCATCCAGTGGTGCTTCCTTATCCGCGTCCTCCAGCATTTTTCGAACATCTGCAAGATATCTCTTGAAGAAGCCTTCATCTATTGGACCCCAAGGCTCGTAGTACGTACAGATCGTGGGGATCGGTGTCCAATCACCGCTCTCATCCATTGCCTTTATAAAGGGCTTTATCTCGCGTGCCAGTAAAGGTGCATCTTTCTTCGCTTCAACAAGGATTTCATTACCCACCATGTAGCAAGACTTTAGGAAATCCTCCTCTGTCGTAACCGGACAAAAGGAATTTACTTCTAACATGATAGATACGATTGTAATACGCGCCATGAGAACCTCCCCTATTTTTACTACTTCTTTATAAGGCTCCGAGGCGCTGAGAAACAGAGTGTCAAAAAATAGAAGTACTCTTGACGGTTCTCTTACGCTTCGCTCTTTTAGACCAAATAGTAATAATTTCACATGGAGGAGGATACAATGAGCGACAATGATACGCTTTTTAATCTTCACAATACAGCACTTGGCATCGCAAGAGAACTCGGACCAGGTATAAACACACGGATATTCCCGGGCGATCATGCCATGCTTTCTGTTGTGACTATTGATGCCAATGCGGAAGGTAAAATACACCATCATCCTGAAGAACAGTGGGGTGTTCTCTTGGATGGTTCCCTCACTCGATATCAGGGTGACAAGGCATTTCCTGTCAAAAAAGGTGATTTTTGGCGCACACCGCCCAATGTGCCCCACACGGTAAAGGCAGGACCCGACGGCGCTACCGTCCTCGATATATTCAGTCCACCGAGGGATGAGTACCGCAAAGCCGGCAGCGGCTTCGGCACGGGGGATGGGTAAGTCAAATGACTGATACCTCTACTAATGTGACCGCTATTCTTGCCGACTTTGTTCTCAATTCTCGTTTTGAGAATATTCCTGAGGATGTAAAATTGGAATCCGCACGCACCTTATTGAATTGGATGGGCGTTGCTATCGGGGGGTGCAAACATGAATCTGTAGAGATTGTTTTAAAGACTATGGGGCTCAGAACCGAGGTCGGCAGGGCTTCCATTCTGGGTCGTAAGGAGCAAACCGACGGACTAAATGCCGCTCTCATCAATGGAATTTCAAGCCACGTCTTCGATTTCGATGATACGCATTTGGCTACCGCTATCCACCCTGCAGGCCCCATAGCAGCCGCTATCCTCCCAATTGCAGAAAAGAGACAGATCTCCGGTGCCGAATTCCTCCACGCCATAATCCTCGGTATTGATGTGACCTGTCGTCTCGGGCAATCCGTATCCCCCGATCATTATAGTGTGGGCTGGCATATATCCGGTACAGCCGGTATTTTTGGTGCGGCCGCCGCCGCCAGCCGATTACTGGGTAATAACCCGCAGCAAACTCGTTGGGCGATGGGTCTTGCTGCAACCCAATCTTCTGGCATGCGGGAAATGTTTGGCTCCATGTGTAAAAGTTTCCATGTAGGCAATGCCGCCAAGAATGGATTGATGTCAGCAATGCTTGCGAGCAATGGCTTCACTAGCTCAGAACAAGGTATAGAAGCAAAACGCGGCTGGGCGAATGTTACCTCTACCAAGCAAGACTATTCATTCATTACTGAAGGACTTGGCGAGAAATTCTTAATTTCCGAGAACTCTTATAAACCATTCGCAAGCGGCGTGGTGGTGCATCCTGCGATCGATGGCTGCAGCCAATTGCGCGACGAGTATGGTTTCAAACCGAATGATGTTGAAAGTATTAACCTTAAAGTTAATCCGCTGGTGATGGAACTTACCGGCAAAGAAAGCCCGAGCACCGGGCTCGAGGGAAAGTTTAGTATTTACCATGCCTGCGCCATTGCCATTCAACATGGCAAAGGCGGCGAAAATGAATTCTCAGATGCAGCGGTGAATGATCCTATTGCCGTTTCGCTCCGCCAAAGGGTAAAGCCAGAAATCGACCCGACTGTCCCCGCAGACGCCATGGGTATCACCATCAACACCAAAGATGGGCGTACTTTCAAAAAATATATCAAAAAAGCCCTCGGTAGCCTAGAGAACCCCATTAGCGACGCACAGATGGATGACAAAACTCGCGATCTCTGTAGACCGATGCTCGGTGATGCGGGCACGGAAAGGCTTATCGAAACTTGCCGTAATGCGGCAAACCTAGCGAATGCTGCTGATATCGCAACAGTGGCAACACCTTAAAACTAAAAATATTGGGAGGCAGTATCATGGGCGTTACTGAAGTATTGGCGAAGTTGGCAATAGAAACGCGTTGGGAAGATATTCCCGATGCGGCAGCTGAGTCAGCGAAACTACGTATTCTCGATATGACGGGCATTGCGCTGGCGGGTGCCAACCAGAAATCGACGCTCATTGCCCTTGATACCGCCCGGCATATGGGGGGCACCGAACGTGCAAGTATCATCGGCCAAAAGGACCGCACCTCATCTCCCTTGGCCGCCTATGTAAACGCCACGGCTGCTCACGCACAGGAATATGACGACTATACGAAGGGGGTGACTCATGCGAGTGTTGTTATGGTACCAGGCTCATTGGCCTATGCAGAAGATCGAGACCTATCGGGCCGCGACCTGATGGCGGGTTTTATAACTGGCTTCGAAGTAGAAAGCCGTGTCGCGCGAGGGATACGACCAGCCTTGTTAGACCGAGGATGGCATCCAAATGCGATCTTGGGTTCCATTGGGGTAGCCGTCGCTGGCGCTCGGATGGGCGGGCTTAATGTAGCTCAAACACGGATGGCGATTGCCGTCGCGGCATCTGAAGGTTCCGGCCTGCGCAAAAATGTTGGGTCAATGGGAAAAGCTTTCCATGTCGGTCACGGGGCAAAATGCGGTGTCTTCGCGACTTTGCTGGCCGAGCGAGGATACCAGATGGACCCAGATATTATCGAGCCGTCAGAGACTGACGTGGGTGGCCATGAAAAATTTGGCCTCGCGGTATGTTTCGCTGGTGAAGACGGATTTGATCTATCGCTTATGACTGACAAATTAGGTAAACGCTGGGAATTGGCGGAAAACACCACAATCGTCTGTTTTCACCCCGGCTCCACCGCTCCCGCCTCGACAATTGATGCTGTACTCGACGTTATTTCCGAACACGGGATTAACGCAGATGATATCGAGCGTGTACATGCGGAAGTGACGCCACAGGCCCGCGCCATCGCCTGCTATGACGAGGTCGAGGATTCCTATAAGGCACGCTACAGTCTCAAATGGTCCATCGCCGTCAGTTTAATAGATGGCAAAAACGGCCTCGCCCAGTACGATCAATCCCGCGTAGATAAAGGTGACGTCCAGCCCCTCATGAAAAAGGTCGACGTCGACGTGCCAGAAGACTTCGCCCATCATCGCGGCCAATGGGGGGTAGATGGCGTCAATTGGGCGGAAATGCGGATCGCCTTCCACCTGAAAGACGGTCGGACGATCAACCATGCACGATCCTATGCGCGTGGTTGGTCGGAAGAGCCAGCCACATGGGACGATATCGTCGGAAAGTTCGTTGATTGCTCAGATGGGGTTATTTCAGCTGATCAACGCGATGATGCAATAGAAATGATCGCTGATCTAGAAACACTGGAAAAGGTATCCCAACTTATGAAAGCGCTCCAACCCAGTTAAATTCTTCACTCTTACTCGCGCTATTTGCCATTACATGTTAATCCACACCGTCAAAAGACGCTGTAAATCGAAGGATCCTCATGACCATTATACTGGGATGTATTGCAGACGACTTTACCGGCGCCACCGATTTGGCGAATACACTCGTAAAACAAGGCATGCCCACGATTCAGCTGATCGGCGTGCCAAAGGTCAACATCGATCTTGGCGATGCGCAAGCCGTAGTGATTGCACTCAAATCTCGGACCATTCCAGCCAAAGAGGCCATCGACCAATCACTGGCGGCGCTGGCCTGGCTACAGGACCACAGTGCGCAGCAATTCTTTTTCAAGTATTGCTCCACCTTCGACTCTACCGATAGTGGTAATATCGGTCCCGTTACAGATGCACTTATGGAATCCTTAGGCGAGGACTTCACTATTGTCTGCCCCGCATTTCCTACCAATGGACGGACCATCTATAAGGGCCATCTCTTCGTCGGAGATGAGCTTTTATCAGATTCCGGTATGCGTAATCATCCTCTCACGCCGATGACCGATTCTAATTTGGTGCGAGTTTTGGGACGTCAAACATCGCAAAAAGTCGGACTGATTGAATACGCTAGTGTCATAAACGGAGAGAAAGCTGTGCGGGCTGCATATGATGACCTTCACCAAGCCGGCGTGCGCTATGCTATCGTAGACGCTATTGGCGATCCAGACCTGATGACAATCGGGGCCGCTTCCGCGGACCTAAAACTCATAACCGGCGGCTCCGGAGTCGCTCTTGGCTTGCCAGAAAACTATCGTATTGGCGGTTTACTAAAAGACACTGTAGCTGCCCGGTTACCCAATCAAAAAGGCCACCAAGCCATCCTAGCGGGAAGTTGCTCGATACGTACCCGCAAACAAGTCACCGTATGGCAAAATAACCGGCCGGCCTTCAAGATTAACCCTAGTGCGGTAATGGAAGGCGAAGAGGTCGCCAAGAAGGCTATTGCTTGGGCAGTACCCTTACTCGATACCGGGCCCATATTGATTTATGCATCTGACGAACCTGAAAAGGTTGCTAAAGTTCAAGCCAAGTACGGCAGCAAGGAAGTGGGAGAAAAGATTGAGCGCGTGTTAGGAACGATTGCCAACTCTTTAGTAAATAATGGTGTGGATCGATTGATCGCTGCAGGCGGCGAAACCTCTGGCGCTGTGGTGAAGGCGCTTGATATCGAAGCTCTTCGTATTGGAACGGAAATATCGCCTGGTGTTCCGTGGACGGAATCCATAGGTGCAGTTGAAATTGCTCTGGCCCTAAAATCGGGCAATTTTGGCGAAGATAATTTTTTTGAAAACGCATTCGATATTCTCCAAAGAGGAGACGCATAAATGAGCCAGGAAACCAAAATGCGAGACGACATCACACGCCTAGCCAAATCTATGTATGACAGAGGCCTAACATTCGGCTCATCGGGCAATATCAGCGCGCGTATCGAGGATGGCTGGCTGATGACGCCGACCGGCTCCACCATGGGCAACCTCAATCCGGCGAAAATCTCCAAACTTGGCAATGACGGAAATCTTATTTCCGGCGACCCCCCGACTAAGGAATCCTTTCTACATATCGCAATGTACGAGGAACGGCCGCAGACCGGCGCTGTTGTCCACCTACATTCGACTCATTCGGTTGCGGTTAGTTGCCTACACGACATCAACCCAAAGAACGTGCTGCCGCCAATCACCGCCTATTACGTTATGAAAATCGGTTCGCTACCGCTGGTGCCCTATTTTCCACCCGGCGATTTAAACCTTGCCCGAGCGGTTCGGGAAATGGCGTCTGACCATCACGCGGTACTACTCGCCAATCACGGACCTGTCGTCGCTGGTAAATCACTGGAAGACGCGGTTTATGCTACAGAGGAACTAGAGGAAACCGCTAAGCTGTTCCTGATGCTGAAAGACGTAAAAACAAGATTCCTGACCGACGAACAAGTAGCGGCACTGCAGAAAAATTTTGCTAATTGAGCCAGCGCCCAGGCATCAAAGTCATTTCCGCAAAGACGGGTATCCAGAATGTTGTTTAAGTTCATTCAATGCATGTAAAATTAATTAAGGCATTCTACCCGCCTTCACTTTCATTTGAACTCATCTGGCCCCCCACACTACCGGAAGTTCCGGCCCTAAGACGGTAAAGCTATGCTCTCCCACACATCTAACCTTCACCGTTGGCTGACCATGGCTAGTCTTATGCTGGCGGGGGAAACAATCTTCCTCTTGCCTTATATGCGAAAAACCTTTCAAACGTCCCTGGAAGAAGTCTTTCGCATTTCAAGTTTCGAGCTGGGTTTTCTGAGCTCTATGTTCGGCCTCTTGGCGCTTGCCTGTTACCTGCCCGGCGGCTGGCTCGCGGATCGGATATCCGTGCGTCGCTTACTATCCTTCTCGCTTATAGCCACCGGTGCCGGAGGGCTTGTGATGCTGGCGATACCGACCTATCCACAAATGCTTGCGCTGCACGCGTTTTGGGGCGTGACCTCGATCCTCACCTTTTGGGCCGCGCTACTTAAGGCAACGCGGCTCTGGGGCACGTCAGAAACTCAAGGTACGAGTTTCGGACTACTCGAGGGCGGGCGCGGTGCCACCGCTGCCGTTATGGCGACAGTTGCAACCACTGCCTTCGCCTTCGCTGGCGGAGATGCAAATCCGCGCGCAGGGCTGGTCGCTGTGATATGGGTTTATTCTGGCGCTCCTTTGCTGAGTGGCATCATTGTCTGGTTTCTGCTCGCCGAGGACACCCCGATGCAAGGCACAGCAAAAAGTTCTGCCGAGGGCTTACTGCGGCGTGCCCTGACGACACCGAAAGTATGGTTTATGGCCGGCATCATATTTTTTGCTTATCTGATTTTCACTGGTTCCTATTACTTCCCGGCATACGCAGAACGCGGCCTTGGTGAAAGCAAACTTTTCGGGGCCCAACTTGGCACATTCCGCGATTGGCTGCGCCCTATCGCTGCAATCTTCGCCGGCTTGATCGCAGACAGAATTGGCGTCAACCGTGGCATCGCCATAGGTTTTTCCACTCTCGCGTTGCTATACGGTTCGCTCTGGGCGGTCCCATCGTCAGCCAGCTCTTACCAATTATTATTCGCACAGGTTGCAGTAATCTCCGTAATGCTGTTCGCATTACGCGGTATATATTTCGCATTGATGGAAGAATGCCGGATCCCGCATGCGTTGACCGGCATTTCAATTGGACTAGTTTCTATGATCGCCTATACACCAGATATTTTCTCGCACCTGATCGCGGGCTGGTTTCTCGACACCCATGCTGGGGCCGAAGGATTCCGATATTTCTTTGCTTTCTTGGCAACAATGGCAACCGCAGGTTTGGCGCTCATTCTCACACTAAACCGCCGGCTATAATAATAACGTCCTTAATGCTATAAACTAGTATATGAATAAGGCCTTGCCAAAGACCCTTCTGTTTCAGGCTGAACCGGAGCCGCTTGCCCGTCAAATTCTCACCAGAATGCCGGAATTGCCACTTGTTACCGTTGATAGTCATGACGCAGTACCAGATGCACTCGATGCGCAAAAACCAGAAATAGTTTTCGCCTTCAAGATCGGCAAGAGTGAACCCTTTCCTCGCGAAGCCATCCTCTGCTGTGATAGCGTGAAATGGATTCAGGCTTCGGGCGCCGGAGTGGATCACTGGACGCCTTGGGACACCAACAAGGTCATAATCACCAATGCGTCAGGTATACATGCTGAAGTGATGGCACAATACACTCTATGGGCAATCCTCAATCACGGGCTCGGCTTCCCGCGTATGGCGCGTAATCAATCGAAAAGCCTCTGGGATAAGAAACTACTAGTCTCTGCCGCTGGTGCGACACTCGCCGTGATCGGTTTCGGGAGGATCGGTGCAGAGGTTGGGCGGCTCGCTAAAGCCGTTGGGCTCAAAGTCATCGGCGTTCGCACCCACCCCAAACCATCCGAACATGCAGACGAGGTGGTCGGCACCGACCGGCTTCACGACGCTCTCGGCAAGGCGGACTTTGTACTTAATGTATTACCGCTAACCGAGGAAACACGCGGCCTATTTAACGCGGAGGTCATTGCGACAATGAAACCCGGTGCCTGTCTGATCAATACCGGCCGCGGCCATATCGTCGAGGAAAACGCTTTGGTAGCCGCAATCGAAAGTGGCCGTCTCGGCGGTGCTGTACTCGACGTTTTTGCTACCGAGCCACTGCCTCCCGAGAGCCCGCTCTGGACATTAGAGAACGTGGTCATCACGCCGCACACTGCCGGCGATATGGTAAATTGGGAAGATGACGTAACCGACCTTTTTTGCAACAATCTCGAACGCTGGATCAAAGGAGAGACGCTGGCGAATATCGTCGATCCGGCACGAGGGTACTAGACGTTCAATATCTCTTTTATACCCTCTAACAACGACGATACCTGCTTGTCGGTTGTTGTCAACGCGGTGCACCCCGCCAAGGATCCTGAAATCACTATATCTCGATTTAATAGCGCCAAAGAAGCTAGCCGCTGCCATTCTTTGTCGCAGCTTACAGTATCACGATAATTGAAAATTTTACGCCCGCTCGCATTCAACTTAAAGAACGGACCGCCACCGCTGACAGTGATGGGCAGACCCTCGGTCAAATGGCGGAGCTCACTGCGGATGTATTCACCCATCGCATCAATTTCGCGATGGACATTGAGCGTCAGCACTTCCTGCGTCACACGTCCCGCGGACATAGTAACCGGATTGCCGTTATATGTCCCGGCATGGGTGACGCGACCTTTCCGACCCGGCTCGGTTATCATCATGATGTCTTTTCGCCCAACAATACCACCGATAGGAAACCCACCGCCTATGCTTTTACCGAGAGTGGTAATATCCGGCTTAATACCAAAGACCGTCTGCGCACCACCATAACCAAGGCGATAGGCAATCACCTCGTCAAAGATCAATAATGCACCCGCCGACGAACAGCTATTACGCGCTTTTTGAAGGAAATCAGCCGCCGGTACCACCGAGCCCATCCGGTTTGCCATCGGCTCGACGATAACAGCCGCAACACCTTCGCCGTATGCGGTCATGAACGCCTCCAACACTGCAGCATCGTTATAAGGCAATACGGAGACCCTACCGTCACTGCCGGTTAAACCGCCGCCATCAGCAACAACATTGGGATCATCTGCTGGACCGAACTTATCCAGCGGTGGTCCAACAGACCATTGCACTTCGTCGTAGGTACCGTGATAGCTACCTTCGAATTTAACGATTAGCTTGCGGCCGGTCACACCACGCGCAATACGTATGGCGATCATCACTGCCTCACTACCGGAATTAGTAAAGCGCACCATTTCAGCCGATGGAATTCGTTCGATTAGGAGCTCGGCCAAGGCAGTTTCGTCGCCAGTCATCGTGTGGAAGGCGCTGCCGCGTGTAGTCTGCTCGATGGCGACCTTCACGACGCGCGGATCGGCATGGCCAATTGCAAGTGACGTTGCGTTCAAACACCAATCATCGAGTAAGCGCCCATCAACATCGGTTACCGTGGAGCCCTCGCCACGCTCAATAAAGATCGGATAAGGGTCTCGGATGATTGCGTCGCGCGTGTAGCCGCCAGGCAACACCTTTCTCGCCACTGCGAAGCGTTCGGCCGAGCCTTGCGTGAGCTCCGCGTGGCGAACCTCGATCTCCGCCTTTCGCGCCTTCAACGCCGAATAAAAATCGTTAGTGACACTCGTCAGCAGCTTACTCCGCCGCCGCCCTCAAAAGTGGCGCCGGCTGTGGCACCCACTCCGGCGGATTCCAGAATATTTGCGGCCCAATCTCATCAATACTATTTAGCCCCAACTGAGCCATAACCCGATCCATTTCGGTATGAAAGATTTCGAGTGCCCGATATGCCCCCGCCTCGTAGGCTGCGGCAGCACCGAACAGCGTCGGTCGACCGGACATTACCATGTCCGCTCCTAGTGCCATAGCTTTTACAAGATCGGAACCCCGGCGAGCACCAGAATCAATTATAACCTTGAGGCGGTCACCAACCGCGGCCTTAGTCTCGGCAAGCACCTGCAACGGGGCCGGTGCGCAGTCGACATATCTACCGCCGTGATTCGATAGTACAACACCCTCGAGCCCTTCATCGGCGGCGAGCACCGCATCTTCCGCACTCTGCAGACCTTTAATCAACAGATTCCCTTTCCACATATCCCGAATTTTGCGCAAATCCTCCCAGCACTGGCTATCAGTCTTGACTACCGACATCTCCTCTTTGGCCGACAAAACACTGCGTTCGAGCTCTTCCGGATAGTTCTCCTTCTTAAATTCGCCGCGATTGACATACTGCTTAAGCAGCACCTGATAACACCAATTGGGTTTGACCAACAGTTGGGCTAGGAGTTTCGGTGTGTATTTGAGCGGCGTCGCAAAACCATTTTTTTTATTGTATTCACGGTTAGGACCTACCGGCCCGTCGACGGTGACGATAAGGGTATCGAAACCAGCCGCCTTTACACGCTCTAGAAATTTCATGCTCATCTCTTTATCCGCCCACATATAGAGCTGGAACCAAAGATTACCCCCCGCCGCTTCGGCGATTTCTTCCATCGGCAATAGCGCATTGGTCGCCACCGTGCACGGCACGCCCATTTTTGCCGCTGCCTTAGCCAGTCCGATTTCACCACCGTAATAAACCAAGCCCGCGGCGCCGGTCGGCGAGATGCCGTAAGGCATGGCTATCTTTTTGCCAAAAATTTCCGTTTCGGTGCTCCGCTTCGAGACGTCGATCAACACCCTATTCTTAATTTTGAGATTAGTATAAGCAGCACGATTGGTTTCAACCGCAATCCCATCTTCTGCGCCGCCATTGATAAAGTCGAAAATCCCATGCGGCAGGTTCCTCTTCGCTTGCTGTCGCAAATCCTCAATGTTGTAGAATTTCGAAGTGTCCTTCGGCATTGCTAATCCTCCTTATTCTGCTGCAACCTTGAGGCCAAGCTTCGGTTGCGGCACCCAATCGGGTGGGTTCCAAAAAATCTGCGGACCGATTTCATCGACCGAGTTCAAACCGAGCTGGGCCATTATGCGATCCATCTCGGTATAGAAAATTTCAAGCGCACGATAGGCGCCTGCCTCGCCAGCAGCAGCCACACCGTAAAGAGTTGGTCGGCCTGACATTACCATATTGGCTCCACAGGCAAGCGCCTTTACAATATCTGACCCTCGCCGCGGCCCACTATCAATGATAATTCTAAAATCCTTACCTACCGCAGCGCGCGTTTCCGCTGTCACCTGCAAGGGTGATGGCGCATTATCAACATATCGTCCGCCGTGGTTAGAAAGCACGACACCATCTAGCCCCATCTCGGCAGCCAATACCGCATCCTCTGCGCTTTGCAGTCCTTTGATCAACAAATTGCCCTTCCATATTTCCTGGATGCGTTTGATATCATCCCAACATTGCATATCCGGCTTGATCTGCTTGGTGCCTGAAGCCAGGTCCAACTGGGTGAGTTTTTTGTTTAACTCCTCAGGATAATTTTCCTTCTGAAACGATCCCCGTTTCAGATATTGTTTGAGCAATACCCGAAAACACCAGCCGGGCTTGGCTAGAATTCCACTCACGAGCTGCGGCGAATAGCGGAGCGGCATGGAGTAGCCATTTCGGTTATTATGCTCACGATTGGCGCCGACCGGCCCGTCTACCGTGACTATCAGCGTCTTGTAACCGACCGCTTGAATATTTTCTACAAACTTCATACGAAGCTCTTTATCGACCCACATATATAGCTGAAACCAAAGATTTTCGCCACCGGCTGCATCCCAGATCTCTTCCATTGGCGTTAGCGCACTAGTAGCCGCAGTACACACGACGCCCATGCGCTGGGCGGCCCTAGCCAGGTCTATCTCCCCACCATAATTAGTGAGACCTGCAGACGCCGTCGGCGAAATCCCATAGGGCATCTTAATCTTGTTGTTAAAAATTTGCGTTTCGGTCGAGCGTTTTGAAACATCAATGAGAACGCGATTCTTTGTCTTAAGCTCCTCATAAGCAGTACGGTTATTACGAAGAGCGATGTAATCTTCTGCCCCGAGATCAATATACTCGAATACACCTTTGGGCAGCCGCTTTTTCGCCTTTTGGCGTAAATCTTCGATATTATAGAAACCCATATCGCCGATCGTCATTACACTACTCCGCTACAGCCTTTAACATCGGCGGCGCCTGCGGTACCCAGTTGGGCGGGTTCCAAAATATATGCGGCCCAATCTCATCGACATTGTTGAGACCTAGCTGCGCCATGACGCGGTCCATCTCAGTCTGAAATATTTCTAAAGCCTGATAGGAACCATCGGTACCTGCCACCGCAGCCCCCCAAAGAGTTGGCCGCCCGGACATAATGAGATCTGCCCCACAGGCGATCGCCTTGACGAGATCGGATCCACGCCGTGCACCGCTATCAATGATCACGGTGAAATTATTGCCGACCGCTTTACGCGTTTCGGCCACCACCTGTAGCGGCGCGGGCGCCGAGTCTACATAGCGACCGCCGTGGTTAGATAGAACTACGCCTTCAAGCCCACGCTCCTTAGCAATCACGGCATCCTCAGCACTTTGAAGTCCCTTGATCAGCAGATTTCCAGGCCAGGCGTCACGAATACGCTGCACATGCTCCCATGTGAGATTATCAGTTTTGGTATGCATATGCTTGAGCATCGGATCGGTGATCCGACTGATTAATTCATCGGGGTAGTTGACCATGGTCGGCGCACCGCGTCTGAGGTAGTGCTGCCCCAATACCCGGATCAACCAGCCCGGCTTAGCTAGCAATTGCGCAAACAGCGTCGCCGAATATTTGAGTGGCATTGAAAAGCCATTTTTCTTGTTGTATTCGCGATTAGAGCCCACTGGCCCGTCAACTGTGATGATCAGGGTTTCATAACCAACCGATTTGATCCGGTCGATCTGCTTTAGGCTTAGGTCTTTGTCGGGCCACATATAGACCTGGAACCAGAGGTTGCCTCCCTCGCCTGCGGCCTCCCAAATTTCCTCCATCGAAGTCTGAGCGTTGAGAGCAACCGTGCACGGCACGCCCATCTTGGTTGCTGCTATAGCGACGCCGGCTTCGCCGCCATACCACATGAGCCCAGCAGTACCGGTCGGCGAGACCCCATATGGCATCGTTGCCTTTCTGCCGAAGATAGTAGTTTCTGTAGAACGCCCAGATACGTCAACAAGGACCCGGTTTTTTATCTTAAGAGAGGTGTAGGCATCGCGGTTATTTTTCACAGCGATGCCATCTTCAGACCCACCGTCCACATAACCAAAAACACCGCGCGGAACCCGCTTTTTTGCGATCTGTCGCAGATCCTCAATATTATAAGCGCCGAAATCTCCAACCGCCATCATAGCCCCCCTAGCCACGCGTTATATGTTGCACAAATTAATAACGCAGGCACCATTGCTTCAAGTATTCGTGCAGCAGAACCTATTTTCTACTTCCGGTTAACGATTCCCGCAGATCATCGACCACTTGAACCCGGTCACGATTATTCCATGGCTTGCGCTGCCCTATCGGCGTATTCTCCACTGTCGGAGAAACCTTCATATGTACGAATATGGGACCCTCCGACGCCAACAGATCAGGCAGATCCGCTTTTAGGTCTTCAAGGTCCGAATAGGAAGCTACTTTCGGATAGCCATTAGCCTTAGCAACCGCAGCATAATCAACGACCTTGGCGTTTGGCACAGGCTGGCCGCCAGTCGTCGCATAGATTTCATTATCCAGCATGAAGTGGAAAAAATTCTTCGGTGCTTGTTCAGCAATAGTCGCGAACATACCCATGCTCATATGAATGTCACCATCTGAATCAAACAGCACCACTTTTTTTTCTGGCTGTGCCAACGCGACACCGAGACCAAAGCCTGAGTGACCTCCCATAGCCGGGTCACCCAACGTCGCATCCATCTTCTCGTTGTCCGTGATTGGCACCCAATGTTTGCCACCACGACCCGGAATAACAATCGCGTCGCCACGATGTTTCTTAAACTCCTTAAGGAGTTCCGCTGTATCCATCATGATTCGAAGTCTCCTCTACCGATTGAAGCCATGGAATTCGTCGGCGACAAGCACCACGACAGGCCCATTAATCTTTTTACTTTCCTCAAAGGCAACACTGATACGATCAGCATCCTTATCGCTCTCAACAAGATAGTACTTAATCTGAAACGCATTCAGGAATGGCTCGGTGAAATCAGCCGCTGTATCTTTATTAACGCCGTGACGCGTGTAACCCCGATAACCAACCACGAGCACGACTGGTATCTCTAAGCTCTTGAGCCAACCCCTAATAGAATCACCAGATTCCATCAAGCCTGTATTCTGAATCAGAATAACGGGCGTCGCACCGCCTGCCGATAATCCCGACGCAATAGCACAAGCATTCCCCTCGCGCCCTACACCGACCATGTTTAAGTCCGGATCCGTATCCAACAACGTAAACAGAAAATTAGTTTCGCTATCCGGCAGCCAGACAATATGACTGATACCATGCTCCTTGAATTTTCCGTGCACAGTTTCTGGACTAAGTACGTCCGTTGATTCGGCCATGAGCCTCCCCTTTACATAAATTTCAACGCCTTTAAGCGCCGTCAGCCTGCAGTCTCACCGGATGCTAGTTTTTGTCAAGATAGTGTAGCGACAATCGCCTATATTGAGAGCACTATGAATGATCTACGCCTCGATTTTCCGGCAACCGGCCGTAACAGCCAAGCAATCTGCGACGTACTTTCATCCTATCTGACCGGAAAGACCGGAGATGTGCTCGAAATTGGCTCAGGCTCTGGTCAACATGCATTGTATTTTGCTAACAACTTTCCATTACTGACATTCTGGCCCACAGATATAGAACCACACCACCTTGCAAGTATTGACGCATGGCAAACGGAGATAGGCCTTACAAACTTGCGCCCGGCAAAGTCGCTCGATGCCTTACGAGCTCATTGGGGGCTCGGTTTGAAAGGCATGGCGCCGGAGACCGGACTTGCAGCAATAATATGTATTAACGTAATTCATATCTCACCCTGGGCTTTAGCAGAGCAATTGCTGCAGCGTGCAGCACATCATCTCGGAGCAGACGGATTTTTGTATTTCTACGGCCCCTATAAACGAGGCGGGAAACATACAACTGAGAGCAATGCTCGTTTTGATTTGTCCTTAAAGGCAAAAGACCCAGCTTGGGGTGTGCGAGATATTGAAGAAGTAGAGAAGATAGCGGCGGAGAATGGCCTATTACTTCGCCATATAATCGAAATGCCAGCCAATAACTTCTCTCTGGTACTCACACGATGATAAAGTGCAGGAATACAATAATAAGGGGTGATCAAACATGCGTATTCACAATCTTTACGCTGATGAAAACGGCGAATCTCATTTCCGTGATATCGAAATAGAGTGGGTCGAAGACAAAGGCTATGGCCAATTATCCGAAAGAATGCCGACCAATGGTATGATTTTTCGCCGAACGGTTGGTGATTACGACCTAGACTGGCATCCCGCGCCACGGAGGCAATATATTGTAAATCTAGATGCAGCAGTTCAAATCACCGCCAGCGATGGCGAAGTTCGCATCATTAAAGCTGGGGAAGTCTTCTTAGTCGAGGACACACACGGCAAGGGACATCTTTCTGCTTCTGTCGACGGCAAGGAACGGCATTCGCTCTTTATACCAATAGAGTGAAATTCGGCTGAGTAATAGGACGTAACAACAAACTGTTCTTTCGCCATTATTTCTCAGGAATCTTGAAACCAGTATTTGTTACCAAGACGATAACATCCAAAAATACCAGGTTCTTATTAGGCAAAGCTATCTATACCGCTAGTTAGGATAGCGGCTCTCATCTCGCTAAAAATTCAGGAACGGCCGGGTCTCGATGAGGCTGCCATGTGGACGATATGGCTAGAAAATATCTCCATTCTACTGCCTGAAATTCCGATATCAATCATGTCTTCAATAATTAGATAACTCACTACTAACTGAGCGATGGCCAAATACCGTCTAGTGAAATAGTCGTACGTTGCATAAGCCTGCGGTATCGGCTCGCATCATACGGCGTCGCCCGATGAACTACAGCTTGGTTATCCCAAATAACAATATCGTTATTCCGCCATTGATGGCTGAAAACGCTTTGCTCCGCTCTTGCCAGCAAATCATTTAATAATTCACGGCTTTTCTCATTAGACCAACCGACGATGCCACATGCATGCACGCCAATCAGCAGAGACTTGCGTCCTGTGCTGGGGTTAGTTCGGACTAATTTATGTCGTGCGACGATAAAATTCTTCGCGGTTTCGGGTTCGTAAATATATCCGGTTAACTCACGTGACCGCCGAATGTCATGCTCTACCTCCAGCTCCGCGATAGCTGTTCGCTGCAATTTCGATAGACTCTCATAGGCGAACCTTGTTGATGCAAATTCAGTGTTACCCCCTTCCGGCGGCACTTCCCGTGCAGTCAGTATCGAACAAAGCGATGAATGCACCTTGAAGGAACTGTCCATATGCCAAAGCATATTGCCCTTTTGATAAAGCATACGCCGATCATTGGCCTGGATAATCTCACCGGTCTTGATATCGAGATTAGACTGACGTGAAAAAGGCGAGCCCGCCGCTGGATTTGCTCCCTTTCCTACCTCAGGGCGGCCGAAATATTTGCTAAAGACCACCTGTTGATCATCATCCATCGGCTGGTCTCGGATGACCAGAACCGAATAAGTATCTAACGCATCCCGCAAGTCAATTACAACAGACCGGTTCAACGGCGCGTTGAAGTCGACACCTCCGATCTCCGCACAAAAATCCTTTGCCAAAGGCGTAACTCTCAGCAATATAAGTACTCCCTACATTTTATCAGTCGCACTTTAGCCAAATTTTACGCACGGGGCAGCCCCGTTGGCAGGGCCTCTAGCCATTGCTATCTTCCTCTCACGATAAACGGTAGGACTAAATAAATTATGACTAGTTACAAAACACTTCTTTATGAAGTCAAAAATAATGCCGCCCGCATAACGCTAAACCGACCGGAAGTGCGTAACGCTATTAATCACGACATGGAAGTAGAATTCAAAAACGCTTTACTTCGTGGTAATGATGACGATGAAGCTGGCATGATTATTGTCACCGGTGCCCCGCCCGCATTTTGCTCTGGTATTGATTTGCGCGTTCATCATAAACGTACGCCAGTTGAAACTCGAGCGCACTTTGAAAGTTTTTATTGGGGCTTTCACAAAACCCACCGCAGTCTCGACAAGCCGACACTAGCTGTTCTGAATGGCCCGGCGCGCGAGGCCGGATGCACTATTGCCTTCATGTGCGATATGATCCTTGCCGCCGAAAGTGCCTCAATTGGACTACCTGCCATCGATCGGGCAATTTTACCGGCCTACCACCTCATGCATTTACCGCGTATTATTGGCCGCCTCAAAGCCTTTGAAATATGCTTCTCTGGAACGCCCATTGAAGCGCGAGAGGCCGAACAGCTTATGATCTTCAACAAGGTGGTACCAGATACAGATCTCGCAGAAGAAACTGAATTTTGGGTTGAACGATTTGCGCATAAATCTCGCGCAGTAATGAAACTGGGCAAAGAGGCATTCTATCGTGGCCAAGATATGGAATTCGAAAAGTCTATTCGCATGGTAGGCGACGTGGTCGCCATCGTAGCGGGTTTGGATGACGCAAAGGAGGGTATCGGCGCATTCCTTGAAAAACGCGACCCAGACTGGAAGGACGAATAGCTCTATGACGACAGAGAGCGAAATTACACTACCACTAGAGGGATTAAAAATCCTCGACTTGAGTAGAGTCCTAGCCGGTCCTTTTTGCTGTGCATTAATGGGCGAACAAGGGGCTGACGTTATAAAAGTTGAACGCCCTGTCACTGGTGATGAGAACCGCCGTTGGGGTGACTTGTGGCATGGAGAGAGTATCGACTTCATGAATGTGAACCGCAACAAACGCGGTATCACCGTGGACCTTAAAAGCGATATGGGCCAAGAGATTATTCGGAAACTCGCAGGCTGGGCAGACGTGCTGGTCGAAAGTTTTCCACCCGGTAAAGTAGAAAAATTTGGGCTCGATTATCCAAACCTAAAAGAGGTGAATAAGCGGCTAGTTTATTGCTCACTATCCGCTTTTGGTGATAAAGGCGAACTGCGAAGTAAACCCGGATATGATGGCACGCTGCAAGCCTTTTCCGGTCATATGCTGATAACCGGTGAGGCAGACGGTGGGCCAGTGCGCACCGGCGCATCTGTTATTGATATGAGCACCGGCTTTACCGCTTATAGTGCTATCATGACCGCACTTTGGGCACGCGAAAAATCTGGCAGAGGCCAGCGTGTGATGGTCTCACTTCTTCAAACTGCACTTTCCGTAATGGGCTCTCATGCTGCAGTATTCTTGAATACTGGCCATCAACCCAAACGGGCTGGTGGCGGTCTCAGCCATCTGTCACCCTATGGTGCTTATAAAACAAAGGATGGATATATTTCCGCTGGAGCACTGAGCCAAGATGCGTGGATTCGATTCTGCCGTGCGCTGGGGCGTGATGACTTAACGAGGGAGGCCTGCTTTGCGGATTTACCGCAACGGCTCGAAAACAAGAAACAATTGGACGATATCCTCAGTGAATCTTTTCTTCAAAAAACCTCAGCCGAATGGATCGAGAGGTTTGAAGCGGAAAAAGTTGTAATTGCTCCCATCAATTCCCTGTCCCAATCGCTGGGTCACCCGCAGGTAGAGGCAAATGATTTGATCGTCTCGACAGACCATCCCTATGGCAATTTAAAACTAGTGGGCCTGCCATTCAGCCATGACGGCAAAAAAACGAAACCACAGCGCCCCCCGCCATTGCTCGGCCAACACACCGATGAAATTCTGATGGAGTTCGGCTACTCATTGGCAGAAATCAAAACTTTACGGAAAGACGGAGCCATCTGACCATGCCGTACAATTCGACTAACAGCGATAAACCGGGTCCTCTGGAAGGGGTCCGCGTCATAGACATCACCACTTTCATTCTGGGACCTTTTGCTTCGCAATTCCTGGGCGATATGGGGGCCGACGTAATCAAGGTGGAAACTGAGACCGGAGATGCCAGCCGCAACACCGGCATCAGGAAAAACGATAATATGGCGGCCTACTTCATGGTTTTTAACCGTAACAAACGAAGTATTTCTCTCAACCTCAAACGACCTCGGGCATTCGACGCACTGATGAAACTTTTAGAAACCGCTGATGTCCTGGTCTACAACATGCGGCCACCAGCAGCAAAGCGCTTGGGCCTGGACTATGAATCGCTCAAGGAACGATTTCCACGTCTCATTCATGCCTCCGCCTGTGGATATCATAAAGATGGACCAAACGGCCACTTAGCAGCTTTCGATGATACTGCCCAGTCCGGCAGTGGCCTCGCCCATTTAGTCGAGCGTTATAGCGGCAAGCCTGGATACCTTCCCTCCGCTATCGGCGACAAGACCACCGGCCTTACTTTAGCCGCTGCTATCGGCATGGCGCTTTACCAACGCGAGCAGACGGGGTACGGGCAAGAATTGCACGTACCGATGGTCGAAACTATGGTTTGGTATGGTATTCCTGAGCATCTTTGCCACGGTGTCTTCAACGAACCCGAGAAAGGTATGGACGGACATGCCCAAATTTTGACGTCATTTCGGCGACCTTATGCCTGCTTACAGGGGTATATCACCATCCATGCGGCGACAGATGCACAGTGGGGACGACTATTCGCACTAATCAACCAGCCGAACTTAATCAACAATAAAAAATTCAACTCACGCCAGACCCGGTCCGCCAATATTCACGAACTGTATTCTCTTGTAGAGAACAGTCTTGGCGATAAAACCGATAAGGCTTGGCTCTCCCTATTTGAGGAACACGACATCCCCGCAGGCCCCTATCGGACGCTCGAGGGCGTATTCAACGATCCCTACTTCAACTCATCCGGCTTTTTTCAAAGTCACGAGCACCCGAGCGAAGGCACCATCAAAATGATGGCAAACCCGATAACCTTCTCAGACGCATCTACTCGCGTACGTCGCATGCCACCGGGCTTAGGCGAACATTCCGCAGAACTACTTGAAGAGCTCGGCTACAGTAGCGATGACGCGGCAGATATTATGAAATTTACAGATTAGCATAACTAGAGGAATACATTCATGGGGCCCCTCAAAGGTATGAAGGTTGTAGAAATGGCAGGAATTGGTCCCGGCCCTTTCTGTGCATCTCTATTTGCAGATCTCGGCGCCACCGTGCTCCGCATTGACCGCCCAGTTCCAAGCGGGCTCGGCACACCTCGGCCACTCGAGTTTAACCTCGCTATGCGGAGCCGTCCCGCAATTAAGGTGAACTTGAAAAAACAGGAAGGTATTGAGTTCGCTATGACCCTTATTGAACGCGCCGATGCGCTCATTGAGGGCTTTCGCCCTGGCGTTATGGAGCGATTAGGACTTGGCCCTGAAGATTGCTTTACTCGCAACCCAAAGTTGGTTTTCGGACGAATGACCGGCTGGGGCCAAGAGGGACCCATGGCCAATGCAGCGGGCCACGACCTTAATTATATAGCTCTCACTGGCGCACTCCATGCGACTGGGCAAAAAAATGGGCCGCCGACCTTCCCCATGAACTTGCTCGGTGATTTTGGTGGCGGTGCCATGTACCTGGCCTTCGGCGTTATGAGCGCTATTTACGAAGCACAACAATCTGGCAAAGGCCAAGTTGTAGACTGCGCAATGGTCGACGGGGTGGCCTCCTTGATGACTAGTATTTACGGTATGTTTGCCGGGGGGCTCATGACCCACGAACGCGGCACTAATTCGAACGATTCCGNGGCGCATTTCTACAATGTTTATGAATGCAAAGACGGCGAATGGGTCTCCATTGCCGCCATAGAGCCAAAATTCTATAAGGAACTTTTAGGCTATTTAGGAATTTCCCAGTCGAACTTACCCAGCCAACGAGATAAGGAACACTGGCCAAAAATGAAGGCGCTCTTCGCCTCTAAATTTATCACAAAGACCCGCGAGGAATGGCGCACTATAATGGAGGGTACAGACGCCTGCTTCGCCCCGGTACTTACCGCCAGCGAAGCCCCCGAGCATCCTCATTTCAAAGAGCGCGGGACATTTGTCAATGTAGCAGGCGTACCCCAACCACTAGCGGCTCCCCTATTTAGTCGTACCAAACCAGCATCACCGACCATGCCGGTGAGCCCTGTATCAATTGCTCCCTCAGACGTACTTGGCGAATGGATGGATGATACAGAAATTGAGGAAATCATCGCTAACGGCGGCGTAGAATAAATCTGGGCCTTAAATAACTGAAGCCCACGGGACCTTTTCAGCCGACTTCCCACGGGGTACGATGATAAATATGCAAAAATAGACACAATCACACCAAAGCGCGCTGACAGGGAGATCAACTATGGTTTCATTTCAACCTACGCAACTAGGAACGCGACACATGTGTTCTGCAGGCCACTACTTGGCCGCACGAGCCGGCTTCGAGATACTTGAAGCAGGCGGCAATGCAATAGACGCTGGCGTTGCTGCGGGTATGTCATTAGCAGTGCTACAGAGCGATATTGTAAATGTCGGCGGTGTCGCCCCCATGATCCTCTATCTCGCGGACCGCGACGAGGTAAAATCTATTTCCGGCCTTGGTTGGTGGCCCAAAGCAACAGATATCAATATGTTCATTTCTGCCAATGGTGGCGCCATCCCGCACGGCGTGCTGCGCAGTGTCATTCCTGCCGCCCCAGGCGCCTGGACAGCAGCGCTTAGTGAATTCGGTACAATGACATTTGCCGAAGTTGCTGAAGCTCCAATTAAATACGCACGCGATGGGTTTGCCATGCACCCGACCATGCATGACACATTACAGAATACTAAAGATAACCTATTGCGGTGGCCACAAACCGCGGAAATTTATCTTCCCGGCGGCCAGGTTCCCGAGGTTGGCGATAATTTCGTTCAAAGCGATCTTGGAAAAACGCTGCAGTACTTGGCCGATGAAGAAACCGCAGCCAGCGGCACTAGGGAAGACAAGATCGAAGCAGCGCGCAAAGCCTTTTATGAGGGCGACCCTGCCCAAGCTATCGCTAAATATCACAAAGATAATGACGGTCTCATGACCGCCGATGACCTAAAAGAGTTTCGTGTTGAAATAGAAGATCCAATTTCGCGAAACTACTTCGGCTTCGATATTTATACCTGCCAACCCTGGTGCCAAGGACCTGTTCTTCTACAAATAATGTCACTCCTAGATGGGTTCGACCTTAAGGGTATGGAACATAATTCCGCCGACTACATTCATACGATGGTGGAATGTATCAAATTATCGTTTGCCGATCGGGAACGCTATTACGGCGACCCACGCTTTGTGGATGTACCCATCGATTATCTGCTCTCTGATGATTATGTAGCCGAACGTCGCAAACTTGTAGATATGACGAAGGCCTATCCTGGAATGCCACCCTTTGGCGAAGTTCCTGGCTATGACGGGCCNGGCTCAGGCCCCTCATCCGCGGCCGTACACGGCCCAGTCGAACACTCCTATGATACCTCGTATGCCTGTGCAGTAGACAAAGATGGCAACGCTTTTTCGATTACACCGAGCGACAACTCAAGCCAAACNCCTATAATTCCCGGTCTTGGCTGTGTCGCGTCGGGCCGTGGCTCGCAAAATTGGGCCGTGCCAGAGCATGCATCCTGTATCGCACCAGGTAAAAGACCGCGCCTCACGCCAAACCCAGCACTTGCTATCAAAAAAGGAGAAGTAACCATGCCATTTGGCACACCCGGTGGAGATGTGCAATGCCAGGCAATGACCCAGGCCTTTTTGAACGTCAATGTCTTCGGCATGGAAATGCAAGAGGCTATTGAAGCACCACGGTTCGCGTCCTACAGCCAACCCAACTCTTTCGAGCCACATGAATCTGATCCCGGTAAAATAAAGGTTGAGAGTCGCGTATCTCAAGCGGTTAGAGACGATTTGGCCAGTCGCGGCCACGTAGTAGAGGATTTCCCGGAATTGACTCGTGCCGCAGGTGCGGTCTGTGCGATTTATCGTGATGAGAAGGCTCGGCTCTTCGGCGCCGCCGANCCGAGACGTCAATCTGGCATGTTGGGCTGGTAAAGGCAGTCTGCGATATTGGTTTTAGTGCTTGGTAGAGCTCGTTTTCGGCATGTTCTAGATTTGTTGATTAGCCATATCAGCGATATTTTCAATCTGCTAGCCGCAAAAACCAAACGCTACCTTAAACCTGAATAAAAGTTACTAAATTTAGTTATTGTGTGAGTTAATTGAAATTCTTGCATAATACGGTCACGTGCAATTTCACCCATTTTAATGCGCAATTCCGCAGCACCTTTGACCTCCTCAAGTGCTGCAGCAAGCTTAACCGGGTCTTTGGGGGGCACAATAATACCCGCCTCGCCCACCAAATGGGCGGCATCGCCAACATCCGTTGCTACGATAGGACGTCCTGTTGCCATCGCCTCTCCGATCACATTGGAGAGGCCTTCGCCGAATGCCGACGGTACTACGAGCACGTCAATAGCAGAAAGCATATCCGCCACGTCCGAACGTTCGCCTAACCGAATCAGGCCCGGGGCGGATGACAACNCCTCAGTCCCTCTGCCTATCGCTAAAGTGAAAATCCCTTTCATGGTCGAAAGAGCTGTTAGCAATGTTGGATAGTCCTTCATCGGATCTACGCGGGCGACCACACCAACCACGAAAGCATCATTAGCAATCTTTAAAGATTGACGAATACGGTCTCGTACATTGGCATCAAACTTATAATGATCTGTATCAAAGCCATTCTGAACTACGGCAAAATTTCGAGGCCGATAACCAATCGAGCGATGCTGATCGAGGCCCGCATAGGAATTTGCGACAATGCCATCGGGGAACGGGGAGAGCAAAGCGCATAAACGCAAAACGACACGGAATAGTAAGCCATATCGTGATGGATCCATATCTGAGCAGCGAATGCCCCAAATTAGCTTAATAAAACGGCGGCGACCGGACAAATAAAGAGAAATCAATGATGCCAAATCGGCATGATACATCCAACTTTGAATAAATTCCGGTTTATAGTCACGTATAAGCTTGGCAAGCCTAAACAGNGNGATAAGACTCGGGCGACNTCGCCGCATGCCAAGGCCAATCACCTGACAACCTGCCTTCTTCAATCGTTCGAACTGGCTACCTCCGTCCATTAAACTAACGATGATGGGTCTATTACCCTCACGCAGTTGTAAAAGGACCATCTCGGTTAGCATGGTCTCAGCGCCACCAGTATTCAAATCGGTGATAACATGCAGAACAGTTTGAGAACCGTTATTTTGTGTTAGAGCCGCCATCGCTTAGCCCAAGCCGTTATCGCTGAAGAAAACGGAAGGCCAAACGGCCAAACCATTTCTTCAAAGCCCAGCTAATAAATTCGAATGTAACAGAACTGGGAAACAAACTGAAAAAGCTTATTCGTTTCGAAATGATAAATCTGGCAGGTAAAAGAAAAGCAGATTTCAGTATTACNGTGATGAAAGTTGGTGTGGACATATCATCCTACATTTCGTCGTGGAAGATTGATCCACATGATAAATTTAACCGTATTATCTTTTAGAGTGCATCAAAATAGTGTATGCGACAGTCTTTAAGTACGGCAATGATAACACTGTCGTCTTTTTAGGTGGTGTACCGTTGACTGTCCCCACTGTCACGGGCGGAGAACAAACAGGAGAAAGTAAAGTAATGTCGGATAACGAATATGACGTTATTGTCGTAGGCGCCGGTAACGCTGCCATGTCTGCGGCATTNTCAGCGCACGAGCATGGAGCCAAAGTAGTTATGCTCGAAAGCGCAGATGAAGACGAAGCGGGCGGCAATAGCCGCTATACGGCAGGGGCGCTTCGATTCGCCCATAACGGCTTGGATGATGTCGCTGCCCTGGTCGACCTCACTGACGAAGAAAAAGAAAATAACGACTTCGGCACTTATACAACCGATCAATTTTTTGATGACATGTTCCGGGTTACTCAGTATCGAACTGATCCAGAATTATGTGAAATATTGGTGACACGATCTAACGAGACGATGCACTGGATGCGCGAACAGGGCATGCGGTTCATGCCTATGTACGGTCGTCAAGCTTTTGAAGTAGACGGAAAAATGAAATTCTGGGGTGGTCTAGTGCTTGAAGCCTGGGGCGGGGGACCTGGTATTTGGGAAATGCAATCAAAAATTGCAAAAGATAAGGATATCCCAATTCTCTATGAGCATCGCGTGATTAATCTTCTTTATGATGACGAAAAAGTTTATGGCGTCAAAGTAAAGCATAAAGGCACAGTCACAGAAATGAGAGCCGACTCGGTTGTTCTAGCTTGCGGAGGGTTCGAGGCAAACTCCGACTGGCGCACACGATACATGGGCCCGGGTTGGGATTTGGTTAAGGTTCGCGGCACTCGTCACAATATGGGCGCAGGCATTAAAATGGCGCTCGACATCGGTGCGATGCCCTATGGTAATTGGTCTGGCGGACATGCTGTCGGCTGGGATTTGAACGCACCAGAATTCGGCGACCTAGCGGTGGGTGATAACTTCCAGAAACATTCCTATCCACTTGGCATCATGGTAAATGCTAAAGGCGAACGCTTCGTTGACGAAGGGGCCGATTTTCGGAATTACACGTATGCCAAATATGGTAAAGAAATTCTGAATCAGCCTGCACAGTTCGCTTGGCAGATTTTCGATCAGAAGGTCACCAAATTGTTACGCGATGAATATCGCATCAAGCAGATGACAAAGGTCACGTCTGATACGCTTGAAGGTCTCGTAGAACAACTGGAGGGTGTTGATGCTGCGGCATGCCTTAANACGTTAAACGAGTATAATGATGCTGTGATGGACGACGTTCGTTTCAATCCTGCNGTCCTTGACGGACGCGGCACCAAAGGTTTGGATGTACCGAAAACCAACTGGGCCAACAAGCTTGATGAACCGCCGTACGAAGCCTATGCAATAACATGTGGGATTACTTTCACGTTTGGCGGCCTTCGGATTGACGGTGAAGGGAGAGTGCTCGACACCGACCTGCAATCAATACCCGGACTTCATGCTGCGGGTGAATTGGTAGGTGGCTTGTTCTACTTCAATTATGCCGGCGGTACCGGCCTTATGAACGGCTCCGTATTTGGCCGTATCGCTGGTGCCACTGCGGCCGGAGTGCGACGGAATGCCTAGAAACTTTGAGTGGAGATAAAGATTTGGCGGCGAACGGCTCTTCCTTGAGACGTTGATGGTGAAGCTATGCTCTCGTGATACGCTAAAACACCAAATGCACATTAAATGGCGCCCGCTAATATGGAGACCGGTGCGCGGGATGCGCTTTCCCAACCAGATTGACACACCCCTCTGCCCCACCGCAAAATACCAATCATAAAATTGGGGGGAAAGAATGGCCGATACATTATATGACGTTGTCGTCGTCGGCGGCGGAAATGCTGCGTTATGCGCCGCGATGGCGGCCCAGGAAAACGGTGCTAGAGTTTTGATTCTGGAGAAGGCGCCTGAAGAAAAACGCGGGGGTAACTCCAATTTCACTGGTGGCGGCTTTCGGGTTGTTCATCATGGAGCGGATGACATTAGAGCTATAGTGCCGGACTTGACCGACGAGGAAATTAGCAAAACCGATTTCGGTGAATACAGTCGGGACCGTTACCTCGACGATCTTTTCAATGTTACTCAATATTACATAGACCCTGATCTCGCAGAGTATATCGTAGATAATGCCACCAAAGTCGCTCAGTGGTTACGTTCGAAAGGTGTTCGCTTTCTGGCTAATTATGGACGACAGGCATTTCTTCACGAGGGCCGATTTAAATTTTTCGGTGGTGTAGTTCTGTACGCTAATGGTGGTGGCCTTGGCTTAGTGGCCTCGGAATATGAGTATGCCGAAAAGAATGGTATCGAAATTCGTTATCAAACTGCCGCCAAGAGCCTCATCGAAGGCCCATTGGGCGTTCAAGGAGTTAGGGTGGTACACAATCGCATCGAAGACGAAATTCACGCAAAATCGGTTGTACTCGCTTGTGGTGGTTTCCAAGCTAACCGAGAAATGCGCACTAAATATCTTGGGCCCGGCTTCGATAGCGCAAAGGTACGCGGCACCCGCTATAATACTGGCGATGGTATTAATATGGCACTTGATATTGGCGCACAATCCTATGGCCAATGGTCAGGCTGCCATGCGGTATCTTGGGAGCGCTATGCCACAGACTTTGGCGAATTAGAAACACCCCATGCAGGCTATCGCCACTCCTATCCCTACTGCTTAATGATCAACGCGGAGGGGAAACGCTTCCTAGATGAGGGGTTCGATGAACGCAACTATACCTATGCGAAATACGGGCGAATCGTCATGCAACAACCCGGCGGATTCGCATGGCAGGTATTTGATTCTCAGGTAAAACATGTCATGAGGGATGAATATAAAACGCGTGGTGCCACCAAGATCACTGCCAACACCCTTGAGGATTTGGCCGACAAAATGCCGGATGTGGACGGTGCGCAAATGTTAGCAACTATCAAAGAATATAATGAAGCGTGTCAGCTGAATACCGACTTTGATCCTAACGGTAAAGACGGACGAACTACTAAAGGGCTAGAGGTAGAAAAAACTAACTGGGCAAATACGATTTCCGAACCGCCCTTTGAGGCATATTCCGTCGGTTGTGGTATAACCTTCACATTCGGCGGATTAAAAATTAATACTTCTGGCGAAGTTTTGGATACTGAAGACATAGCCATACCAGGCCTCTATGCAGCTGGCGAACTTGTTGGTGGGCTATTCTATTTTAATTACCCTGGCAGTACAGGCTTAGTAGCCGGTTCCGTTTTCGGGCGACTTGCAGGTAATTCAGCTGCCGCACACGCGATGGATTAAACCTTCAATCATCGGGGCATTTCAAACATCTCTGAAAGAGTACTATAAATTATATATAATGTGCACTTGATCGTTCCCGCTGGAAATGCTGGCAAAGCTGTTTTCTACCAACCAATCGCATAGCTTTGAATAGACCTTGGACTGGCTCCACCCAGTAATACACCTTCCTCTTGATCAATACCGGCAGCAACGCCACGGCTTTGGCTCCAGGCTCCTGTCACTTTTACATCATGGCCTCGCTTTTCTAATTCTTTGATAGTCTCTTTAGGTATTCGCGCCTCTACAGTAAGATTTCCCGGTTGAGAGAGACGTGGATAGAAGGAACTCGGCGCATGCTTAGTACTAAAATTAGGATAATCGATAGCCTGTTGTAGGTTCATCCCAAAATGCACCCAGCGCAGGAAGAAGTTCATACCCCACTGGTCCTGCCTGTCACCACCCGGCGTTCCGAACGCAAGCGCCGGTTTACCGCCCTTGAGCACAATGGTCGGTGATAACGAAGTGCGTGACCGTTTACCCGGTGAGATTGCATTGGGATGATCTTCCATCCCTTCCATAACCCAGAACATTTCACCACGCGTACCGATCGGAAAGCCGAGATTGGGAACGCAAGGCGAAGAACGGAACCAACCACCGCTCGGAGTGGCA
Organism: Rhodospirillaceae bacterium; assembly: GCA_002724395.1. Classification (GTDB taxonomy): domain Bacteria; phylum Pseudomonadota; class Alphaproteobacteria; order UBA8366; family UBA8366. The sequence goes on along the minus strand of PBOR01000042.1, from coordinate 49,504 downwards.
GCCACCATATTGCCGTATTGGTCAATAGTATCTAAATGGCAGGTGTCGCCTTTATGAGAAGACGTATCTAGACCGAAGTCTACATCAGCTAGAGTTTTGAAAAAGGTAGGTCCGCCGTAATCATCAACATCACCTGGACGCAGCTCATATGAGGCATCCCCACCCACAAGCTTACAGCGCAAGTCATTGTAGCCGTCTGATAGCAGCGTATCGAAGGGCACATCAACATAGGTCGGGTCACCATAGAATTTTTCGCGGTCGGCCATTGCAAGCTTGTTGCATTCGACGACTGTATGAATAAAATCTGGCCCGTTCGGCTCCATTGAACTCAAATCAAAGTTTTTAAGTAATGCTAGCTGTTGAAGAAACACCGGCGCTTGGCTCCAAGATTGCGGCTTGCATACTTGATGGCCAAGATAGTCATAGGTGAGCGGTTCTTCGACTGGAGCCTGCCAATTCGCCATATCCTCACCAGTGAGTAAGCCGCACTGCCGCTGCCCCGTCGTATCTAGCACCTCACTCCGATAAAAACGGTCAATCTCCTCAGCGACAAAACCTTTGTAAAATGTCTCACGCGCCTTATCGATTTGGCACTCACGATTACCATCGACGGACTTGGATTCTTTAATTATCCGTTCATAAGTGTCTGCTATCAGCGGGTTGGTGAAGAGTGAACCCGAACGCGGAATTTCGCCATTCTTCAGATAAACCTCTGCCGACGTGGTCCACTCTGTTTCAAACAAATCACGAAGCATTCCTAGCAACGGCGGAATGCGGGGCAAAACTGGGTAACCATTCCGCGCTAAATCAATAGCACGTGTCAGCACATCACATACGCTCTTCGTACCGTAATCGCGTAGTAAGGTCATCCAAGCATCAAACGCACCGGGCACACAGCCCGGGAGCAAGCCAGAACCCGGTACCACGGACACGCCAATATCACGAAAATGTTTAAAAGTAGCAGCCGAAGGTGCAGGCCCATGGCCACAAATGACTTTTACCTCTTCAGAATTTGCGTCATAGAATATAATCGGCGCTTCCCCACCAGGCCCATTCAAGTGAGGTTCGACAACTTGTAACGCAAAAGCTGTCGAAACCGCTGCGTCAAAAGCATTGCCACCGCTTTCTAACATATTCATCCCGGCAGCAGACGCTATCCAATGAGTACAAGTAACTACCCCGAAGCGCCCACGAATTTCCGGACGTGTAGTGAAGACCTCATCCATCGCCATTGAACCCATGCCTTGCGCTGCGCCCAAAAAGCGCGCGTCATCCCTGCCTTTTTCATTGGCCATAAAATCTCCTGGCACTTTTCCTTTAAGTATTTTTTAAACTTTCTTTTCCGCGAGCATTTGTTTGGTATATTCCACTAAACCGCCAGCCTCCATTAGCTTAACTAGTTCAGGATTGATCGGCTGAAATGTCGTTTCGTAATCGGTACTGAGGTTTCGGACTACACCGGCTTCCAAATCTAATTCCACCACATCTCCGGTAGAAACATGTTGATCTATATCCGTCACATAAATTGCTGGTAGACCTAAATTGATCGAGTTTCTCAAAAAAATTCTTCCAAAACTTGGCGCGATTACAGCAGCCACCCCTGCTTCGGTCATCGCACCCGGCGCTTCTTCACGGCTAGATCCGCAACCAAAGTTATTTCCACCGATGATAATGTCTCCGGCACCTACCTTTTCAGGAAATTTCTCATCAGCACCTTCCATCAAATGACTTGCCATTTCACCAGGATCATAAACCGGCTTAAAATAACGTTTGGGAAAAATTTGATCGGTATTAATATTCTCGCCAAACACCCAGGCTTTGCCTTTGATACTCATGATTCTTTATTCTCTATCTCCGGTGCGAAGGCATCAACGCTAGGTCCTAAGCCGACGTAAAGATCAAAATAACCACATCTACTAGATTGGCTAAGCAATGCATATCCAGACAAAGGACTATTTTACTACCGCTGCTGGCGGAGCAATCTCTCCTGCTACAGCGGAAGCCGCCACGGTTGCCGCCGAGGCAACGTAAATATTACTTTCGGGGCTGCCCATGCGGCCGAGATAGTTGCGGCTGGACGAAGTAATCGACACTTCTCCTGACCCAAGCATACCAAGCTGGCAACCGCTGCAAGGACCGCAGCCGGTGGAACCAATATCAGCACCTGCTTCAACAAGTGTTTGAATGATACCCTCATTCATAGCCGCCAAATAAATCTCTGTTGAACCGGGGTTGACTATCATACGTGTGCGTGGGTGTAGTTTTTTGCCTTTGAGCACCGCGGCGGCAGCTCGGAAATCCTCAAGCCTGCCGCCAGTGCAGGTACCCAACACAGCTTCGTCAATTTTAACGCTGGCAAGTTGTGAAGCGGGCTCCACATTTGCAAGATCATGCGGTAGTGCCACCATTGGTTCCAATCCGTCCACATTCACATCGTAGATGGCTTCGTAATCTTTGTGTGAGTCGGTGGTCTGGGGCGAACAGAGGGCACGGTCCTTGCGCCCCTTCATATATTCCCAAGTCACATCGTCAGGCGCAATATAGCCGGTTTTTGCACCAATCTCGATAGCGAGATTACACATGGTAAGCCTATGATCCATATTCATAGATTCAACCGTAGGCCCCGCATATTCTACAGCTTTATAAGTACACATAGCCTCACCATATTGGCCAAGCATTTTCAGCAATACGTCCTTCGCTTCAACCCAAGGTGATAATGTTCCATGCACATCGACACGGACGGTCTCAGGGACCCGAAGCCAGGTAGTGCCTATACACATAGTAGACGCTAAATCTGAGTGCCCCATGCCTGTGGCAAATGCCCCAAGCGCGCTGTAGGTAACAGTATGAGAGTCAGAGCCCACAGAGAGTGAACCAGGATAAGCAAAGCCTTTTTCCGGGATAACAATATGGCAGACCCCATCGCCCGGGAAGAAATTTTTGATCCCCTGCGCTTCCATCCAGGCACGCGATTTTGCTTGGCTTTCCGCATCTTGAATTCGCGGCGGCGGATAGACATGGTCAAATATCACGACTACCTTATCGGCATTCCATACCTTTTTACCCCCCATTTGTTCAAACCGGCGCACCACCTTCGCGATACCTCGGTCGTGACACATAAGGCAATCAGGCTCTACGGTAACAATCTCGCCAACCTCGGCGCCGGACTTCCCTGCATGTTCGGCAATAATTTTGGCTAATGCGTGAATATTCTTCCTCCTCAAAGCACCCGACTATGATAGACAGTACAGCAATTAAACGCTACGCCCAGACTGCGCCATTATTCTTTGCCTAATACCTCGAATAACAAAGTACCAAAATTATTCTTTTTTGGCCTCTTCTATAGCATCTAGCACCTCCGAATAGCCCGAGGCGAGTTGGTCTTTATATTTTTTCTTCAACCCGAGAGAAGCACACCAGCGAAGCGTCTCTGCAGTCGCCTCCGCCATACGCGGTTCCTGACCAATTTCCCGAAGCGTCTCGGCCACATTATCCATTTCATCGGAACGACGCTTGGCGTGAATCACCGAGCGAGGCATATTGAAATTACACTTCTCCCGCCAATCGCGGCCTTTCATGGATTCGACAACAGAATCCAGCACTTCATCTTCAATACCAAAATGGCGCGCTGCCTGCATACACTCCAGATAAAGCGCCTCTATACCCTTCATTGTGATAGAACGAACCATTTTACAAGCCGAAGCTTGGCCCACCTCCTCTTGAATAAAGGTGAGGTCCATTCCGAAAGGGCGCGCCATCTGAATGAACGTCTCGCCACCATCCCCCCCAATAAACATCGGTACTGCTTGGCGGTTACCCGGCACATTTGCCATTACCGAACCTTCCACAAAATGCGCACCGCTAGGCTTAATCAAATCTCGTACTTTGCGTTTCTTGCCCGGTGATATGGAATTGAAGTCTAGGTAATACTGCTGCGGATGAAGGTGCTTCGCCGCTTCCTCTGCGACGACTAAACAAGCCGAGCAGGTCACCGTCGCAAATATGATGTCAACACCAAAAACTGCTTCAGCGATAGAATCGCAAGCTTTTACGCCTATCTCCCCAGCTCGAGCTAATGTGCGCGCTCGTTCCTCCGGGTCATCTAACAAGATGTCATACATCTGTATTCGTTCGACACCGTTGTCCAAGAGACCCGCGGAGACTTCCGACCCCGCTTCCCCAAACCCAATAAAGGCAAAGCTTACAGCCATGATCTTTACTCCCCATCTTCTAATTTCTATCAGTGATCGTCGTAACGAATGTTTAATCGCTTGGCAAACCAGTGCTACGATTGGACTTAATCCCTTAAAGGTGTTTTCGATGCGAATTGCCGTTTTACCGTTATTTTTTTTCCTATGCCTGGGCTTCTCTTCTATCAGCAAAAGCGCCGAACTCATTCCACAACCGCTTAACGGTCCGGAACTGTTTGAGAATTATAGCAACGATACTGGCTATAATATAAGTGGTGCGATTTGTTTAAATGGTAAGGACTGTCTCGTAGTCGCAGACGAACTGATTGCCGTCCAACGAATTCAACTTAATAAGGATTTAACCAGTTACACAGTTGGAGAAACTTTCGAACGCATATTCTCAACATGTATTGATCCAGAACAGGGTAACTGCCCCGAATGGGATTTGGAAGCATTAGCGCGTGACGGGCAACGGATTTTTGTAACTGGCTCGATGGGTTTTAAGCGCAAAAAGATCAAATTCGATGATGACCGTTGGGTGGTTGCAGGCTTTGATGTCGGGCCTGACGGCACCCCATCGACAAGTGAGGCCCAAATCCAAAACTCGCATCGGTGGCTAGCAGAGTTGTTCACAGGTCATAGGCCAGATATTTCAAAATATATCGATAAACCCTTGCAATGCAGCGGCATCAACATCGAAGGCCTAGCGCATTTAAATGGCAACTTAATTTTCGGCCTTCGGAGCCCTTCAGATCGCACTAATGGTATTGGATACCTCGTAGAGGCACCGGCTAAACCTATTCTCAACGGCGACGTCACGCTCGAGGCAAAATTGCATGAGGTAGCCTTCAAGAACGCGGATGGGTCAGCTATCGCGAATTTAGGTATCCGTGCACTGGAACGGATCGGCAAAAGATTGATCATTTTGACTGGAGAGTCCGGCGTCGCAGATGCTGAAGAACAAAAGTACCAAAATCGCCGAGCAGATGGGTGTAATAACCTTCCCGGACATGGCATACATACAAACATTCCAAGCGAGCCAAGGTTGCATTCACGGTTGTGGATTTGGACAGCAAACAAGAAAGCACTGCAAGAAATTGGCATCATCGGCGGAGCGTTTAAACGTCAAACGCTGGAAGGTATTGCTGTTATCGCCCAAACTCCGACGACAGCCGACCTCTTGCTGACGTTTGATGATCCAGACGGTATCGGCGCCCTCGCGCTTCTAAAGAAAGTAAAAATTCCAAGAAGTCGCTAATGTGTTCAGTAATACATCGCGCCTACCAATGTTGCTTGATTGAGTTCGTCTTTATTCGGGTCATTTGCCAACAGCTTCTCCAAACGCTCAATAATCGGCTTGTCGTGAATATCCGGCTGCAGAGCGCCAATTCTAAAACGACAAAGGCAATTAACAATACTAATTATATAATTTCTATGAGATATGTCATAACTAGATAATATTAATGTAGATATTTCTTTTCTAATTTTACGTATTTCTTTTGTTATATTGTATTTGTTATATACCCTTGAACAGTAAGGAATGAGTAATACTTCATCTTGTATATCTATATTGGAACGAAGGGTTTCCTCTGCAGTAGTCGCGATACGCAACCGTTCCATCATACTGAGCTGTGAATAACGGGTATCGATAACTCCCAAACCACAAAATACTAATGCAATCGCCGAAAGTACTGGATCTTCAGCCTGATAAGCAGGACATCCTAGCCGGCCTACATCTTCCTTGGTTAAATGAAAGCCCATTTCCGCTGCCACTCGGCATTCGATATCAGCCAGCGCACCTATGCCACCGGACCAGGCCAATCCAGCCAAGTAGTATATCTCCGCACCAACCGAAGTCATCATCGGAAAGTCGCCGTCAATACGCCGCCGAAGCCCATACCACGGCCCGATATGTTCCAAATTTCGAAAAAGAACTTCAACCCGCTTATCTGGTTTACCAGCTTGAATTGAAACAGGTAGACATTTTTCAGCACTATTCGCTGTCTCAAAAACCGTCGTCCCGTACACTGCAACATGGTTGGGATGATTTTCCAGATACTCTACTGATTTTGCAACCGTATCCGGACAAATTATCGACCGATCATCCAAAACGAGTAAATAGTCCTTCTGTGCACAAGCACGCAGCTGATCATACCTCACCGTAATGGGCTGAGACGGCTCGGATGGTATCCACATAATATCCGGAACGTCCGGTTCTTTGGGACTTAAAACTACAATTTCGAGAGCCTCATAACTTTGGTTTCGCACGGAGACCAAAGTCCGTTGCAAGCCTTCTCCGACTCCTGCTGCAATCACACCAATAGTGACGATTGACGTTGCCAATAGACTTCCTTTCCCCAAAGGTCCTGCGCACAATATACACCGACTTAGTGTGGCACTGACGCAGCAAAAACTACATGCTAATCTAGCCCTATCAGCTATGCAAAAATCATGGCAATTTATCGGCCCGCGTTGATAAACAAGGCACAACTTCGCGATCTATTTTGGGAGAAATTTATGAAACCGCAAAACATACTCTTTATCATGTCTGACGAGCATAATATCAAGCACATGGGCTGTTCAGGCCATCCAATGACGCAAACACCAAACTTGGATGCGCTTGCTGCCCGCGGCACGCGGTTTACTGCTACCTACACACCCTCTCCCATTTGTGTGCCGGCCAGAGCTGCCTTTGCCACTGGACGCTATCCCCACGAAATTCGAAATTGGTGCAATGGTACGCCGTATACCGGTAAGGTAAAGGGCTGGGGTCATCGGCTACAAGAGGAAGGACACCATGTCGCGTCCATAGGCAAGCTACATTATCGCAACGAACTCGATGATACTGGTTTTGATGAGCAGATTGTACCGATGCACGTGATCGATGGTATTGGCGATGTACTGGGCGCGGTCCGCGACCAAAATCCGCTACCAGTTCGATATCAATGTCAGAAACTGTCCGAGGGCATTGGTCCCGGCGATTCTAACTATTTGCAATATGACCGAGATATTCTGGTCGAATCCGACAAATGGTTCAAAGAGGAAGCGCCAAAATATCAGGACAAACCCTGGGCGTTATTCGTTTCATTCGTCTGCCCACATTTTCCGTTGGTGGCCCCACAAGAGTTTTATGACCTCTACGATCCGGCTAAACTCCCTGTCCCAAAGGCACGGCCAGATAGCGGCTATGAACGCCACCCCTGGGTAGAGGGTCTTGCCAATTGTCAAATTTACGACCGTTTCTTTACAGATGAAACCCGCAACATTGCTCGAGCAGCCTATATGGGAATGGTGAGTTTTTTGGACGATAACATTGGCAAACTCCTCGCCTCCCTAGAGGAACACGGCCTCGCGAACAATACCCGCATAGTCTATACCTCCGACCATGGGGACAATCTCGGCGCGCGAGGTCTCTGGGGGAAGTCTAACTTCTACGAAGAAGCCGGCGCGGTGCCCTTTATTATGGCTGGTGATGACGTGCCAAGGGGCAAGGTCTGCAATACAGCGGCTAATTTGTTAGATTGTTATCAGACTATCCTTGACTGTGTTGGTGTCGAAATGAACGACAAAGACAGGAGTCTTCCAGGCGCCTCTCTTTATCCCATTGCCGCATCGCCGGACGATCCAAGCCGGGCCATCGGCGCGGAATATCATGCGGCAGGCGCGATCTCAGGCGCTTTCATGATGCGACGTGGCCCACACAAATATGTTCACTATATGGGCCTTGACCCGGAACTTTACGATCTAGACGAAGATCCGGAGGAGATGAATAATCTTGCGCTCAACGCCAATGGCGAACTTAAGGATTTCGACACCGCATTACGGGAAATATTTGACCCCGAAGCCATAGACAAGTTAGTCCGTGAAGACCAAGCCGGCTTGGTTGAAAAACATGGCGGGCGCGATGCGGTGCTTGAACGCGGTGGATTCCTTGGTACTCCTCCGCCGGGCCATAAGGCAGAGTTTGTTAAATCAGAGTAATAATCATGGCGGATCGTCCAACATCAATAATTGAACACCCTTCCGCCTGGACGGCAGAAAAACTACGTAAAGATACTTCGTGGATTATTCACCTCAATGGGAACGATCTTGACGAATTGGCATCAGCGCAGAAATCGATAACGGCCGCGGGCCTTGGGCCAATCGGCTTTAGCAAAAAGCATTTTCAGCTTGGCCGTTTTGCCGTCACAATGGCCCATGTGGCACATGAAATTGAACATGGTCGCGGGGTCGTCCTATTCAAAGGCCTAAATATTGCGGACTATACCGACGATGAATTGCGAACGATCTATTGGGGCATGACCCAACATCTCGGCGCTGTGGGCCATCAAAATGCTGCAGGTGATTTGTTAGGTGAGGTCATCGATCGAGGCTTCGACCGACGTAACAATAATGTGCGTGGCTATACTACGAGCGGGCAGCAGCGTTACCACTGCGACCAACTGGACGCAGTTGGACTGCTTTGCGTCCATCCTGCAAAGAAAGGAGGCCAAAGTCGGATAGTTAGCTCTATCGCATTGTTCAATCACATCTTAGAATATCATCCCGAATACTTAGACCTCTTATACGAAGGCTTTCACTACGATTTACGTGGCGAGGGTATAACCGGTGAGAGGGACGAGGTAACGTTTAATAAAATTCCAGTTTTCAGCTGGTTCGACGGACGGATGAGCTGCCGCTACAACGGGAAAACCATCCAAGATGGCATGCGCAAGGCAGGTAAGCCATTAACGGAGGAAGAAGTAGCCATCGTTGAATATATACGCGATATCGCAGATACAGATACCTACCGCTATAATATCAATTTCGAGATTGGTGACATCCAATATCTCAGCAATTATAGTGTCCTCCACGCTCGCACCTCTTACGAAGACTGGCCGGAAGAAAGTCGTCGCCGTCGCTTATTCCGCATTTGGTTCAACCTGCACCATGGTCGTAAGCTCGATCCAGTGTTCGCAGATAAAAATAATACTGGGCCGCGTGGCGGCATCAGGCCTGTTGAAGGTGCCGGTTATTGGGCCGATGAGACATACATGGGACAAACCGGGGAAACCATCGACAAGGCTAAAGGACCATACGTAGATTAATCTACGTCAAGCTTTCCAGTTAAGGTAAATGCAATGAATAAAGATGAAAAATTCGGACGCGCCGAGGCGCCGGGCCGCAGCGAAGATGCACGGTTACTCACTGGTAAAGGTCGGTTCACTGCCGATTTAGATTTCCCCGATATGGTGCACGCTGTTTTTGTGCGCTCCCCTTACGGGCATGCGGATATCAAAAATATTGATCTGGCAGAAGCCGCCGCCGCACTCGGTGTGGTTGGCGTATTCACGGCAGATGACTTTCCCAACATTCACTCGATCCCATGCGCGCGTGTGATCTTAGGTCGTGATGGGCGCGAGCTGGTTAGGCCGGATAGGTACCCCTTAGCGAAAGGTCGCGTTCGCCATGTTGGAGAATGTGTTGCGGTAGTCATCGCAGAGACGAAAGCGCTAGCAGAAGATGCCGCTGATTTAGTGATGATCGATTATGCTCCCTTGGAAGCTGTCGCCCGGCCTGAAAGGGCTATTAAAGATAGCGCACCACAACTCTGGCCCGAAGCGCCGAATAATATTCTTCTTGATTGGGATACAGGCGACAAAGATGCAGTCGACGTCGCCTTCAAAAAAGCTAAATATCGTGTTCGTCTTGATACACGGAACAATCGTTTGATGGTCTCCGCCTTAGAACCACGCGCAGCTATTGGACGTCTTGAGGCAGGGCGTTTAACTCTCTACGCTTGCTCCCAAGGCGTCATGACTATGCATACACAACTCTCAAAACATGCCTTGAAATTAGATGACCCTAGCAATCTCCGTATCGTCAGTGGGGATGTGGGCGGCGGTTTCGGTATGAAGACCCAAGCCTACCCAGAATATCCGGTCATTCTGCGCGCTGCGGAACGGCTTAAACGTCCAGTCAAATGGGTTGGTACTCGGACGGAGAGTTTTGCCAGTGATAATTCTGCGCGCGACAGCCAACTCACCGCAGAACTCGCACTCGATGAAGATGGGATCATTCTTGCGTTGCGATATCGCTCAATCCAAGGCATGGGTGCCTATCTTTCCGCCAGCGGCCCGAGCAGCCCCACACGCAACACATCCATGTGCCTGTCCGGCTGCTATAAAATTCCCCATATCTATGCTCATGTGGAGTGCGTATTTACCAATACAGCCCCTATCGGCCCCTATCGCGGCGCTGGACGGCCCGAAGCGGCATACGTCTTGGAACGTCTTATGGATATGGCGGCGGTAGAAACCGGTATTGAACGCACAGAAATCAGGCGACGCAATTTTATCCCTCCTAATGCTATGCCTTACTCCACCCCACTCGACGTGACATATGATTCCGGCGAGTTTGAAAATATTCTCGACAAGGCATTACGATTTGCCGATTGGGATGGGTTCGCGTCACGCCGCAAAACATCTGAAGCGGATGGAAAAATACGAGGCCTAGGCATTGCCACTTTCCTCGAACATGCGGGCGCACAGACTGCCGAGTCTGCTCGAATTGGTTTCGACGATGACGGCAAAATTGTTCTTTTCAGCGGCGCGCAAAGTCAAGGCCAAGGGCACATAAACACATTCCGGCAACTGCTCTCTGAAATCCTAGGTGTCAGTAAAGACCGTATCTCTATGGTTCAGGGCGATAGCGATTTATCCCCTACTGCAGGTTCTACGACAGGGTCACGAACCATGGCAGTCGGTGGCGGTGCCTTTCACATGGCCGCCTTAGAGGTCATCGGGAAGGCTCGTAATCTGGCAGCAGACCAGTTGGAGTGTGCTGTTGAAGATGTAGAATTCAACGACGGAGTATACTGTGTCACCGGGACAGATAGAACGGTTACGCTCGAAAACATTATTGATATGGTGCCAAAAGAAGCGTTAGAGACGGAAGTCGACTATGATGCTGCTGCACCCACGTATCCCAATGGATGCCATATCGCCGAGGTAGAAATTGACCCTGAAACTGGTACGCTTAACCTTGAACGCTATACTGGCGTCGATGATTCTGGCCACATCATTAATCATATGATCGTAGATGGGCAATTGCATGGCGGCATAGTCCAAGGCGCAGGTCAGGTGATGATGGAAAATGCTATCTACAGTGAAGACGGTCAGCTATTGACCGGTTCCTATATGGATTACGCAATGCCAAGAGCCGATAATATGCCCTCCTTTGCACTGGAATTTCATCCGGTGCCATGCCGAACCAACGCCATCGGCGTAAAGGGTGCCGGAGAGTCCGGCACCATTGGCGCGATCCCAACAGTGATGAATGCTATTGTTGACGCCTTAAAGTCGGCTGGTGTGTCTTCTGAGAACATGATCGACATGCCTGCAACACCCGACAAATTGTGGCGCGTGCTGAAGGAACGCTAAAAAACCCCTCATCTCGCTATACTGTGGTCCGTTGCAGAGCTTCGACACATTCGCATTGGAGCTTCAACTGGAGTTATGCGGCTCAACACAATCGCAAATTCACAAGCTGAGTCCATCGCATTCCTTTACGATTTCCAACTAATGACAATTGTAATGTTACTTTGCTTGCCATTAGTTCTATTGCTTAAACCATCACAAAATTAGGCTCCTAAGCATTCGTGAGGATTATGCGTAGTCTTTCCATATATTGTGCAGTATTACCGTCAACACTCGATATATTGTATCTCATTGAAATAATTGAATTTATCTGAAATTAAAACCATGTATTAGGATTTTTATTACAAATACTAAAATAGTTATTGTATTTAGATTATAATTATAATAAATAAATCCCAAGTGAAATACTTTAAAAATCGCTTACAACTTTAATATATAAATGAGGCGATGTTTAGAAAATTGGTGGTTTATGAAAAAAATAGTTTTACCGTTAGCACTTCTTTGCGCGTCGACGAGCTTAGCACAGGCAGCTGATTTCTTAGCTGGTCGGAATGCCTATATCAGGGGCGACTTCCAGGTCGCCTATCAAGAGTTTCTTCCCTTAGCAAAAAAAGGTGACCCGAAATCCCGCGTCGGTGTGGGTTTGCTTTACGCTAAAGGACAGGGCGTTCAGCAGGATGATGTAGAAGCACACCGCTGGTTCACGCTCGTCGCAGAACAAAAACCAAAGCCAAATGTCTATGTTCATACGGTCGCCGTAGAAAATCGTAAGGTCTTAACAAAACGGATGTCGCAGAAGCAAATTGCGAAAGCACATCAACTTGTCGGCGCGACGCAGGTAGCCGAGTTAAGTAGCGACGTAACTGTCAATGATGGTTACAGGGTGAGTTCAGAAACGCCTTATCAAATTGCAGAAGTCGAAGTATCTCCGCCGCCTACTCCTGAAGCACCTAAGATGAACGTTACATCTCCGACAGCACCTTCTCTACCAGCGGGAATGACCCCGGAAGTAATCACAAGACCATTAAATATTATTCCGATTACACCTCGAAAGCCTTCAAAAACAGAGGCTAGCAACCCCCCAGCAAAAATTCCGGTAGCGAGATCTTCAAGTCATATTCCTCACCTAGTGGAACGGCACCAATTGCAACCACCCACCTATCTCAGCAAAACTATTTTGCCTGGAGGAGGAGGCAGCCAAACCACAACGATTGGCGTTATTTCATCGAATTCATCGACCTCTAAGATCAACGATCCGAATGCAGCGCAGCCAGATGCATCCGCAGAAACTATGCGAACGGTTCGCCCAATTCAAACTGCTGCCTTGACGCAGGAGCGTCGTAAGTCTACCGGACATTCAGTCCTCATACAGCTAGGTGCCTACAAAGATTCACCTCGTTCCATTGCGGAACGTGCCTGGGACCGTATTCAAAGGATGCATGGTAAGGTTATCGGCAATCTAGAACCGATTATCATCGAAGCAGATTTAGGTGCAATGGGCACCTTTCAAAGACTTCGCACCGGTCCCTTCGCTACCATGGAAGATGCAAAATTAGTCTGTAAGCAGCTCCGCAGTCGGCATCAGCGTTGCTACGTAATTCGCAGCATTTTATAGCAGCGAACAATAATTATTTCCGGCAAACTGGGCGGGCCTTTCGGTCCGCCCTTTTTTGTCTCGGCTACGGAAATTGCCAGCTAACCTGAGCTCAAAAATAATAGGCGGTCTTACGGCATTTTCCATAACAAAAAAGGTTCAATAATAGTTTTTATCCTATGGCTTACGTCATAACGATATATATATATATCGAGTATTTGAGTAATTTCACGCCATCTTATTTGACCCACCCGCTAGAAATTGTAACAGTGTTCCATGCCCAAACAGATAAATATAGCCCCATTATCCGGTGCCCTTGGTGCAGAAATAGACGGTATCAATCTTGCTGAGCCATTGACACCGATGGTGGTAAAGCGCATCCGCAAAGCTTTCTTAGACAATCAAGTACTAGTTTTCCCCAACCAGCAATTAACACCAAAACAACAACTAGCCTTCGCGGGAAGGTTCGGTACAACAGACATTTATCCGTTCCTGAAAAGTATAGACGGAGTGCCACAGGTTATTGAGATTCTCAAAACAGAAAAAGACACATCTAATTTTGGCAAACACTGGCACTCAGACACAACTTATATGCCAAAACCTAACATGGGCACGATGCTATATGCACTCGAGGTACCAAATCCTGGCGGAGATACGCTATTTGCCGATATGTATCGTGCCTATGATACACTCTCAAATGGCATGAAGAGGCTACTAAACGGCGTCTCGGGTCTCTATAGCTCTGCCCAAAATAATATTGGCGGTCGCGCGGAAAAGATGAAAGAGCTTGCTGGTATGAAAACGGCTTTCGTGAGGGAAGCTGAACCAATCGAGGCTTTTCACCCGGTAATCCGCACCCATCCTGAAACTGGGAAAAAAGCGCTTTACGTTAATTTTTCTCATACTGTTCATTTTGAGGGAATGACGCGTGAGGAAACACTACCTATCTTGGAATACCTCACTAGACATGCCGTCAAACCGGAATTCACCTGTCGCGTGCGCTGGCGTAAAGGGGACCTGGTATTCTGGGACAATCGTTGTGTTCAACATAAAGCCATAAATGACTATGACGGCCAACGCCGTCGTATGCATAGAGTTACGCTAAAAGGCGATAAGCCGTTCTAGGGGCTACTTACCTATAGAAACGGTAAGCACCTGCCCGGTCATGAAACTTTTCTCTTATAAGGCGATCTAACAAATCGCTGCTCCAGTCTCACCGCTATAATCGGCTTTGATTGCGATAGAGCGCCCTTCTGTCTCTTTACCATCGGAAAGTTTGAGTGCCGCCGCATCAGTATCGCATCGGAAAGTAAATGCTATATCATCGTCGTTAGGCGCCAACATCTACGCTATCACACCGCCGGTGACTATTGCAGTAGGTCTCTCCATAATATGTTCATATAACGGGTTCTACCGTGATAAACAAAAAGGGAGCTTGTAATGTCTTCGAATAAGACACTAACTCAACAAGTATCAGAGATTATCGTCTCAACCAGATTTGACGATATTCCCGATGCAGCCCTAGATATCGCAAGTGAATGCATGCTAGACGCCATTGGTACCACCATTGCCGGCGCCTCGGAGAAAAGCGGCGTTGGCCGTATTTCAATTGAATATGCCAAGCAGATTGGCGGGAGCGGCGACTGCACCTTGATCGCGGGTGGAGTAAAAGTCTCTGCACCGGTAGCGGCCTATGCCAACGGTACTATGTGTCATGCTCTCGATTACGACAATACTTGGTGGCCTCGAAATCATCCTGCATCCCCTACTATTCCCGCTACGATTTGTATGGCAGAACGCCAAAATAGCCCTGGCTCGGAAGTTTTACGTGCTATCGTGCTTGCCTTCGAATTGCAGGGTCGAATGCGGGTTGCATCGATTGGGCGCAACTCTGGAGGCATCTTTCATCACCCAGGTATCGGCGGCACAATGGGCGCAGTAACCGGTGTCGGAACGATTCTGGGCCTTGATGCAGATCAAATGACCATGGCTTTCGGCAATGCAGGCTCGCGCGCAGGCACAATGACTGCAAATCATGGCACAATGACCAAGCCAAGCCATAGCGGAATTGGCAGTCAAATGGGCACTGAAGCAGCTCTTCTAAGTTCCCTTGGCTGGACAGCGAGTGATGATATTTTTGGTAGCGGTGGGTTTTATGACGCCCTTTACGGCGAAGGGCATTCAGACCCTCCCGTGATGTTAAAGAATTTTGGTAAACCCTACCGAATGGTCGACCCCGGCGTTTCCTACAAACTCTACCCTGCTAAATATTCTATCCATCGAAGCATCGAGGCGAGTATTCTTGTAGCCAAGGAAAACGACATCGATGCAACTAAAATTAAAAACGTCGATATTTTTTACCCACCCACCGCCCTTATTGACCGGCCAGAACCTCGGTCAGGCCTCGATGGTAAATTCAGCATACAATATGGTGCCGCTGCCGGCCTCCTTGATCGTCACGTGGGTATTTCTACGTTCACTGACGAACGTCGTTTCGCCGCTGATATGGAATCCTTATTACCTAAAATTACGATCCATGAAGACGATAGCATTCCTGCGGACTTTCCTCATTCTTGGATTATCGTGCGTGCCACCACCTACGACGGCCAAACCTTTGAGAAAAAGTGTACGGAACTAAAGGGCCAAGCAGGCGTCCCCATCAGCCGAGAAACGCGCCTGAGTAAGTTCTTCGATTGTGTCGCTGGCGCTATTTCTAAAAAAGATGCAGAAACAGTAGTGGCCATTACAGAAGATATGCGTAATGTAAAAGATATTCATCAACTAATGGGTATCTTAAGAAACGCGACGCCGCACTAATCAATAAAAAGCGTTTTCCTTGACTCGCAGGGGTCTTCGGTTATATCGCACAGCAAATCGAATAGGGATAATAAGGCAGGAAAATTATGATCAATCGCGTCAATATCAGTGGCTTACAAGTCGCCGACGAGTTGTATGCATTTATTAACGATGAAGCTCTGCCGCATACCGGTATTACTCAGGACAACTTTTGGTCTTCGCTTGCCGCCATATTGAAAGATATGACACCACGAAATCGAGCACTATTAGCTAAGCGCGATATACTGCAAAAAAAGATTGATACTTGGCATCTTAAGTATAAATCAGAGCCTCTCGATCCAAAGAAATACACTACCTTCCTTAGTGAGATAGGCTACCTAGTTCCGGAGCAGGGCGAGCTTGTGGTTTCCACACAAAACGTAGATCCGGAAATTGCAATCATCGCCGGCGCCCAACTTGTTGTCCCGGTCAACAACGCTCGCTATGCACTAAACGCCGCCAACGCCCGTTGGGGTAGCCTCTACGATGGATATTACGGCACCGACGCTATTTCAGAAGAAGACGGTGCAGAACGTAGTGGCGGCTATAACCCCACCCGTGGTGAGCGAGTAATTACAACAGTAAGAACCCTTTTAGATAATGCGACACCACTTGCAAATGCTTCGCATAAGGGTGCAAGAGGCTATACGATAAAGGACGGGACATTGTCAGTGCTTACCGATAGCGGAGAGAGCGGCCTGAAAGACCCGGGTCAATTTGCTGGTTATCAGGGGAACGCGGAAAATCCGACGTCTATCTTACTAAAACATAACGGCCTTCACATCGAAATTCAGATCAATGCGAACCACCCCATCGGCAAGGATGATAAGGCGCATGTATCTGACGTTGTAGTCGAAGCAGCCATGACCACAATCCAGGATTTTGAAGATTCCGTTGCCGCGGTTGATGCGGAAGATAAAATACTCGCATACCGTAATTGGCTTGGTCTCATGAAAGGTGATCTAACGGCCACATTTGAAAAAGGTGGCAAAGATGTCACCCGTACCTTGGAACCAGACCGCACTTACTCAGCTCCCGACGGCACCAACTTCACCCTTCATGGGCGTAGCGTAATGTTAAACCGTAATGTAGGGATCCATATGTGGTCAGATGCGGTGCTTGATCCTGACGGCAAAGAAGTTCCCGAAGGCATCCTAGACGCGATGATCACGAATACCATCGCAATCCATGATTTAAAGCAAACCGGCAACCTTCGAAATAGCCAAACAGGCTCAATCTATGTAGTTAAGCCTAAACAACACGGACCGGAAGAAGTCGCCTTCACCAATGCATTATTCGATCGTGTGGAAGACGCGCTTGGCTTAAAGCGCTTCACCGTCAAAATGGGTATAATGGATGAAGAACGGCGAACAACGCTAAACCTCAAAGAATGCATTCGGGCGGCCAAGGACCGGGTCGTTTTTATTAATACAGGCTTCTTAGACCGCACCGGCGATGAGATACATACGTCGATGGAAGCTGGTGCTATGATTCGAAAAGGCGATATGAAGTCCGCTTCTTGGATCGCCGCCTACGAAGATTGGAATGTGGATATTGGTCTTGAGAGTGGCCTCCAAGGCCATGCCCAAATAGGTAAAGGTATGTGGGCCATGCCCGACCTGATGGCCGAAATGTTGGCACAAAAAATCGGTCACCCAATGGCGGGCGCCAATACCGCCTGGGTACCATCACCCACCGCAGCGGTCCTCCACGCAACTCACTATCATCAAGTTGATGTTGAGGCACGCCAGGAAGAACTAAAAGCTCGCGGCCGCGCTAGTATTGACGATATCATGACTATTCCCGTTACCGAACGACCAAACTGGTCTGACGATGATATTCAGCAAGAACTCGATAACAACGCCCAAGGTATCCTAGGCTATGTAGTGCGCTGGATCGACCAAGGCATCGGTTGTTCCAAAGTTCCCGACATTAGTAATGTGGGACTTATGGAAGATAGAGCAACGCTGCGAATTTCCAGCCAACATATCGCAAACTGGCTCCACCATGGCATTTGTACTAAGGAACAAGTCCAGGCTACGATGCAAAAAATGGCTGCAGTAGTTGACAAACAAAATGAAAACGACCCCACCTACACGCCTATGGCAGGCAATTTTGAAAATTCCATATCGTACCAAGCCGCCTGCGATCTGGTGTTTAAAGGGTGCGAGCAACCGAACGGCTATACAGAGTATATTCTGCACTCTAGGCGGAAAGAAGCCAAAGCTAAAGCTCATGCCTAACGCAGGTTTCATTTTAGAGTGGCTATAATTGCCTTACTTTGTCTCTTCGTCTCTATTGGCACTGTTCGACTACAAAAAATCCACTATCTGGCTAACGTCTTTTATTCTAGGGATATCCGATATATTGCCCATATCTAGCAATTTAGCGGACGTTTCATAGACCATTACCTATATCGAGCGGCTTCTAATACGGGTTTGATATCTTCACTATTTGAAGTCTCCATTTTCTGAAAACTAAACTTCAATATGGTTTGGTGCCACGAATCACCGTCCGGTGCAGCACACGGGGATAGACATCTTGCGGAAAGTCACCTGTAGCACGGTGCATTAAACATCTGTTATCCCACATAACAAGCTCGTTTTTTTTCCATTCATGGGTATAAATAAAGCGCGGTTGGGTCACTAAGTCTGTCAAACGATAGAGAATTTCACGACCCTCGTGCCACTCCATACCGTCAATATGCGATGCATGCACACCGATATAGACGCCCTTCTTACCCGTGTCGGGGTGAGTGCGGACAATAGGATGAGTTACTGGTGGACGGGCATCTATTTGTTCTTGTGTAGCCGGCTTGTTCATCGAATTGCGCCGGCTCTGCTCCCAGCTATGCACCACGTTGAGGCCCTCAATTATTTCTTTCATTTCCGGCAAAAGTTCGTCGTAGGCCATTTGCATATTTGCGAATTGCGTTGCGCCACCATAGGGCGGCACCTCAATCGCATACAGAATCGTAGCAAGAGATGGAATGTCATGATACGATTTGTCGCTATGCCAAAAATAATTGCCGTGACTTCGCGGCGTTGCAGTGGGCTTACCACTGGGATCCAAATTAGATACGACATGAACAACCGGAAAGGGTTTGCCATCATGGTCGTGGGCCACGTGCCCTTCAATTTCGCCGAAACGCATAGTGAACGCTGTTTGTTCCTCATCGGTGAGATTTTGATCCGGAAAAGACAATACATGATGCTCGTTAAGTGCGGCTAATATTGCATCGCGAACATCATCACCAAACGGCTTAGATAAATCGAGCCCGGGTATCTCAGCGCCAGCAACCCGCCCAATCCGCCGAATATTTAGGGCAACGTGTTGGACCACACCAGCAGCACTAGCATCGGATCTGTCTGCTAAATTCATAGACATTCCTCGTCTCGCTATTACTCTATAAACTGGTCGGAGATGTTATGCGGATTCTATAAAAGACGCAATTACTGGAGCCCGGTGTCGGTCCGATAATACCGAAACCCCCAAGAGGAAGGCATAAACTTAGCGTATGACCTTAGCAATTAGTCAACCGATTGACATTCGGACAATATCGTCTCTTTCCATTAGAAAAGTAATCCACGTTAAAAAAACTAAAAAATTAGGCAGTCATATGACACGCTAAGATAGATATCGATTTTTTAAACAACCGGTACCAAACTATAAACATCGTTAGGGAGACAACTCCATGCAATCATTCTCTATGGCAGACGAGGAAGAATACGATTCAAACCATCACGTCCATAAAGTGCTAGCAAAGGTTGAAGAAGGCGACGCAACCATCGCCTGTTGGGAACCAGGCCAAACAAGCCCTAACCACTGCCACCCACATGCAAGTGAAATCTATTTTTGCTTCAAAGGTGGTGGCATCATGCGAACTGCAGACCAGACAGTCGACGTAAGTGCCGGATCTTTCACTTATCATCCACCGGGCGAAGTACACGAATTCATTAATGGCGACAAGCGCACGATCCTATTCCGAGTACGCTACGGTGGTGACAAGGTTTCGCGGCATTTTTCTTGGGATGAAAAACCCGATTGGGTTCAAAAACCCGAAGACGCAGCCTATTTTGCCAGTCTGGAAAAATCTTGTTTAGAGAAAGTAAAGAACCTCTAAAAATTATAGAACATCACTCCCCGTATTCCTTCTCAGGAACACCAGACTCGTCTATTTTCCAATACAGCTTGTTAAGCTATGATCTTCGCACAAATAAAATGTGGGGAAACAAGATGCCTAGAATGCTTGATTTTATCGTCGATGATCCTGTCGCATGGAAATCAAAAACAATGTTACCTAACGACGGTTTAGTGGCCATTGATAAGGAGTGTCAGGCAGAACTAGATGCCGCACTTAAAATCATTCAAGACAATCCGATGCCAATTATTGCGCTTGATCCAGACGATTTCGAGCTTCCCGCATGCAGACAAATGATGGACGGCATCAAAGAAACGCTCAACAACGGCATTGGTTTTGCGATTTTAGATGCGCTCCCAGTCGACCGCCTTAAAGAAGAAGAATCAAAAGCACTTTATTGGGTCCTCCTTTCAATGCTTGGCAATACCGTGGCCCAGAAGTGGGATGGGTTGCTGATCTATGACGTTACCGATACTGGCAAGAAATCCGGACCAGGCAAAGGAGTGCGTGGGTCGAAGACAAACCAAGGCCAGACTTACCACACTGATAATTCCTACAACTTACCTCCAAATTATGTTTCGCTACTTTGTCTTGAAACAGCGAAGGAGGGTGGCTTAAGCGGGCTGATTAGCTTTTATACTGTGCACAACATTATGTTGGAAGAATACTCCGAGCTATTACCGCGCCTTTACGAGCCTTTCTGGTACGAGCGCCATCGGGAACATGCACCCAACGACGATCTCGTAAGCCGGAAACCGATGTTTGAATATGACGGGAAGACACTCGGCGTAAGCCTGGGCTTAAGTCGAATAAATGACGGCTATAAGCTGATGAACGAAACGCTGGATATTGAAACGGCGACGGCTTTAGATACACTGGATAAAGTTCTTGAACGGCCTGGCCTTGGTAAAACGTTTACCTTTTCCCCAGGCCAAATACAAATCGTGAATAATCGTAAACTAGGACACCGGCGAACAGCCTTTATAGATTGGGACGAATCCAGCCGTAAACGCCACTTAGCCCGGATTTGGATCCGGAACGAAGGCAAGCGATTTTATATGGGTTAATTGATCGCCAAGGCGGCCGGCGTGACCTACTTCATTAAAGAAGATATGTACTAGTNCNNCATTTATGTTATCGCATTCAAGCTATCAAGCTGAGGCGTACCTAACCGNAGAGATTCGCGACGAGTTTTGCGCATCAACTAAATTAAATGACGTCGAGTATCAACGCGGTGAAAAATAAAATTACATTTGCGTTACGAAACCTAATGGCGATAGTTTCTACCAAATGACCGCACAATTATCCAACAGATGTGGATGACGCCGATGCCGCTAACTGACGAACAACTCGCCGACTTTAGAACAAAGGGCTTCGTCGTGTTAAAAGACTTCTTCAATAATGCAACGATGCAGCGAGTTTCTAGATGCCTAGATACTATCCAGACTAAACAATCCGAAGGCAATCTAGATGCCAAATATTATGAAATAAGCCCAGTTACCGGTGAGAATATGCTCGTCCGAATTGAAAACATCATTGGCGACCACAATGACGAGCTAAGCAGCATACTATTGTCATCAGAATCTATAGACGCACTCAGCAGAATTCTTGGCGAAACACCAATCCTATTTAAAGACAAAATTAATTATAAGTTACCCGGCTGTCGAGAGGACAAACTGCACCAAGACCAAGCCGCCGGGTGGGGCCAGTATTGTGATTTTTTTGTAACAATGGTGGTGGCAGTAGATGAGAACCGGCGGGAAAATGCCGCGATGGCAGTCCTTAAGACTGGTAATTACGAACATCGCCTCATGACTGAGGAGTGGCAACCTCTGGCAGATGGTGAAAGTCCGTATTCACGTGAAGAGGAATACGCTATACTTGAGGTTGATCCAGGTGACGTCATTTTCTTTGATGCCTATGTCCCTCATGGCTCGCCCGCGAATACTAGCCAAAAAGGTAGACGTAACATATTTTTGACCTTCAACCGGCTGTCTGAAGGGGATAATCGAGCACGGTATTACCAAGATAAATGGGAGAGTTATGGCCCCAACAAACTTGATGACGCCCGGGCAGAGGATTCATTCCTCGTTTAGTATCTTTCTAAAATAGCTTTCCTCAGGTAATTAGACCTCGATGACTTAAACATCACAAAATTTTTTTGAATATAAATAAAATTATTTGAGTATAAAAATAATAATATTTATTTCCTTCTTGGGTATTTTTTTTATATATTAAATATAAAAATTCAATATTTCTAATTATATTATGATAAATACTCACCTTGACATTGATGCTTAATCAGCATTATTTAGATCTAATAGGGACTGGGGCTTGCGAAATACTTCGTTTGATGAAGGGATCAACGCACGCTTGGCGGTCGAGCCCACTTTTAGGATGCGTGTTATATGCCTAGATTAAACGTTTTTTCACCGCTATGCAGCAGCATGGTTTCACGACTAAAGTCTTTGCGATTATGCGTAATTTCACTGATCCTAGCGAGTTCTCCTACTAAAGCTAATACAGTCGGTTCGGCGTGGACTTAGCAAAGCCTAATACAGCCGTTATCTTAGCAGCTGGGTTAGGATCACGCCTCAACCTGCAAACTGGCGTCCCAAAGCCGCTCGTTAAAGTCAATGGTATTACTTTGGCCGAACGCGTCCTCTTATCTTTACGTATAGGTGGAGAAGTTAGTCGTTGTGTTATCCCAGTAGGGCACCGCGCCGAGGAGGTCGTTGCACACTTTGAAAAAATTGGGCACCGTCATGATATGGATATCATCCCGATACCCGCAAAGGATTGGCATCTCGGCAACGGCACCAGCATGCTTGCCTCAAAAGGCCACACTGGCAAACAACCCTTCTTTATTTCTATGTCGGATCATCTTTTTGACCCGGCTATCGTAACAGCTCTGTCCGAAGAAGCCCCAAAAAAAGGCGAGATGTGTCTTGCTATCGACCGTAAAAAGGACGGCATTTTCGACCTAGATGATGTAACCCGCGTAAATACTATCAATGGAAGAATACAGGCGATTGAAAAAGACCTTAAACACTGGAATGCCGCTGATACGGGTGTAATGCTTTGCAGTACAGCTTTATTTGACGGGCTTGAACGTGCGGCGGCTGATGGTCAACACGGGCTATCCGATGGATTACGCCAACTGGCTAACCAAAAAAAAGCAAAGACCGTAGATGTTACAGGCCATTTCTGGCTTGATGTGGACACACCCGAAGCGCATCGCGAGGCAGAAATGCAGGAGTTATACAAAGCTAAGCACGGCGTATATCGGCTAAGCACAGCATCTACACCTCTGAAGGTTCGACATAATGATGTCACAGAACCGAGGTATCAAGAAGCGCCCTCAGACGACGTTCGGTGACGCATAATTCGTTTCGTCAACTAAGGTACCGAAATGAAACCGAAAGATCCTATTATCAGTGAAGAAGATAGCACAAACGTTGCAGCTAGCCTTCTGATCGTTTTACCTCACCAAAATCCCCATCTTAAACCCACTACAGAAATATATGGCATTTCTATCGCACGTCGCATTGCCTTATCTGCTAAAAGCGCTGGCTTCGATCAAGTATTATTATTGACCGCTACCAATCAAATCGAAGAAAGTTCAAAGCATCTAGAGAACACTCCGGCTTTTGCTATATCACCTAAAAATATAAGTGAATACTTGGGCGCACAACGTATTGTCATTCTGCCAGGTGATGTGTTAGCTGATCGTAAGTGGCTAACATCGCTACGATCAATGGAGACAAAACCTGATTCAATGCTCTTAGACAAACGTCGAGCGGCGATCATCGAAACAGAATTAAAAACCGAGGCTGTTGCAGATTCATTTGTTGGCAACAGCGACCCCTTTAGCGCATTACAAAACAGTCTCGCGACGGAAATAGTTGATCTCGGCGGGCCTGGTAGCCTCGTGCTAAAGCTCAAAACAAAGCCGACTGATATCGAAAACTGGCTTCGCTCTTGTCTCGTCAAAGACACGGATGGCTTTTTAGCGCGTATTATTGCACGACCCATTTCGTTAACGATTACGCGACACCTAATTAATACCCGGATTTCTGCTAATACAATGTCGGTTTTCAGCGCTTCGATTGGTTTAAGCGGCGCGCCCTTTTTCTTATCATCGAAACCCGAGTATCAGGTCATCGGTGGCCTGCTTTTCGTACTGCACTCAATTCTCGACGGTTGTGATGGAGAACTGGCCCGACTGCGGTATTCGGAGTGCCACCTCGGGGGATTACTGGACTATTGGGGTGATAACATTGTTCACGTAGCAGTTTTCACCTTTATGGCAATTGGCTGGAGCCTCAATGCGGATGCCTCCTGGTCACACTGGCCATTAATCGCCGGTTGCACAGCAGTCCTCGGCACTATAGGCTCCGCGAGTTTTGTGCATTGGCGCACTATGATGCTTCCCTATCGCACGAATAAGAAAGCCGAAGGACCTGTGTTTACTTCGGTGGCGCGATCCTCCGGAACTGATATTTCCAAGATTATGGATGGATTAGCGCGACGAGATTTTATTTATCTCGTTTTGCTATTGTCGGCGTTCGGCAAAGCATCGTGGTTTTTAGTTCTGGCAGCCATTGGCGCGCCAGTGTTTTTCCTCCTCCTCCTGTGGGTTGCCTACAGCGAGGCAAAAATAAAGACGAAATGAAATTATGGATGCATCAAAATCACGAAATCCCAAAACAAATCGAGAGATCTCACCTCCCAAAGGCCGACTAGGAGTTCTATTACCGGGTATCGGCGCGGTAGCATCAACGCTAATCGCAGGCGTTAGTTTAGTCAAAAAAGGACTGGGTGAACCCATTGGATCACTAACCCAAATGCAGAAAATTAGATTAGGCAAACGCACTAATCCACGTGCCGTTCCCATTAAAGATTTTGTACCTTTGGCCAACCTAAATGATTTGGTATTCGGCGGTTGGGATATTACTCCGGAAAATGCCTACGAAACTGCCTGCAATTCAGGCGTACTTACCGAGAACGTTCTCTCTGATGTACGCCAGGAACTCGAGTCCGTAAAGCCATGGCCAGGAGTTTTTGAACATGCTTATGTGCGCAAGCTAAACGGCACCCACGTCAAAACGGGTGATACCAAAATGGCCTTAGCCGAAGCACTGATAAAAGATATTGAACAGTTTCTCAAGACTAACGACCTTGAACGTGCTGTTATGGTTTGGTGTGGGTCTACAGAAGTCTATTCTGAACCGGGGCCTGTGCACGAAACGGTTAAAGCATTCGAACAAGGGCTCCGCGACAATGCAGAGGAAATCCCCCCATCGATGATCTACGCCTATGCCGCCATAAAATGCGGCGTCCCTTATGCCAACGGCGCGCCAAATTTATCGGTTGATTGTCCCGCGCTGATCGAACTAGCAGATCATCTGCATGTTCCAGTAACCGGCAAAGATTTCAAAACCGGCCAAACACTGATGAAGACTATTATTGCGCCAGGCCTTAAAGCACGTATGCTTGGCCTCGACGGTTGGTTCTCAACAAATCTCATCGGCAATAAAGATGGCGAAGTACTTGATGATGAGGGATCTTTCAAATCTAAAGAAGTATCCAAGTCAAATGTCTTAGAGGGCATATTACAGCCCGAGCATTACCCGGAACTTTACGGGGATATTTACCACAAAGTCCGAATCCAATATTACCCGCCGAGAGGCGATGCTAAAGAAGGCTGGGATAATATCGATATATCAGGTTGGCTCGGTCAGCCAATGCAAATCAAGGTGAATTTCTTATGTAGAGATTCAATTCTTGCGGCCCCCATTGTTCTGGACCTTATCCTCTTCATGGACCTGGCCAAACGTGCTGGCATGTCAGGCATCCAGGAATGGCTATCATTCTACTTTAAATCACCAATGGCTTTGCCAACCCTTAAGCCAGAAAACGACCTATTCATTCAACATTTAAAACTCACTAACACGTTACGGTTACTCATGGGGGAAGAACTACTTAATCACTCAGGCCTCGATTATTACGAGAATGAGCTAGTTTAGCCTTACCGGTGCTACCCGCGATGAGTGATATAGGAAACCCTAAGCCAATTTCCCTATTCCCGCTAATTCGTCATCTTTCCTATTGGGCGACAATATTTCTATATAAGACGCCAGCAACACCCAATCATATCACTGCCGTATCTCTAGCCTTCGGTGTCGCGGCCGCATGGATGTTTCTTGACCCAAGCTACTATTCCGGATTAACCGGCGCTGTGTTTTTCCTCGTTTGCTATTTACTAGACAATAGCGATGGAGAAATTGCCAGAATGAAAAACCTTTCCTCGGATTTTGGTCAACGCTTCGATACTTTTGTAGACTGGGTTGTCCACGCCGCATTATTTTTAGCTTTGGGCTATTCGACCACGGAACGGACAGACCAAGACATCTGGCTATGGTGCGGGATTCTAGCAGCCGCCGGCGGGACCATTAATTACATCCTTGATACACTGCGAGACACCAGCACGAAACTATTCGAAGGCCAGGAACGTATGGTCGAAGATGGACCCAGCGATTCAAAGACAGATCAAACTGCTTATGCGTCGCGCGTCATCCGTACTGACTTCTGCTTCATCGTCCTAGGCCTAGCGCTCTTTAATTCAACCTGGCTATTGGTTCCCGCTGCAGCAATAGGAGCACAACTTTATTGGATGCTTCAATTTGCAAAGGGTTTCCGAAGGCACCACGTCTAAGGAGACATTACTTTGACCTTTACAGGGAATTCGTGCTGACATTTATCTGGAATCATAGGGCAGTTTTTACAATCTTCATGAAAGATTCAATAGTACGAAGATGCTGACGTTGCCTCAGGCAGCTAACAAACTCATCCATAAAAATTTTGCAATCCGACAATGGTATGGCTTTAAGTCGAGGATCTTCTCCCAACTCACCAATCGAAATGATGCTTGCCCCAACACCGGCCGCAACCGATGCGCGGGCAGCCTCTTGTCCGTCCACTTCAAAAACATAACCTGGCTTTATTTCATGATGAGCAAATGCTTCTTCTGTAAGCCGCCGCGTCATAGAACCACGCTCGCGCATAACAATGTGCATATCTTGAAATGCTTTAATAGAAATACTGTCCTGCTCAGCCCATGAATGGGATGCCGCAACATAGGCCACCATAGGATCACGGCGTATCAACCTGCGCACGACACGGTCATCTTCAGGCATGGGGCCACCAATAGTAACATCAACCCTTTTGTCTAATAATTGTGCATGGACCTCGCTTGAATTCCCCGTATTCAAGTTAATCGTAATGCCGGGATATTTCTCACGATACCGACCAATCAAATCCATTACATATGCTGGACCATCCGCACCAATCGATAAGAAACCTCGCTTTAGACCTTGAACCTCCGACAATAAATCCATTGCCTCTTGTTCTGTTTCAAACAGACGGTCTGTAATAGCGAGGAGCTCAAGGCCCAGGGCCGTCGGTTTGACTAAACGCTTATGTCGATCAAATAAGAGCACACCGAAGTCTTTTTCCAAGGTCCGAACATGTTCTGAGACAGACGGCTGCGATAAGCTTAACTTCTCAGCGGCAATTGTAAAACCGCCACATCTCGCTACCGCATGAAAAGCACGCAACTGAGTGAGATACATAAAAACATCCAATAACTAATCAAAAAGAGTTATGTCCACTGTGCTTTGAATTTGTAGTTTCAGGCGGGATAAAACTGCTTGCCCTGCATGCTATTCTCCGTCCGATAGGAAATCCTTAAATCGCCGTGCAACTTCCTGAGGCGTTACCGTGGGACGACCAAGCGTTGCAAGCGAGCCAGGCTGTATTTGCGTGTGAATGAGATTGGGGCCAGCACTGCCGACGGCCGCTTGTAAAGATTCTGAAAATCCATCTAAAGAATCGCAACGCCAAGCATTACGATAACCGCACGCGATCGCCACACCACAGAAATCAATCATTGGCGAAACCGTTGCCTGCCCTCCGGTCGAATCATGAACCTCATTATCGAGTAAAATTTGGATAAAATTATTCGGTTGTTCTGCACCAATAGTCGCCCATGCACCCAATTTCATAAGCGCCGCTCCATCACCATCTAGCGCCACCACTGGCTTATTGTTATTGAGTGCTACCCCCAACGCCATTGGAGCTGCGCAGCCCATAGAGCCGACCTGATAGATATGCTGCTTACGATCATCAAGCGTGAACAATTCGCGCCCACATTTACCTGTGGTAGCCACCACTGCGGCTTGTTCTGGTACTATTTCTAAAAATTTTTCTAATATCCCATAGCGCGTAGGTCGCTCACCACCGGACACTAAATCAAATCGATTACCTAACGGTAATGGCATCCGCACCGCTTGATCGAGCGGTTCATCCTCAATAAGACCGTTTCGCAAAATAAAGCCGAAAGGAAGCTGTTCTTCCTCCATCAACTTATTTGCTTTCTCTAATGCATCGTTCAGGCCGTCCAAGGTCTCGGGAAAATCCTTATGCGCAAAACGCATCAGCGATAGCAAGCCTTGAGAGATGCGCCCCATAACCACGTGTTGCGGCTCGTCTTTAATACCTGGCTCACCCCGCCAAGTGACCAATAGTAATGTCGGAATTGCAAAAGGGTGGTTCAATGAAGTCAAAGGATTAACGGTGTTTCCCAGACCTGAGTTCTGACACATAATGACTGTTTTCTTACCGGCTAACCAGGCTCCGGAGGCAATTGCCACCGCTTCTCCTTCGCTCGCCGCACCAACGTACTGTAATTCGGGATCCGTGATAGTTCGATTGATTAGTGGTGTGAGGAAAGAACAAGGTACACCGGTAAAAAAATTAAACCCATGGGCCTGTAATGCACCGGTAACTGCTTCAGCTTTCATAATTCCCTCACATAACATTACGCGCCTGAGCTAAATCAAACGCAGTATCTAAGTCGAGCCAATCGCCGGTCACATAACTGACAACAATTTGGTTCCCGTCTGACCTCATTCGTTCTAACAATTGAGACAGCAAGGCCCCGTCAATACTTCCATCTGCTTGCATCTTGCGTATCGTTTCCTGCATCGCGGCAGCACCTATCGCGCTTAACTTCAAAAGTCCAATGAACTCACCATTGATGTTATCGTCTGATGCATCAGCGAATTCGACGAGTGAGACCACCTCATCGTCGAAATAATCTCCATCATACGGCTTCGAACAACGAACGAGTTCTGCCTTTCCATCTTTATCTTGCTGACGCTGCGCATCCACCGCAATTACAACATCCTCGCTCCGTTCTAATAGGCCATTTAATACATGAGGACGGAACAAAATATCGCCATAACTAACGATGCACTCGCCCTCTAACTCATCAGTAGCGCAAGCCAGTGAACCCACCGACCGAGTTTCTGCGTATCTATCGTTATCGATATAGGAAATAGACGGGAGATCAATGGCTTCTTTCTTATAACCACGTATCACTGTAATGTCGTTTAGTCCTGTTTCATTTATGGTCTGGACCAAACGCCTGAGCAAAGGTTGACCACGAACATCCAGCATTGCTTTCGGCTTATCTTTTGTAAGCTCACCAAAGGCTGAGCCGCGCGATGCCGCTAATACCACTGACTTAATTTTACGACTGGTGCTCGGCAAGTATCGGTTTTCTGCTTCGGCTAATTCCGCGTTACCAACCAAAGCAAAGACATCCTTCACAGTCGGCAACAATCCTTCAACATTTACTAAGGACTCTTCCTCGAAAATCTGCTGACTCACATCTCGCATTGCCTGAATAGCAATCCGCATATTGTGATTAGCCCAAATTACCAGCGACACATTTTCCGCTCGGAAGCGATCCATCGGGGTTGCGTAGTACATGGTCGGCACGATCACAACCGGACAGCGATTTGCCCACTCCTTACAAAACTTAAGAATTTCATCCGGTGCAGAAATTTTTGAATGAATAAGCAACGCATCAGCGCCAGCGTTATAGTAAGCATCGGCGCGTTTCAGAGCTTCATCCATGCCCCAGCCGGAAATCAACGCCTCAATGCGGGCAATGATAGAGAAATCATCATTCGTTTGGCTATCCTTGCCAGCCTTTAACTTACCGCAAAATTCATCGATATCGGCAAGCGGTTGGTTAGAACCGAGGAAAGAATTAGTTTTCGGAAATAATTTATCTTCAATGCAAACGCCTGCGATGCCGCGTTGCTCCAGCTTCCGCACGAATCGACGCATATTGTTGAAGTTACCGTGTCCGGTATCCCCATCCACAAGAATCGGAATGGAGGTTGCATCATTCATGAATTCAAGAACCTCCAAAACTTGCGTCCAGGATGCTTCATTGCTGTCTCGTACACCAAGTGCCGCTGATATGGAAAGCCCAGATGCCCAAATCCCTTTGAAGCCAGTTTCCTCGCAGATCCGCGCCGACAGCCCGTTATGAGCCTCCATAATAAATTCCAAGTCAGCCGATTGAAGCATAGAACGGAAGGCTTCAGGTTTCGAGCTAGATATTTTGCCCGCATGATTATCACCGGTCTGATTTAATAGCGGCGTCGCACTCATCTGATATTTTCCTCATTTCATTTTTAACGGCAAAAACGACGTAAACCGTTTATAGATTAATAAAACCGATAATATAAATAGGTTTTTTCTATATTTTATACTAAAGTTTGCTGATTTAAATTGTCTATCATATTGTTTTTACGAGATAATAAATCTCACCACCATCAAATAGCTAATTGGAAGAAATTTGAGTACCTAGTGATTAACTCTTGATAAGGTGGGTGCCCCCCATTAATGATCACGCTTACGATCCCGAATTAGTCTGTCGGGTAACTTCTGAGGCCTATTCCATGAAAGTCGTTATGTTGGCAGCCGGTGTCGGCTCAAGACTTCAAGCTGCGCCCGAAAAACAAATGCCAAAAGTATTATTACGCTTTGACGGGAAGTCCCTCCTCCAGCGTCACATCGACATTCTCAAGCGCCACGGTATCAAAGAAATAGTATTGGCTGTTGGGTATCGGCATGAAGATATTGAGCGCGAAATTACTGCCATCGGCGCAGAAGGTTTCGTACGCACCGTTTTGAATAAAGATTTCACGGAAGGTAATATTGTTACTCTGTGGACCGTACGAGAGGAGTTCTGCAAAGACGAACCGGTTCTGCTTATGGACGCAGATGTTCTCTACGATGAAGGAATTATTACCCGCTTGATCAATTCATCACACGAAAACTGCCTGCTCATCGACCGTGACTTCGATCCCGGTGACGAGCCAGTAAAAATTTGTATTCGGGACAATAGAATCATCGAGTTTCGCAAATGGCTAACGGCTGAATTCGATTACTGTGGTGAATCTGTCGGTTTTTTTAAACTATCCTCAAGAATTGCGAGACAGCTAATTGATCAAACTGGGCACTATATAGCCCAAAGTAACCGAGAGGCCCCTTATGAAGAAGCCATTCGCGACCTCCTCCTAACCTCGCCACCAGGCACATTCGCCTGCGAAGATACCACCGGTCTCCCTTGGATCGAAATTGATTTTCAGGAAGATATAGAACGCGCTAAAAACCAGATTTTGCCGCGGATAAAAAACTCTTAAACAGAACAAAAACTGAATAAACCTAGTAGATACAAAGGCAGCTTAACGTAAGTTATGGCCTATTCATCAATCGATGAATCATGAAATTTAGCCATATTCTAATCCTAGTTACTGGCTTGGTTGCTCCAATTGACCTTGGTAAATGTCGCTGTATTTATTTTGCCAGAAAATTTCCCAATATACTGTAATTGATCCGGGCTCTCCGGAACTGTGTAAACTTGCCAACAACAAAATCCATCACGGCCACCGCATATGAAGGGTGTTGAGTAGCTATCATACATACTGCATAATTTGCCATCATCGGTGACCTTCCAAGTACCTTCACTCTCTTTCCAATCGATACTGCATGCCGCATGCAAGGTTCCATCTTCGCGATAAGTGCGGGTCCATCCATTACTGAATTCACCTACTGAGCCAGATACAACGGTTAATACTTGTTGCTTCGTTGCCCTATTGTGAAGGTCTAATTGATCAGTAGTGCCTTCCGAACTTAGGAACAACAGCGCACCGATTGCTAAGCATATTCTCCTAACCATCATCTTCCCCCACCCTTTAATTTGGACCTATGTTAGCTGGCACTTTCGACGTGAGCCGCTCAACTGCAATTATCAAAAACCAATCATACTCATATGCAAAGTTACTTGCATACAATTGTTCTGCACAGACCGTTGGATTAAAACTAGCAAACATCTAGTATGGCTCTCTATTAATAATTTCATACTGGAACGGTATCTGTATGCCCTTTCTTCGAATTTTTCGAAAATATCGTTTTCTTTGTGCTTGTTTTATTTTGCTGCTTCCCGGCTGCATTTCCCAGAAAGACCAAAAAACAAGTATCCCGGCGATCCCAATGATCGACGCCCACAGCCAAGCCAGTAAATACCTTGATCTCGATAACATAATTCCACTAATGGATAAGGCTGGCGTTAAGCGCACACTTCTATCCGCTAGGCGCGGGTTAAAATGGCGAAAATTAGCGGCCCTTGCTCGGGCACACCCAGACAGAATTACTGCATCGGTGCGAAGTAAGGGTGAACACTATCGTAATAACAAACCCAAATATTATCGCCGCCTCGCTAAACAAATAGCGGATCCAATATTTGGTGCGATGGCAGAAATCATGATCTATCACTCCGAAAAACGAAAAGGTCTTGCCGCCGAAGTCGATGTGGATTTTTCCGAACCCCAACCGCTCGCTGCAATACAAGCTGCTCGCAAAAAGGGTTGGCCAATAATACTACATATCGAATTTGCATCATTGCCCGGCGAGGAATCCGCACAAAAAGAATTCATGAACAATTTCGAAAATTTCCTGAAGTCGCAAGAAAATCATCCGGTAGCACTCACGCATCTCGGACAACTCGACGCAGACCAAGCTGCTTCCCTGCTGGCGAAGCATAAGAACCTTTATCTTATTACCTCGCATGCAAATACCTGGTTTACTCGCCAATCGAGCCAACCCTGGACTGAGATGGTTGACGGCGACGAGTTAGTTCCAAGGTGGCGCAAACTCGTACTTGCCTATCCAGAGCGTTTCATTCTCGCATTCGACAATGTATGGCAGGAACATTGGGGTTGGTTCTACATCAATCAGGCACGCGCTTGGCAAAAAGTCTTTCGATCTTTGCCACCCGAGGTAGCCCATGCAGTAGCTCACAAAAATGCTGAAAAACTTTGGAATTTGCCACCGCTTGGGGTTCGATAGCCTACACAAGAGTGTATTTAGTGCTTTTATAATTCGAATTTACCCCTAGGACTATCGGCCTCATTGCCTCCCAACCGGCATCAGGTAGACCTAAAAGCCCGACTTGCAGGGTTTGTCGTTTTCCTTACTCCACCCTTTTACAGCCATTTCTTTGCAGTGTTGAATTATTGTGACACATTTTTTTCTCGTGCTAGCATTGCTGATAAAGGGTCACGGCAAAACGCCAAGTCGTAATTTGGCTTTGTATTTTACGGTGGATAAAATTGATAAATTTGGCGGTAATATTTGGAGAATTGTGATGTTCAAAACACTTATAACTATAGCTATTGCGGCCATGGTAATAACAGGCCTGTCTGCGGTAGGCGCTAAAGCAGCCGTAAAGTCACAAACTATCAACTACGAAGTCGGAAAAAAGATTTTCACCGGCTATCTAGCCTATGATAATGCGCAATCCGGTAAACGACCGGGCATTATTGTCGTGCATGAATGGTGGGGGCATGATGCCTATGCTCGCAAGCGCGCAGATATGCTTGCAAAGCAAGGATATACTGCCCTCGCGCTCGATATGTACGGTACCGGGAAACTGGCCAAGCATCCCAAGGATGCCATGAGTTTTATGATGGCGGCAACCAAATCCGCCGACATCATGAAAGCCCGGTTTCTTGCTGCCTACGAACTATTAAAAGAGCACGCCACCGTCGATCGATCTAAAACAGCAGCTATCGGTTATTGTTTTGGTGGCAATGTGGCGGTAAATATGGCGCTTGCTGGTGTCGACTTGGATGCTGCCGTAGCTTTTCACAGCACGCTAACCCGCTGGATTAAGGACACCCCGAAAGGCCTTAAAACCAAGATCCGCGTATTCAATGGAGCAAACGATCCTTTTCTCAAGAAGCCTAAAGTCGCTGCATTTGATGCGGTCATGAAGGTATCAGGCGCCGACTACAAGCATATCTATTATCCGGGTGTGGTTCATAGCTTCACCAATCCTGCGGCGACGGAGAAGGGTAAAAAACTGAAATTACCTCTGGCCTATGATGCCAAAGCGGACAAGGATTCTTGGCGACAAACGCTGGAACTGTTTCGTAGGGTTTTTAAATAGGGTAAGGTATATCTCTGATATGCACAAATCAGACGGGAGTAGCTGCGAAAGAGCTGCTAGTTCCGAAAAATACTTATGATAGAGAGCAAAGTTAAAACTCAGCCATCCCACGTCCTTAACTAAATTAACAACCGCAGCTCCGCTTTCGACATCAAAGCTTAATCTTGAATTCGCTATAGGAGTTGGTATACCGCTAGGCTGCTAAGTCGTATAAAGGTCAAAATAAGCTGCTAAGTTTGATCACACGTCACCTGGATCAAACTTGGGTGACTGTAGAATATTTATTTACAGAATGCGTTCCACATTACCGCCATTGTTTTTAGTTCGTTCCGGGTAAATTCCTCCCTCATAGCGAACTTTCTCATCTCTTTTTCGAGATCTTTGAACTGTTTTTTATCTTTGGCAGCAACGGATTTTCGCATTTCTTTTGACAACTTTGCCCTTTCCTTATGCTCGCTGTTCGCAATGTGCATTTGCACAGAAATATCGCCAAGAAGATTTTTGCAATAAACAGTCTTGGCTTTTTTATCAATCCCAGCGCTAACTGCAGGAAACGAAATAAGCGCGAAAATAGTGCCGATTAATAGGGATGTCTTTTTAATCATCTGAACCTCTCAGTAAACGATACTAAACAGTGAGCTTGACGCCTCATTTTTGCCATATGAATCCGCCCTGTCGATCAGAGGATTGGACTTGGAGCTCTACTCGATACCCTCAGTATTTCCAGCGGATATTAAATTGAAAACCTCAGCAATATTCTCGATTGTTTCCATTGAGTGCATCAACCTAAAAATCTTCGAGGCCTCTTCCCTTCCAAGAAAACCTTCTGACAAACGCATAAATTTATTTTCGATGTCATTCCAGTCCATGGGGTTTTTCGGGTGACCAATCGGATTGAGGATATCAGCGACATGTTCCTTGCCATCTTTTGTCTTCGCTGTTGCACGCATATGCATTTCATCTGGATATTCGGTCGTGAACTGCTCATTGATCGTTACATTAATTTTGTTGAGAAACGGCCGTATTTCAGGACTGAGATACGCCTCAGAGTCAAAAGCATCGGCACCAATTGTTCCATGCATCAAACCCCAAGCAAGAATATATGGCAGACTATGGTCCGCAGTTTCTTTAGTTTGAGGGTCCCACTTTGCCGGTTCGCTGCCACTCTCAAAGTGGGCAAACTCATTGGCTTCCACAAGTATGCTATCAATCTGAGTCACGCCGATCTGTTTGCCAAGCTCAATACCACACCATGCGGCCGCCTGCATCTGATTAGCTACAGGCCAATATTTCAAGTTGGCCTTATCGATATAAAAATCGTCTGCCTTCAGTCCGTAAGGTATCCATTTAAAAGATGGATAGTGGTCCGCTAGACCATGACGCCCACAGAAAGGCTCCGGGGGGCCACTCATACCATCAGAAGCAAGCAAAATTGCTTGTACGGCATTACGGACTGCAAGCGCCGTCGCACAACCTTTCCACATCGAGAGCTCGCCAGAACGGGTCGCGCGCAGATGCACATTACCAACAGTGGCTATAGAAACAGCATGTTCAGTCTGTTCATACGTGAGGCCACGCAGGTTAGCCGCACCGGCCGCCACTCCCATGGCAATAGCAGTACCTTGATCGAAGCCTCGATCACTCGGATTACCAGCGCGCACATGCCGGATAATAGTTTCGTGGGAAATCACCGCGGCTGTAATTAGGGCCTCGCCTGACACTCCGTTACCCGCGGTAGGCGCTAAAGCAAAAAGCCCCCCGTAAGCATCCGTCGGATGGCTGCCAGGATAGGTGTCATTGAAGTCGAGGTTACGTAACATACAGGTATTAGCGAATGCGGCAGCATCGGCCGAGACAGTTTCTTTTTGACCAACGATACAACCGGCATATTGCTGCGACGCCGCTGGCCCAGCATGCTTGCGCGCAATCACGCCAGCCCTGCAACTAAAACTACCTAGCGTACAAGCAAGAGAATCAATAATTCTCTCTTTTGCCGCAATCACTGCCTTTTCAGGTAAGTTATCAAAGCAAAGACTGTTAGAAAACTCTGATATACTTTTTAGGATATCATCTGCCACTATTCACCCCCGCTAATGGCACCACATAAATTTTTAAAGTATTTTAAAACCTTGAACGAACCACCAGATGAGTTGATTGCAAAAAATCTAATTAATACCGATGGTGCAGTTAGTTTATTCGGCTACTCTTAGTGGCTTGTTATAATTAGCGGACAGTTCAGCACCCAGATAGTCCGCAAGCCGCAGCATTGCAAACTTGCCATAACGGGCTTCAGCCTCGCTGTTATAATTCGTGTTGGTATTGATGTCATAGCAATAGTGATTGCCAGCATCATCAGTTACATATTCAAATCCAGCCACATGCAGGCCTTCATTCTCCATAACGGCTTTCATTTTTGGTAAAAGAGCAAGCCCCGCATCTGAATTTTCAAAATCATTAATGATATCAAATGGGAACCTCTTACCTTCATCCGTAGGACACAAACCGCCATCTAAAGAACAAACATCGGCGGGACAAAGCTCAAATCCGTTAGAAGTATCCACTTTTAAAGCATAAAAAAACTCTCTCCCGATAAATTCAACCCGCGTAATACTACTGTCCGGTGACTGAATATATTGTTGAACAAGGGTAAGGCCATCGACAGATTCCTCAAACGACGAACTATTAAGATACTCAATGACAGCGGTATCTGACTTCAGAAGCCGAACGCCCAAGCCTTTGCCAGCACGATTATGTTTGGTGATAACACTATCAAACGGCAGTGCTTTATACGCCTTTATGATATCCTTGCGAGATGAAACAACGATGGTTTGTGGCGTTGTGAGACCAACTTGTTCAAGAGCAGCATATTGAACTAGTTTAGAAATTTCCAAATTTAGGGCGGAACGGCCATTGAGTATCTGGCTACCTTGGGCTTCTAGCCAAGCAAGAACACCAACAGTGGTTTCAGGTGCATAACGGTTTCCACGTGTATGAGAGGACGCACTCATCCGGCTATAGAAAATCCCATCAGGTGCAGGAAGAGATAGGTCAAAGATGGCAGATGACATATCCCAATCCGAATAGGGGATATGGCGATCTTCAAGTGCAGAAATTAGCGGCGCTGTCCACTCTCCATTCTCATGAATGATATAGACTTTGGGGATATCTGTTTTTTCTTGCCTGAACATAATGATCTCCGCATTAACCTTAGCTAAAAAGATTAAAAAGCACTTTTGAGAGCAAATTCTTATCTCGTACTACTACGTTTAAGTCCTTATTGTGGTTCTTCGGGTGAAGATGTTCTCGAGCAATCTTTATTGCTCATTGCTTTTTTTACTGGCACTGTATTAAGGCGTTTTTTAGCATATTGCCGCATGTTAATTGCTCCTTAAAAAGTCCATTTAAGCATTCTACATTACCCAAACCGACTATAAACCCGCCTTGATAGCCCCCTATTATTTCCTGCTCCTAGGTTTCTAATCCATGCCATTTATGGACGCAGCATCGGCACCTACCAGGCGAAGATTGAGCTTGGTAAGTCTGTAAACTCCAGGCCTTGTGGAATACGCGCAATCATAGCTTCCAGATGGGGCATCGCCTCGGTTAGATCAGCGAGTTGGAGCTCGTCGAGCTGCATGCCCTGCGATTCAATCCGCGCCTGATAGTCTTCGAACGCTTTCGAATCAACTTCTTCTATATTTGCGCCGGGTGAAATCGCTTCTAAATAGTTATTGGGATGCTTGAAAGCCGGACGCCGGTCGCGCCAATTAGTTGCACGCTCATAAGCGTGTCCTATGTGCAGCACCGTTGCTTCATCAAATGGTCGTCCAACAATTTGCATCGCAAGCGGCAACCCTTCCGGCGCATAGCCGTTGCATATACTCAAAGCCGGGAGCTGTGCCGCGTTGAACGGGCCAGTAAGCGGTGGCCGCGCAAAATTGGCTTCCGCGCGCATCTGCGACTGCACCGGAGCCGGTCCGTGGGTAGTGGCGGTGAGTAACGCATCAACCGATTTCATCGCGCACAGGGTTTTATCTGCAAGCACCCGTTGGAATCTGAGTGCGTTTGAGTAGTCCGCGGCCGCCACCAACGCACCGGGCATAATACGGTAACGTGTCACCGCGCTGTAGAGTTCTGGCTTCAAAAGTAGGTTCTCGCGATGAATGGCGAATGCCTCGCTGACGATAATAATGCGTGTCGCTGCCTGGTAATCGGCCAGAGGCGGCAGGACTACATCAACGAGCGTGGCACCAAGGCCCTCCAGAATCTTGACGGCATCTTCCATGGCCGCCACGGTAACTGCATCTGCTGGGGATTCTTCCTCATAGAAGTGGCGCACGATCCCGATGCGCATACCTTTCAAATCTTCGCGCAACGCAGCAGTGTAATCAGGTACGGATCGCTGCACCGTGCATGGGTCTAGCGGGTCGTGACCCGCGATAATTTGCAGCATGATCGCTGCATCCTCAACCGTCCACGTAAGCGGGCCACAAGTATCAAGGGTCCAAGATAACGGAAGTACACCACGCTTACTGACCCGCCCATAAGTCGGCTTCAACCCGACCACACCACAAAATGCTGCCGGTAGGCGAATGGAACCGGCCGTATCACTGCCCAGCGCACCGGGAACCATACCCGCTGCAACGGCTACGCCTGAACCACTGCTGGAGCCTCCCGGGAAACGATCAAGTAGCCAAGGATTTGACGCGGGTGGCCACGGTAGATCGTAAGCCGGCCCCCCCGTAGCAAACTCATGTGTAGCAAGCTTACCCAGCAAAACTGCACCGGCGCTATAAAGACGCTCAGTACAAGCTGAGTCTTCAGCAGGAATGCGCTGCCTATACAGTGCAGAGTGACCCGTGGTTGCTATTCCCCGAGTGTCATAAATGTCTTTGAGCGCAAATGGCACGCCGTGCATAGGACTTCGCGAACCGATCCGGTGGATCTCTTCCTCAGCGGCGCGCGCCTGCGTGCGTGCAAGGTCGACAGTCACATCAAGGAAGGCATTTACATCTGGATTGTGGGTCTCAATTACACTCAGACATGCTTCGGTCAATTCCACCGGTGAGACGGCACCCGATGCTATTTCACGCGCGCACTCGGCAATGCTCAGTTCGTGCAGTGTTTTTTTCATACAGACAAACCTCCACGCTTAAACGGCAGGGCCGCTGCCGGCCAGCGTAGTGCGATGCAGAATTCGGGGATACCGGGTAATATCATAGGATCGTGCCCGATGCAGTAGCGTTCGATTGTCGTACATAATTAAATCGTTCAGCGACCAGGAATGGCTATAGGTAAATTCAGGCCGCGTGCACAATGCCATCAGCTCATCAAGCAGCAGCCGACCCTCGGCATCATCCATATTTTGAATATGAGAGGCATGGCCACTCACATATATATTTTTGCGCCCATTAGTCGGGTTTTGTCTGATTAGAGCTTGCGGCACCGGTGGCAAGGCATCATCGGTTTTCTGGTCAGTGAGATCGACGTCCATGTGACGACGGGAATAGGCGTAATGATGAACGGCTTTCAAACCGTCTAGTGCTTTTCGTTGGTCTTCGGACAGGCTCTCATAGGCTACCCGCATGGAAGCGAACTCGGTCTCGCCACCTTCTGGCGGTAAGACCCGCGCATGCAAAAGTGATGCGGTTGCCGGTACTCTTTTGAAAGAGCTGTCAGTATGCCAGAAACGCTGCCCTATCCGGACTTGAACCCTTGGATCTTCCTCAGCCAACAACTTTCCGTGTTCATCCAGATTGGTCATACAGGCTACGTATCCTGTCCTAAAATTATTACCGATATTGGGATATGTCTTTTCCAGCGGCCCGAAACGGCTAGTAAAATCAATCTGTGCCGGGTCGTCGAGTTCTTGCGCAGGGAATAGAAGTAGTGAATATTCCTCGAATGCTTCCTGGATAGTCCTGAAGCCAACCTCATCTAAGTCACGCAAGTCGACACCCGTAATTTTGGCGCCAAATGCCGGAGTTAAGGGTCTGAGGGTGATGGCCATAACTATACCGCTGGAATGATAATTCTGCGTTTCAACAATAGGAAACCTACGGGATCGGAAGTCGACTTGGCAATACCGACTAGTCAAACTTTTGTAATCACGCGACCTCAACCGCGACGAAGTGATCCGCTCCCACTTTATCCTAAGATATCAGAGGCAGCGTATAATCTTGTGCATACAGGGCGCTAGGAATTTTTCCAGTCCCCGTGTCGCAGTTAAATTTCTTATCGAAATGAGCTTAGAGGGTTTTGAGTGTGTAGTTAATGGAGGGGGATTAGGACTGAATAGAATTTATCCATCACCTTATTGGACCTTCACACCCTTCCTGACGGCAGAATAATTATTTG
This sequence comes from Rhodospirillaceae bacterium, assembly GCA_002724395.1. Classification (GTDB taxonomy): domain Bacteria; phylum Pseudomonadota; class Alphaproteobacteria; order UBA8366; family UBA8366. Next base: position 8,595 of record PBOR01000042.1, on the reverse strand, counting down.
ACGCGCGTTTTTAGCTCAAGCCAATCAGTACAGCTTGCATAATCATTTTTATCCCACCGCCTATAACCATATTTTTTCCTCGGCCCGCTACTAACCAAAGCACATAGGCGAGCCTTATTACCTTGGATCATTTGGACCTGAAATGACTTCTCGGTAGGCATATATTTCGTCCTATAATTAGCATCGTAGACTGCCGCACCGATTGCCAGCATGATTGCTAATAAGGATATAAAAGCCATCCATATGAAATGTATTCTCATTACACCGCCTCCCATGGGAAAATCATCTACAGAAGGCGGTCCATCTTGCCGCGAATCTATCAATACGTTTTAAGCTCGTTTCCTGAGTATCTCGCCAACGATTTTTTTCCTTATAAGCACTTGCGGTGAGTTTTTGGTCTTTTGATTTAACAGCAAGATTAAAATCGCGTTGTGCTTTTCTAAAATTTCGTCGAGCTGCTGCAAAAGCTCTTAATTCTTGATCAATAGGGGCCGCTTGTTCTTTGCAAAACTCAGCCCTGGCTTTTTTATCTAACTCAACGCCAACTGCTGACGACGACACAAGCAGAACCGTTACCCCGACTGCTACACATGTTTTCTTAATCATTTGAGCCTTCCTAATGAATGGGAGCAAAAACTTAGCCCCCAGCGACATCGCCGATATCTCAATCTCCCGCTAAGTCTTAAACACATTATCGTCATCGAAACCGTCAGGTACACCCAACTAAGACTGACAGCAATGATCAATCGCGGAAGTATTCGGATAAGCTCTCAGATCCAGGTGAGATAGAAAAATTTATTATTTACGTGCCCTTAGTCTCCCAACTAACCTATGGTTATGAATAATCCCCTTAATTCATGGTTAACAATATTTTTAGCTATTGTCATATGTCTGGGTTCATTAACCAAAAAGACTTTTGCCGATGATATTTGTGAGCCTTGCAAGTCATTAGATGGATTTGTATCTCCGGATAAAATATCACGCGAAATAAGACTAATGGTGGGTAAGGTTGGCTTTAAATGTTCATCAGTAATATTTGGAGAAGCTTCTTGCAGGAGTCTCATATCAGAAGCGGTAGAGATACAAGAACGCCGTGGTGTTACTGAAACTGGCTTGGAAACAGACTTTGGGCAAAGCAAAAACTGTCCAGAAATCGACAGTGAAACCTGGGCTAAGGATTATTCTTACAAACGGCCTTGGCTGGCATTGCACAAAGGGGTCGACATACCTCAACCAGAGGGCACTGCCGTATTGGCCATCGCAGATGGCACAGTTGTTGGGAAATTTGTGAATGAAGGCAATAGAAAAGGTATTGAGGTGATGCTTCGCCACTTACCAGAGCAAACAGGTTTGCCTTTTTGGACCTATTCTCAATACACCCATTTGTTTGATTTGCCTAAATTACCAATTGGTCACACTGTTAAAATGGGAGATATAATTGGTGAGACCAGCAATACTGGGAAAATGGGACGGAGGGAGAGACGCGATGCCCTCCATTTTGCCATTTTGTATAGCGAAGTTCCCGACTGGACAAATACTAATAGGGCAGTCATACCCCGCGATGGCTATTGGATGGACCCGATCGCTTTCTACCGCGAACAACCACCATACGATTCGGAAGCTCTGAAATCGCTCCCTAGTAGTCAAAAAGAAATATTCATTCCACATATTCGAGGCAATGGCACCCTTACCTCCAAACACACAAAAAGAATATGGCCTTACCGTTGTGAGGAGCATTCATAATCGTCAGGCGGACTGTTGAAATTAGTTTCTCACAAAATGTGTTTAGTAGGTTTTGGGTATGTGAGTAAGAGAAGTAGTAGAGTTCTACTCAACACCCTTTGTATTTCTTTCGGACACAATCACGGGCAAGTTTTCCTAACTTAATTTAGTTGAAATTCATTTAACTGACTGTTCTATATAATTAATAGCGTCATTTTTTTTCCGGAAATTCTTAAGAGGAACAATAAATCTTTTCTTATCGTTAAAGGAAAATAATCCATAAATATTGTATCCATAATCCCATCCAATGGAGCCACCAGAATAATCACCAACCGCAATTAGAAATGATTGTCGGCATTGCCCAGTGAGGTTGGGAGCAAGTTCCTGACATTTGTTAAGCGGCACATTGGTTAAGATACTATATGCGTATTCTGTGCATGAAGTTTCTGACGAACAAATCTTGCTCTCAATCATTTTGGATTTTTTGTCAGACTTGACACTCAATTTTATAGGATCGCCTATTCTGCCATCGATAACGGACCCCTTGAAACAAAGGTCGACTGGTGCCGCTAAAGTAATTCTATCTTTATCGTCCCAACTGGGGGCGATCCCATCTAGACTGGTTATCTCTTTACCTAAATAAATGCCTGGGTTTTTTCGAAAATGAGTTGACTGACAAAAAGTCCGTTTTCTAGATCCTAGTTTTATACTTCGACAATCTTCTTTCGGGATATTGTACTTATCTTCAAATTCCTCGAAATTGTCACTTGAAACCCATTCTTTAACAAAACATTGAGGTGGGATTAATCCTTCAGATATTATCCAACCCATTGGTATGTTTGCCTCTCTTATATTTTCTTCCCGCGCCCCATTAATAGAAAAAACGCGCCACTCACCATTCTTTCGATTAAACCATACCAATCCGCTTGCCAGCATGAATCCACGCCACCCTGCCGGTGAGCAGGGAGCATCACTAGCAAGTAAGTCATTTCTCCAGTGGTTAGAAAAAATATCAGAGAACTTTTTGCCTTTGATAACTCGTTTTCGTGGGCCCGAGGTTAATTCGCCGTCAACAAGGGTAAATAAACCTTCCAGATTTTTTTCTTTTACAACTTTTTTTATTTTCCTTCCAAATTCGTAAGCATCCTCTGGATCGTAATAGTTACCCCAGAATTTTGCGTATTCCCGGTCCTTATTTGAACAGTTAAAGTTTGATTTCTCTGTTCCCAAAGTCGCCCCCGTACTTCCAAGAAGCACTGCAAGCGTCACGTAGAGTGTTGTGAGCTGTTTTCTCATAGAAATGAGTTTAGTAGATTTTGAGCGTGTGTGAAATGAAGGCTGTAACCTAGCCAAGAGCAAATAAAAAAGCTGCATTATGGTCAACCGGATTTACCAAAGGCAAAGTGAAACCCCTGTGAAAAAATAATTTGATCACGCATCATCTCTCCGTTAGGGTCTTGCTAATCCCAAACGAATGTTTGGATTGGAATAGCAACGACCTAATCGTTCTGGTGTAGCAACGACCTAACACGTTCTAACCCTCCAATTCCTGACATTCTCTTTGCGGATTGCTTGTGCAGCAATTTTGGAAAGGGAATTCCATGTCTATTCAAATCTACCGTGACATCACCTTTGTATTTGGCCCCCCCAGCGGAGACAGATACGAAGGCATTAAATCCACAGCACTGCGAAATGATGAGAGTTTTTCCAAATCATTCCGTGATCATATGGAAGGTGTATTCGCCTCTATGAAGGAGGAACATCTTTTGGACGATCTTTTCTCCTTTTGTTTCCGCAAAAAGATAAACGTCAACAGGACCTATCCAACGTATCAGGTATGGGCAAAGCAAAATGCTGAACTTGAGAAGTTCTATCTTCGTCCTGAAGATAAATTTGCAGAACTACCCGCTCTGATGGTCTTCCCCCCTGAATTCACTTCAGAGGTAGGAGAAAAACTGGATTTCGCCATAGAATTTAAGGATGCAAAGTTTGTAAGCAATACGATACGGGAGGCATTCGGTTTTGACTGGATAAATATATTTAGCGCCTATGCGAATGAAATTGATTTTGAGGATGTACTCAGCAAAGGCCAGAAAGTTGAGTTTGTAGAGGCTGCGAATGGGAGCTGGGTATCTGTATATAGATACAGAGGTTTATATTTTTACTTTGATGAGGTGCAAAACCTAGGACCATTCACACAATATTCGGACATCCAGGAAAAACTAGAGCAGTTATACGATCATGTTCAAAATGATAAATTTAACAGCATCTCATATCACTTGAAAAAATAGCACACGTTCCACTTACCGAAAACGTAAACGTAAACTCAAGATCACCGGAATACGCTCGTTTGTGACGAGTATTTCTGATTAGAAGGATAAGACAATGGCGAAAAGTACACCGCTGCGCTCAGCGGAAAAAGACGACCCAATTTATACAGGAAAATTTACGATTTCCTCTCACTCCAAGCCGGGGAAGACGGGACCAAAAAATACAAAACTCAAGTCTTCAAAGGCCCTAACGGCACAGACTAAATTAAAGGAGGGTCACATACGATGAGTATGTTGGAGCAGCAGTTGGACCCTTCTGGAAAAATGTTATTTGACTGGAAAGACCAGAATTCACACTCACCCTCACACTTCCAAGAATCAGTGTGAGGGTCAGGTTTTTCATGTGGGAAGTACAATCGGTTGAGAATGTATGAAGGAAGAAAGAGGGCTTCAGGCTAACCGAGGAATAAGCGGTAGGGCATTATTGAAGGGCTAGCGGATAAGCCATTTCAAATATTTTTTGAAGCTGGTAAAGTTATAGAATTGTATGCTTCACAGCCAGAGATCCCGGGAAAAGAGATCCCAGGAAATATGATAAACCCTCTTCAGACATTGGTGTATTTCAAATATGCATTTTAGAATTAGACTTGGGAAAGCCGCTTTGCTTCTATCATTACCGCTTGTTATGTCCGCGAGTGTGGCAGTCGGCTTCGAACGCTTGAACGTTGGTGATACGGTATTTGTCGCGTGCAAAAATATCTTCGTGCACAAAAAACCCTCGGTATTTTCTCCAAAAATTAAAACTCTAAAATTTGGAGATAAATTAAATATTATTGGGTTAACGAAGTTATTTACTCTGCCAGCGTCTGATAAGTCGTCTAAAGAAACGCTTGAAAGAGAGGAAGAAGACGCCGCTGAGCAGGAAGAAAGAGAGATAAGGCCAGTCTCTGCTGAATTATACACGCGGGCGTCATGGCTACAGGTCACAAATGGATATAGCCCAGCATCGTGTTTTGTAACAAAACAGTTGATGAAAACCCAGACGATTGAAAAGGTAAAACAAAAGGTCAATGCTCTGTCTGCTAAACAAGCGAAAAGAAATTTTTCGGAAGATGAAAAAGGAGATATGACTGCTATGCGTGGCGTAGCGGGGAAAGCAAAAGGTGCGCAGGCGGATTATGTAAAGGTTGACAAATTAATTGAGGAAAACCAACAAAAATTAGATTCCGAAATATTCCAGGCATTCCGCAGAAACGGTCGATTGGGAGAATTCAGATGAGACAATGGTCGCGAACATTAGTGCTCCAAGCTGTTATATTCATTGCCCTAAGTATTGGCGCCATTGAACTGAATGCCCAATCTCTTGGAGGTTTTCTTGACTCACTTAATAGCCAGAAGGCTGGTCAAAACGGCGGAAAATCTCAAGAGCAAAGCCAAAGTCCAAGTCAGACTATGAAAAATTTGTTTGGCGGTATCAAGCCAAACAGTAACACGCCAAAGGGTCAGGGCAAAAAACCCGGTGGCGGCCTAAATTTAGGAAAAACGATTGGAAAGGTCTTTGACTCCCACAACAATACCATTCTCGGTCCTATGGGTAGATATTACTTGGGCAGGAAACTTTCAGCCCATGTGTTGGGGCGATACGCTACTCTGCCGCAAAGTGATCCGCGTGTAAAATATGTTCGGAGTATTGTTCTGACATTGCTAGCAGCGAGTAATTATGCCGGAAATCACAAGGAGCCATTAGTCATTATCTTGCGTGATAAGAGCGTTATCAACGCATTTTCCGCTCCAGGTAATTTTGTTTTCATTTCAACAGGAATGTTAGACTTTGTTCGTAATGAAGATGAGTTGGCTTTTGTTCTCGCCCACGAAGTGGCACATGTAGAGTTAGACCATGGATTGAATGCTGTTAAATCAAAGCAGGGCACTGACCTTATGAAAAATGTTGCTGGCAATGCTTTTCCTGGTCTGGGGGGGCTTCTTGGGAATATGATGGGCTACATGGAAAATGGTTTTAGTGCTGACTTAGAGGCAGAAGCTGATCGGCGCGGCGCAGAGCTCGCCGCCAAAGCAGGGTACAATGCAAGGGCTGGAGTAAACGTGATCCGGCGCCTTGAAAAGTCGCAGGGGCATCAGCATGCAAAGGGCTATCCAAAGGATCGAACTTCTATTGTTACAAGGGTAGCGAATGCATCCTCTCAAGTTTCGGAAAAATTGGTACAAATAAGATCGAGACGTTTTGATGACATCATCAGAAAAAAATGACCAACACTCCGAACAAACAATACAAGAGATTTTAACGCTACAAGCCCGTTCACTAAGTCGGCTTGAAAAACACTTTGCGCCCGAGGTCGTTGAGGAACAAGAACGTCGTAGGTTCCAGAAAATTCGTGCTTTATGCGTCCGCTTTACATCTGTAATTGCTCTGCTCGCCACAGTAATTGTGGGAGGTATGGAAGGTGGAATTTATCTTAATGAGTTATGGGAAAAGCGCGCTACCGCCGAAAAATATGCGGAAGTTGGAGTGCGCGTTTACTACGATGAAAACAATATAAAGATTGGTAAAGAATTTATCGGAAAGGCTCTTAAGCTAAGCCCCAACAACACCGAATATATGTACTTGGATGCATATATTGATGGAATGGCCGAAGTTCGAAGACTTCTAAACCTTGACCGTCCCTACACTGCGAGTGAACTTGATGCGGCTCATAGAGCTATCGCGAAGTCCATACTTTTGGAGCAACAGGATCCACAAAAACCGGAATCTTACATCCTCCAAGGTCAAATTTACACAGCATTGCGCGAAAGTGGGCGAGCAAAAAAAGCACTTTCAAAGGCCATTTCATTGGATCCGGATAACGATTTTGCGATAATGCGCCTTGGGGTGGTTGAATATGGAAGTGGACAGAGAGATAAGGCAGTCGAACTTTTTGATAAAGCTCTAAAGCTCAATAAAGAATCTAAATGGGCACATTTGTGGAAGGGCATAATTTTTTCGGACGAAAAAAAGCTAGACTTGGCCAAGTCTTCCTTCAATGCGGCTCTTAATATCGATCCACGATTTGATTTGGCGCTTTACAATCTTGGCTGGGTGGAGCTTAAAACGAAAAAAAGAGACTATGCGAAGGCCGAAGCATTTTTCAGAAAAACACTTCGCGTAAATCCATCATATAAAGAAGCTTTTTATGGCATGGGAATGGTTTACGGGTATCAGAAACAGTATGAAGTTGCCCATAGGTACCTCTCAAAAGCGCTAAAAATAGACAAGGCGTTTTTGACGGCTTGGAAGTGGCGAGGGATCGTCAACTATGAAATGAACAAACTTCAAGATGCGGAAGCGGATTTTACGGCTGGCCTGGAACTTGATCCAACTAATGCAAATTTATTAGTTCGTCGTGCGCGTGTCTCTATATTATCTAAAAAGTTTGAAAATGCTCTACCAGACCTGATGTTTGCCAACAAGTTAGACAAACGGAATGCCAGAACATTTTTATATCTTGGTCAGGTTTATGTGGCCTTGGGTCAAATGGAGCCAGCGATCGAAAGCCTTAACAAGGCATTGTCAATTAATAAAAAATATAGTGAAGCGCATGCAGCTTTGGGCGGTATTTATCAGAAACAAGGTGACAATATCAAAGCCATTGAAGCTTATCAGAATGCACTAGACAGTTCGTCTTACAGGAGAGAACGCTTCGGAATACCGCTGTCCCGGATTTTGCGTGATTTAAATAGAACTAATGAGGCATATCAATTGATCAATAAAATGACACTCACGGAACGTAATTCACCCGATCTGTGGTTAGCTCTATTTGAGACGGCATTGAGTGTTGGTAAACTAACTCGCGCAAAGTCCGCATTTGTTGAATATCAAAAATTATTACCAGGCTCTGATCAAATCGCCGTGATGAGAAGTAAACTCAAACGATAGGTATTCTGTTTCATCTTCGCAAGATGTGCGTTGTCAGGTGTCTTAAAATGGCGAAACCATTATCTTTGAGTTAGGTAATCTGTTTCTTGATGGATGATGTTAGAACGGACTTCCGTCCCAACTTAGTTCCGTTTGCCACAGTCCGGGCAAGTCCCGCATTGGTTCTCTAGATGAGCATCTAACTGTCCCATTCTTCAAGAACTTTAATGAGTTTCATGACCATGCGTTCCGAACCGGACACAGTGTCCAAACCGTTCTTTACTGCAATCACACCGATACCCTTGACCAGACACACGCGGATAACTTTAAATCGTATTCGCTACACGGACGGTCTAAATAGTTTCCAGAGATTTAACGGAAAGGAAAAACCGTTTTACCAGGGCTGTGGATCACTTCACTCAGCAATCCAAAGTTTGAATGGTGGAAAGACAGGGATTCAAAACCAACCTCGTAAGGTTCTGTTTCATCAAATGAGGCCAGATTTGACGTCTTCGTAGGAGGCACCTACATCACAAAAACGCGCATCAAAGCCCGATATCTTGATCTAATTTAAGAATATCAATAACCGAAAATATAAGGTTCATTTCCTTTAATAAAGCCTTTGCGTCATCGATAAAATCTTCGCGCTTAAAAATGGAGCCTGCTTCAAAAAAATCTTTCTCACTGGGGATC
>PBOR01000002.1 GCA_002724395.1 Rhodospirillaceae bacterium | reverse complement strand
TCAGAGACCTGAGAGAGACCATCCATTACGCTCCTGCAGCGGCCCCCTTCAAGATCTACATCATTGACGAAGTCCACATGCTTACCAAGGAGGCTTTCAACGCACTACTGAAAACACTCGAAGAGCCTCCTTCACACGTCAAGTTCATGTTCGCAACCACAGAACCTGACAAGGTCCTTCCAACGATTCTGTCCCGTTGTCAGCGTTTTGATCTTAGACGGATTCCAGATGCCCTCATCGTGGACCAACTCAAAAAGATTGCTCATCAGGAGGGTGTTGAAATTGAATTCGAAGCTCTCCAGGCTATCGCCCGGGGAGCCGATGGTGGCATGCGCGATGCCCAATCCACTTTGGATCAGCTGATCAGCTTCTGCGGCGAGAGCGTTGCCGAATCCGATGTCCTTTCCATGTTTGGGCTCACCTCAAGGGATCAAATCCTGAGCCTTTCGCGCGCCATGGTCGCTCAGGACAAGCCGTCCATTCTCCAAACGCTGGATGATCTGATCGGCCAGGGGAAAGAGTTGAATCGATTAATGGCTGATTTACAGGATCATTTTCGTCACCTTCTTCTTCATAAGGTGTCCTCCTCCAGCACGCAGCTGGAAGGGCTCTCGGAAAGCGCCAGGAAGATGCTCCAATCTCAAGGATCTTCCTTGACTGAAACGCAGATTCTCAGGCTCCTGGAAGGGCTCAACCAGACGGAGTATCGGCTCAAAGAAGCCTCAGCCAAACGCATCGCAGTCGAAGTTGGCCTGATCAGGGCCGCGGAATCTCTCAGTCATCGCGGCCTCGACGATATCCTCCAGGCACTAAAAAAACTCAAGCATGACCCGAGCTCTACGGACCGGCCCCCCAAAGACCCGCTCCCAGTCGCGGAGCCACCACAAAAGGGCAGTCCTGAAGCCTTGCCTTCATCCACGCCCAAGCAATCTGTAGCCGAAGCTGAAGCCCAAAAAACCGCCAAACCTACCGAGAAGACCGTTTTAGGTGCAGAAAAAGCCTGGGAAGCCTTGCTTCACGTGGTGTCCAAGGAATCTCCCTTTCTCCACAGTTACCTTTTAGAAGCCCAGGCCCTGGAGCTATCTGGGAACGTTCTGACGGCAGGTTTCCCTGCCGCGATGAGCAATCACATGGAAATGGTGGATCAACGCAAACACCATCACACCTTGGAAGCATGCCTGGCTCAACTGGGACATGAAGGCGTTGGGATAAAGTTCATCCTTTCAAAACAAGTGAAGGCCAAGGCAAAACCGGCAGCCCACGCTCCTGACTCGGAAGTTCCACCATCTTCTTTGCCTCAAACAGGCACCCCTTCTGAACCGTCCAGAGCAAGCGCGGATGCCACCGTTCCGCCAGACCCAAAAGCCTTTTTGGAGGATCCGCTGATCCAGAAGGCACTTGAAACATTCAAAGGGCGACTCATCAACGTTGAATCCTCCACTTGAAAAATCCCAACCTGGCTTCTAGTATCCTCAGACTATGTCGAGCATCGGTAAATTGATGAAACAAGCAGGCCGTATCCAAAGGCAAATGGAGCAGGCCCAGGCAGATTTGGCGGAACGCACGGTCGAGACCACCAGTGGAGGCGGAGCCGTGAAAGTGACGGCAAAGTGCGACGGGAGGCTGAAAGCTATTTCCATCAATCCCGAATCGATCGACAAAGAGGATATTTCACTTCTCGAAGATCTCGTCCTGAGTGCTGTCAACAGTGCTCTAGACCAAGCCAAGGAGATTTCCGATGAAGAAATGGGGAAACTTACCCAAGGACTCAGCATTCCTGGTTTGATCTGATTGCCTGAATCCATCAGGGGGAAGTCCTTGGACTCACAGCTTCTCACATGGATTCAAGAGGGATCCTGAAATCATGCCGGCACTTCCTCATTCGCTCATTGAGCTCAAGGCTGCCCTGAACCGTATGCCAGGGGTCGGCCCTCGATCGGCTGAACGCATGGCCCTTTACCTGGTTCAAAGCCCTGATGAGGTTTGTTCACAATTAGTCGACTCAATTCGAAAGGCCGCCGATTCGGTAAAAAGTTGCGAATCCTGCGGTGCACTTACTGAATCCCAACCCTGTCTCATTTGCTCTGATCCCCAAAGACAACAGGACCTCATCTGCATCGTCGTCAAGGCCACAGACATCCTCAGTCTCGAAAAATCCGGGGCCTACAAAGGGTTGTATCATGTTCTGGGAGGACAGCTATCTCCCCTGAACGGAGTCGGCCCGGAGGATCTAAACATTCATGCGCTGGAAGGACGGCTCCATGAACTTGAGGTCAAGGAAATCATTCTGGCACTCGGATCTGATGTGGAAGGAGATGCCACTTCCTATTATTTAGCTGAGCGTCTGAATCAAGAAGGCAGACGGATCACGAAAATCGCACAAGGATTACCAGCCGGCAGTGACCTGGACTTTGCGGATGATTTGACCCTTCATCGGGCCCTTCAAGGCAGGGTCGCTCTGGAACATGAACACTGAAAGGCGCTGGGTCATTTTTGACCTTGGCAAGGTCCTCTTGGATTTTGACTTCGCCATTGCAGCCAAAGAACTGGCTCGATACAGCCCACAGGAAGAAGAGCAGATTCTAGAATCCATCAACCAATCTCCATTACTTCATACCTTTGAGCGTGGTGACTGGAGTGAGGCTCAATTCTTTCAAAAGTTGAGTGTGGAGTGCCGGCTGGAAGCCAGCCTTGAGGAACTCAAAAAAGGTTTCGCGGAAATCTTCACACCCGTTCCTTCCATGGTTGGATTCATGGAATCTCTCAAGGAGCGCGGCATACCGGTGATGGTTTTTTCAAATACCAATGTCACTGCTGTGGATTACATTCGGGCCGCTTTTCCCTTTTTTGAGCGCTTTGATGCCTACTGTCTTTCTTACGAACATGGCTGCATGAAACCTGATACGACGCTCTATGGCGTGGCACAATTGATGACACGATGCACCCCCGGGAATCTCCTGTTCCTTGATGACCGAGCTGAAAACGTGCATGCCGCCAGACAAATGGGTTGGAGCGCCATTCACCATCAAGCTCCAGAAGACTCCATCGAAGGCGTCAACCAATGGTTGGGTGCCTGATCCGACTTTGCGACGCCTCATCGAGAGGTTCGGGAGGGGCGTCGTTTTTGAAGAACAACACGCCAAAGGTTTACAAACCCTTCAGTGAATCGTTTAGGATTCCCAGTAGCGCATCGATGGATTCCTGCGTCTCATCGCCCATGTTGCTCAATCGAAATGTCTTGCCTTTGATCTTCCCATAACCTCCATCAATGGTCACACCCGCTTCCTTGACCCTTTTTTGAAGAGTGGGCACATCGATGGTGCGTCCGCCGGCTTTGGCTCCGTTGTTGATGCAAGTCAAAGCCCTTGATTCGTAGCCAGCATCTGGAAAAAGGGTGAATCCCTGTTCAGTCGCCCAATGCCTGACACGCTCCGAAAGGGTGGCATGTCGCTCAAATCGCACCTCCATCCCCTCTGAGAAAATATCTTCCAGCTTGGATTCCAAAGCATAGATGTGACTGATCGAAGGTGTACTGGGTGTCATGTTTTTTTCGGCATTTTTCTGAAATTCAACGAAATCAAAATAATAGCCTCGATCAGGAGTCGTCGCGGCTCTTTCAAGGGCCGCCGGGGAGACCGTAAAAAGAGCCAGGCCAGGCGGCATGGCCAAGGCCTTCTGGGAGCCTGTCAGCAGCACATCGATTCCCAGCTGATCGAATGGAATGTCCACGACGGAAAAGCTGCTGACCGTATCGACAATGAACATGATTTCGGGATATTTTTCCTTGAGTGAGGCAATGTCGCTCAAAGGGTTCAATACCCCTGTAGAGGTTTCATTGTGGACAAGAGTCAAGGCGTCAAACTCACCGGTCTCTAATTTTTTATCAATCATTTCCGGCAAGACAGGGGACCCCCATGCCACTTCCAGTCCTTCAGCTTCCTTTCCACAGCGCCTTGAGACATCCAGCCATTTGTCAGAGAAGGCGCCACACATGCAGTTGAGCACTTTTTTCTGCACACAATTCCGAATGGCGCCCTCCATCACACCCCAGGCAGAGGAGGTACTGAGGAAGACCAGCTGTTTGGTTTGAAACAAGCTCTGCAAGGATGGCTGAATGCGCCCGTAGAGTTCCTGAAAATCCGCGCTACGATGCCCGACCATAGGAGTGGTCATGGCACGAAACGTTTTTTCGCTTACTTCCACAGGACCTGGAATGTGCAATTTGGAATGGGTCATAATCGATTGGATGACTGCTGCAATAATTGATTAACAAATTGAAGTTCTTGACTATGGAAGGTCCGCCATTTGGAAGGTTTGAGCCCACTGAGTCCGATATCCCCAACACGCAGTCTGAGCAAACGAATCACTTTTCCACCGCTGGCGTGAACCATACGTCGTATCTCCCTATACTTACCCTCAGTAAGAATGATTTCAAGTTGGGTCAGGCCCTTTTGCTGTCCAATGAAAGAGACCCTTTTGGCTCTGAGGAGATCGCCTCCTTCACGAATACCGCTGAGGGCATCACGATGAAAAGCAGCATGAGAGGACAGACCTCGCACCCAAACGTGGTATTGTTTTTCAATACAAAAACCGGGATGGGTCAACCGCTGTTTGAAATCTCCGTCATTGGTGAGAATCAACAATCCTTCACTCAGGAAATCGAGGCGNCCAGCATAAAAAAGGTGTTGAAGCTGCTCTGGCAGATCGTCGTAGAGGGTTCTTCGGCCGTGAGTGTCCTTTCGGGAGCAAACGACCTTTGGAGGCTTGTGATAAATCACATACTGTTGTGCTTTTGTGTCAACGGGTTTTCCGTCCACAAAAACACGATCGACGCCAGGAACAATGGAGTCGCCTATTTGGGCGATACGACCACTTTGGTTCGAAACACGCCCGGCTTTGATGAGTTCCTCGGCAGCTCGTCGGGAGCAAATACCTGCTTGAGCAATGTATTTTTGCAACCTCAAGCGCATGAAAAACGCGGAATCAGGCCTCGGGCTTGGTCTTGCGAAGACCTACCACACGATCGCCCTCTTTCCACAAACCGCGCTTTTTAAGGAGCTCAACACGTTCAAAACGCTTCAATACGCTTCTTTTGGAAGACATACCACCGGTTGCTCTTAAACTACGATGTTGTGACATAATATTACCTTCTCTTAAAAAAAAAGCCGAACCCTTGAGTTCGGCCTTTGAAAAAAATTTGGCGGCAACCTACTCTCGCACAAGCTATACAAGCACTACCATCGGCAATACTGCGTTTGACGGCCGAGTTCGGGATGGGATCGGGTCGGACCACAGCTTTATAACCACCAAAAAACCGTTGAGAACCTAAGTTCTCTGAAATCTGCATACAGGCGAATCCATCTGACCTACATTCGCTTTTGAAATCGCTTAGTCACTTATAGTGAAAAAAAAGCGATCAAGCCGAACGACCAATTAGTATCAGTCCGCTAAATATGTTACCACACTTACACGCCTGACCTATCAACCAGGTAGTCTACCTGGGGTCTTCAGGGAAACCTTATCTTGGGAAGAGCTTGGCACTTAGATGCTTTCAGCGCTTATCTCGTCCGCACATGGCTACGCAGCGCTGCCCCTGACGGAACAACTGCCACACCAGAAGTGCGTCATTCCCGGTCCTCTCGTACTAAGGAATGAACCCCTCAAGTTTCCTACGCCCACGGTGGATAAGGACCGAACTGTCTCACGACGTTCTGAACCCAGCTCGCGTGCCGCTTTAACCGGCGAACAGCCGGACCCTTGGGACCTTCTCCAGCCCCAGGATGCGACGAGCCGACATCGAGGTGCCAAACCGCGCCGTCGATATGAACTCTTGGGCGCGATCAGCCTGTTATCCCTAGCGTACCTTTTGTCCGTTGAGCGATAGCAATTCCACATTAAACTATCGGATCACTTGGGCCTGCTTTCGCATCTGCTCGACGTGTGTGTCTCACAGTTAAGCACTCTTCTACCCATGCGCTCGACGCACGATTGCCAACCGTGCTGAGAGTACCTTCGCGCTCCTCCGTTACTCTTTGGGAGGAAACCGCCCCAGTCAAACTAACCCGCAGGCACTGTTCCCCGCCTGGCTTCACAGGATCGGGGTTAGAATCCTAATTAATAAAGAGTGGTATTTCACTGACGACTCCACGACAACCGAAGCCATCGTTTCAAAGTCTCCCACCTATGCTACGCATTAAGAATCAGAACCCAATACCAGCTTATAGTAAAGGTGCATAGGGTCTTTCCGTCCTACCGCGGGTAGGCGGCATCTTCACCGCCACTACAATTTCGCCGAGAACCACTCCGAGACAGCGATCCGGTCGTTACACGATTCGTGCAGGTCGGAACTTACCCGACAAGGAATTTCGCTACCTTAGGACCGTTATAGTTACGGCCGACATTCACCAGGACTTAGGATCAGAGCTTCGCCCGAAGGCTAACACCTCCCCTTAATCTTTTGGCATTGGTCACGTGTCACATCCTATACTTCCACTTGCGTGTTCGCAGAATGCTGTGTTTTTGCTAAACAGTCGGATGGGCCCTTTCACTGCGCCCGGGACGAGTCCCGGGACCCCTTCTCCCGAAGTTACGGGGCTAGATTGCCGAGTTCCTTAACAGGGTTTCACTCTTGCGCCTTAGTATATTCTACCCACCCACCTGTGTCGGTTTACGGTACGGGTTCCTTAGCATACACTAGAACTTTTCTTGGCACATTTTCAAACGATACGGGTCAGGATAAACCATCGCCTCCCAATTCAATAAGATAATCGTCATTCAATATGCGTCCTTCTAGTTTAAGGTTCGGAAGTCGAGGAATA
>PBOR01000041.1 GCA_002724395.1 Rhodospirillaceae bacterium | reverse complement strand
GCGATGAGCCAGTCTCGGCGGTCGATGAACAACAGGCACGTGATGTAATGAAAAGTATCACCGAGAACCATGATACCGTTATTCTCGCGATGCATGATGTGCAATTAGCGTTGCAATTCTGTACGCGCATCATTGGCATATCTAATGGCAAAATTGCATTTGACCGTTCGGTCGACCACATAAAATCAAAAGATCTGAATGGCCTATATGGCACCTCATAATCCCGCACCGCTCGTACCGGAGTCACCGTTAGTTCGCACAAGCATTTGGTTTTTGTTTATCGCAATCAGCTGTTTATTTTTTGCCGATATCGAAATCACGACAAAAGACCCCTGGCCGGAGATGAAACGCCTTGGTGCTGGTTTGATCACTCCGGATTTCACAAAGTGGGAGCAGATATTAGAGGCACTTCTTTATACAATCTGCTTCGCTATTCTTGGTGTAACTTTAGCAAATATCACGGGTTTTTTACTGGCGATTGTTTTTCATTATCGCATTGTGGGCATCGGCTGCGCATTTATCCGCGCCGTCCATGAATTATTTTGGGCACTTATTTTTTTGCAAATATTTGGCCTAACTGCAGTGACAGGCGTCCTTGCTATTGCCATTCCTTATGCAGGGATTTGTGCCAAGGTTTATGCGGAAATATTAGAAGAAGCGGATCCCTCACCCCTCCAGGCCGTGCCTAATGGTACATCGGTCATCTCCCTGTTTTTCTTTGCCCGCCTCCCTGGAGTATGGGCGCATTTCAAAACCTATTCTTTATACAGATTGGAATGCGGACTGCGATCAAGCGCAGTACTAGGATTTATCGGCTTACCAACGATCGGTTTTTATTTAGAAACTGCCTACAAAGAAGGTCATTACTCGGACCTATCTGCTTTATTGCTCGTGTTTTATATCGTCATCTCGACAATTCGGAAATGGATGCGAAGTGAATTGATACCAGTTTACATAATTGCCGCTTTTTTCCTGCTCCCCGAAAGTGGCCCCATGAGCTGGTCGAATGCATGGCGGTTTTTCACCAACGACATTATGCCGCTTCCAATCCGAACTGCCGACGCTACCTCGGTACCGGTGCTCATCGAAACCTGGTATTGGTTTCAAAATTTATTTGTCTCCGAAGCACTGCCTGGAATTTTTAATACCGTAATTCTTACTATGATTGCTCTAACGAGCACTGGTCTTCTGACCTTGCTGTTTTTCCCCCTAATCTCACCTATGTTTTTCCATCCCTTTGGTCGTACGATGGGTCATATCTTCCTAGTCGTCGTCCGTTCCACGCCAGAGTATGTGCTAGCCTTTATTCTTCTTCAGCTTTGGGGGCCCTCTATGTTTCCAGCGGTTGTGGCTCTTTCCCTACACAATGCCGGAATCATAGGCCATTTAATCGGCCGCTTCACCGAACAGCTGCAACTACGCCCAGACAGCCCGAGGGGAGTTAATTTATATTTATTTGAGGCATTACCGCGCGTCTATCGCCAGTTCCTCGCCTTCATATTCTACCGTTGGGAAGTAATCTTCCGAGAAACCGCCATCCTTGGCATACTTGGTATCCATACGTTAGGCTTTTATGTAGATTCTGCATTTGCCGATATTCGCTTTGACCGAGCAATGGTTTTAATTCTGATTACCGCATTTATGAATATCGGCTTAGATATGATTTCACGACGTATCCGCACAACCTTGCGGCTTCAAACATCACTTGATGCTAGGTAGATTATGGAAAATTCCGAAACCCCTATTTTAAAAGATTTAGTACTGATAGGCGGCGGACATTCACACGTAACTGTCTTGAAGAAATTCGGTATGAAGCCACTCCCAGGCGTGCGCTTGACACTAATTTGCCGCGACCTGGAAGCACCATATTCTGGCATGCTACCCGGCTTCATCGCGGGCCATTATACCTTCCCGGAAGCCCATATCGATTTAGGCCCTCTGGCGCGATTTGCCAATGCGCGCTTTTATTTGGATGAAGTGACAGGTATTGATCCGAAAAAAAAACAGGTCATCTGTAAAAACCGCCCGCCTGTTCAGTACGACCTTCTTTCTATCAATATAGGATCTGCCCCCAACACCAAAATTGTCAAAGGCGCAACAGAGAACGTAGTGCCAGTCAAGCCCATCGATGGCTTTGTCAATCATTGGAATAAACTTATTGAGCGTGTCGTCGCTGCAAAAGGAAAAACAAAAATTGGCGTCGTTGGCGGCGGAGCAGGCGGCGTTGAAATCATTCTCGCCATTCAGTTCCGCCTCCGCCAAATTCTTAAAAAAGCGGGCAACAAAAGGGTTGAGCCGAGCTATAACCTTTTCACCAACAATGACATACTAATCGGCCATAATCGGAAAGTGCGGGATAAGTACCGACGCGTTTTAAATGAACGAGGAGTCAAACTATATCTCCACCATGAAGTTAAAACCGTAGGCCCTGGCCGTTTGCATTGTGTGAACGGAGAAAGTTTCGAACTCGATGAAATATTGTGGGTCACCATGGCCAGCGCCCAAGAATGGCTCGAAAAAGGTGGCTTATCAGTTTCAGAGGGTGGCTTCGTCAAAGTAAAAGATACATTAGAATCCGTATCGCATCCGGGAATTTTTGCCGCCGGCGATATCGCAGACATGATAAATCATCCGCGTCCAAAATCGGGCGTCTTCGCCGTGCGACAAGGCCCACCGCTGGAACGCAATCTACGAAGAGCCCTCTTAGGTAAGTCTTTAAAACGTTTTGAGCCGCAGCGACAGTTCTTAAGCCTTATCTCAACCGGAGATAAATATGCGGTGGCATCGCGTTCCAATTGGACCGCTGAAGGCAAATTAATTTGGCGGTGGAAGGATTGGATCGACCGGCGTTTCATCCGAAAGTTCAGCGATCTGCCTGATATGGGTGATGAAGAGAAGACTAATATAGCCAAGGGCCTCGCTAATGAAGATGTAATCAAAGAAATATCCGCTATCGCCATGCGCTGTGGTGGATGCGGGGCCAAGGTGGGCGCGTCAGTCTTGCAACGCGCTTTATCGCAATTAGCCCCTATTCCCCGCAAAGATGTCTTAATTGGATTGCATGAGCCCGATGATGCTGCAGTCGTAGAAGTGCCATACGGCAAAGTAATGGTACATACGGTCGATGCGTTCCGCGCCTTTATCGACGATCCCTATATTTTTGGCCAGATCGCAGCAAACCACGCCTTGGGGGACATTTTCGCGATGGGAGGCGAGCCGCAGACGGCACTGTCCATCGTCACACTGCCTTTCGGCCTAGAAGATAAAGTTGAAGATGATTTATCGCAATTGATGGCAGGTGCCATGAAAGTGCTAAACGAAACGGGCACAGCATTGGTTGGTGGCCATACCAGTGAGGGTTCCGAAATGTCGTTGGGCTTTGCTATTAATGGCCTTGTCGATAGAGCGCGTATTCTCCGCAAAGGTGGCATGCAAGCGGGTGATAAAATCATTCTCACAAAACCAATCGGCACCGGTACACTATTCGCTGCCGATATGCGTCATAAAGCCGAGGGCAATTGGATTGATGCCGCGCTAAAAGGCATGATCCAATCAAATAAACAAGGTGCAGACATTCTTTATGCAAATGGTGCAACAGCCTGCACAGACCTGACGGGCTTTGGCCTCCTTGGACACCTCGTCGAAATGATAAAGCCGTCCGGCGTTGATGTAGATTTGAATATAAATGCTATTCCCTTATTGGCGGGAGCTTTAGATCTAGTAACAGAAGGTATTTTCAGCTCTCTGCAGCCCCAAAATGTTCGACTCAGACGGGCCATTCATGACGTGGACTCAGCGGCGCAAGACCCTCGTTATCCGCTGATTTTTGACCCACAAACAGCCGGTGGTCTTATAGCCAGCATTCCTGACAAAAAAGCCGATTCAACGGTTACGGAGCTAAAAAAGGCTGGCTATAAACGCACGGCAATTATCGGCAATGTTCTTCCAAATAGTGGGCGTTTAGAGCCAATTACTATTTCGTCATAGTTATAAAACCGCATCCAATAATACCCTCCATTCAGCGCTTTCCCGTTCCAGCGTAAATTTGGAAAGCTTTGCGGCGCATTGTTGCTCAAGCCTCTTCAAGAAACTCGAATCAACTTCGGCTCGTACTAACAGGGCGCCGAGTGCTTGCGTATCTTTCACCGGATAATAACCATCATAGCTATCGCCAAGTAATCCTTTTGCCCCTTCAATGTCAGATGCGATAATTGGAACGCCGGCGGCAACCGCTTCCGAAATCACATTCGCGCCACCTTCCATGATTGAACTTGATACCATCAGGTGGGTCTTGACGAATTCGCGACGCACGCGCCAACCAGGAACCTCCCCCAACCATTGGTAACGAGGATTTCGCGCCATTTCTTTTTTAGCTTTGTCCGCCCAATCTGCACTATGCGCCTTCCCCAAATGGATAACTCTAATTTTAGAGTCCGGTGGCAGGTTGCGTACTGCCATCGCTGTACGAAGCGGGTCTTTCTCCTCACGCAAATGTCCAACCACACAAATATCAAAATGGCGAACAGATGGTTTACGCGCTATGCTCAAGGGCGATGCGGACTGATGCACTACATGCAGTTTTGAAGTAAACTCAGCCGGGATAGAACGGTATACTTGTCCGTGCAGGCAGGCCAGGCCATCGGCTATCTCCATACATCGGTACGTTTTCTTAGGATGGCTTTTTTGGAAGCGGTAAATATCCGTTCCTGCCAGGAGTACGATCAACGGCCGTTTGGGATAGCGCTCCCTAAATTGTAATGCGGATTGTGCACTACGCCAGGCATGGATAGCGACCATCATATCTGCCGGTCGACCGTCCCATTCCACGTCGACCCTAACTTGATGGCCGAGTTTGCGCAGAATACGCGCCCATCGAATAGCCGTTGTTCGATTACCGTTCTTGGCTAACTTTGCTGCAGGTGTGATAAGAATTATTTTCATCGTTATATCTTAGAGAGGCCGCGTCCTATGACACAACCGGTTGCTGCATCATATTTAGAACAAATTATGAAGGACGCCCATACTCGGACCCTGGAACTAGTAGCTGGACTGGATGAAAATCAGTTAATGGGACCTCGTCTGCAAATCGTAAATCCATTACGCTGGGAAATTGGGCATGTAGCGTGGTTCTACGAAAAATTTATTCTGCGCGATCTCTATGACCAAGCTCCGTACCACGCACCAGGCGATGATATTTACGATTCAATTGAAATTCCCCATGAGGTGCGTTGGGACCTACCATTGCTCCCCATGAACGAAACACTCGCCTACATCAAGGCCGTCCTAGAACGCTGTATCTGCCGGCTCGGCGTCGGGGATGCAAGCGAGGTAGACAGTTACATGTATCAATTCGCTACGTTTCACGAAGACATGCACACGGAGGCCTATACCTATTCACGCCAAACACTGGGGTATCCGAAACCCACCTTTACAATTGCCGCAGTCCCCGATGATGAAGAAGCTGGTGCCCACCCAGGAGATGTCACAATTCCAGGGGGAACATTTTTACTGGGCTCAACAAAGGATGAAGCTATACTCTTTGATAACGAGAAATGGATCTATCCGGTTCCAGTCAAACCGTTCGAAATCGCTAAAGCACCTGTAACCAACACAGAGTTCAAAGACTTTGTTGACGCAAAAGGCTATGAAATTCGGGAGTTTTGGGACGAAGATGGGTGGGACTGGTGTAAACGGGAAGACGCCGTTCATCCAGTCTATTGGCAGCCTACCGGCGAAGGTGATTGGTCAGTAAGAAGGTTCGACACCATTGAAGACCTAAAGCCATACCAACCGATAATCCACGTGAATTGGTATGAAGCATCTGCATTCTGTCGATGGGCAAAACGTCGATTACCCACGGAAACCGAGTGGGAGGTAGCTGCACTAGGCGAGCCTAACGCAGATAGAACAATGCTTAGCGAAAAAAAACGTGACACTCCATGGCACGCCACCTCCGGAAACCACATACACGCCAACCTAGATGGCGGCGCTCTTGGCGTTATGGACGTCGCCGCTTTTCCACAGAGCGATAGTGCTTTTGGATGTCGTCAGATGCTAGGCAATGTGTGGGAGTGGACATCGACGGTATTTAAGCCCTATCCAGGTTTCTCGCCGGACTCTTATAAAGATTATTCACAACCGGTATTCTACGAAACTAAAGTCCTACGTGGAGGCGCCTGGGCGACGCGAAGTAGGATGGTAACCGGACGCTACCGGAACTTTTTCACCCCAGATCGCCGCGATGTCCTGGCCGGGTTTCGAACCTGCGTATTGCCATAAATAGAGATTCGTGGTGTAGCTATTTTTAAATCGACATTCTAATTCGTGGGAGAATTATCTTGCTACAATTCGAGTTGACGGAAGAGCAACGGCAAATGATGGATACGGTAAGCCGTGTCCGTAAAGACGTAATTGAGCCTAATGCCAAAAAATGGTTAGACGGCACTTTCCCTTATGAAAATATGGAAAAACTTGGCGAGATCGGCATTCTTGGAATGTCCGTCCCGGAAGAATATGGCGGGATGGGCGCGAGCGTCCTCGATACGGTTCTTGTGCTCGAAGAAATTGCTAAAGGGTGCTACGTAACAGCCATGGCCGTACTTGGCGAGGTAGGTACCCAATGCCGAATTTTATCCCATTATGGTTCTGATGAACTTAAGGAAAAGTACCTGCCTCGGCTTTTGGAGGGTAAATGCATCCTCGCCATTTGTATGACCGAACCGGATTGCGGCACCGATCTTGGTAATATGAAAACCAACTGCATGGTCAAGAACGATAGGGTGGTTCTTAACGGCTCTAAAACTCTAATTAGCCGCGCTGAGGAAGCAGACCTTTTCGTAATATTTACCCGCGTCAACAATACGCCTGGAACAAAGGGTATCGGTTGTGTGCTGGTAGAAAAAGGGGCTAAAGGCATGAGTGCTGACGCCTGTTATCACACAATGGGTGGTGAATATTTAGCGGATGTGCGTTTCGAAAACGTTGAAGTGCCATTGGAGCATCTAGCACTGCACGAAGGGTCACTAAGCAAATTACTGGGAGCCTTCAACACGCAACGTTGCCTTAATCCTGCAATCTGTCTGGGCATGGCGGAGTCCTCTTTAGAAGAATCCGTTCGGTATATGCGCGACCGAGATGCTTTTAATCATCCTATTGGTGATTTCCAAGGCATGCGTTGGAAGGGGGCAAGTATGCTGACCGAAATTGAAGCAGGTCGGAGTATTCTCTATCGCGCTGCCGCAACCGCCGATCCCTTTCCTAACCCTACCCTTGCAGCTATGGCTAAAATCTATGTGAATGAAATGTCTATCCGCGTGTGTAGCGAAGGCGTCCAAATTCATGGCGGATATGGCTTTATCGATGATTTTGCAGTTTCACGAAATTACCGTGGCGTCCGCTATGGTACTCTTGGCGGTGGAACAACCGAAACTCTCAGGAATTTTGTCGGACGAGAACTGGTCGAACGAATGGATTTAGAAACCGGCATTGCGGGAATGGGGCTTTTTTAAAGGGAAATCGGGCCAAAGAAGAATTCAATCGGCCTCAAGTTCAATGTTAAAGGCACCTGCATGGGTTCCATAAGAGGGAAAATGCATTTCGAACTATTTGTCCAAGTAAATGCATCCTATAACTGAAACTAGCGCCAATCCGGCCTTCAGCCCTTCAGTGCAAACCACCATCAAGACCTGCCAAATTGTTCTGTCAATTCAACGAGAACCAGAGGGCGAAAGGATCATTTAAGAGAGGAAATTCCAGACCTAAATAGCAAAAAATAAAAATTTACCGACCTTTCCAATCCGGCATGCGCTTTTCCGAAAATGCCTTAGGACCTTCCACAAAATCCTCACTATTGCGCAATACTTTTTCGGCGGCATACACAGTCTCAATTGCTTCTTGGACAGATGCTTTTTCGAGACCAAGCCGCACGACTTCCATCGAAGTCCGAATAGAGACCGGCGAACATTTTAATATTTCACCTGCCCATTCCTTGGCGGATTCTAACACTTTACCTTCTGGAACAACCTCTGTCACAAAGCCCAACCTATACCCTTCTTCTGCAGAAACATGTCGCCCAGTCAAAATCATACCCAATGCTTGATGTCTTGGGATTACCCGAGGCAATCGGTGTAGTCCCCCGGACATAGCCGCAAGCCCCACTCGTGGCTCCGGCAGTGCAAATTTGGCATTTTCGGCTGCTAAGATTATATCGCAGGCGAGTGCTAACTCGAAGCCCCCTCCCATAGCAACACCATTGACAGCAGCAATTATAGGTTTTGTTCGACCGAAACGCCTAACTATACCGCCAAAGCCTGTGTCTGGCTTATCTCGGGTACCACCTTCCGCCTGAAACTTTAGGTCATTACCAGCACTAAATGCGCGATCCCCTGCGCCTGTCAAAATTGCGATCCATAAATCATCATCCGCTTCGAACTCATCGAAAACTTCAGCTAATTCGAAATGGGCCATAGAATGCAGCGCATTCATACGCTCTGGTCGATTAACGGTGACAATGAGAAGATGTCCATCTTTCTCGACGGTTGAATATTCACCCATTTAAAGATCCCCCATTTATGTTAGGTCTGTTTCCAACACTCTAAGCACATCAGTAGCCTGAAGGCCAACCCTTAGACGATATTCGCACTAACACAACGGAGTTAAATTATGGCAGAAACCTGTAAAGAAGAATTCGTTGATGCGGCAACCGTCAACAGTTGGCTGGAAGCCGGAGAAGCTTTACTAATAGATGTTCGCGAGGCCCACGAACACAAATTGGCCCGAATAGAGGCAGCGAACCTAAACCCGCTTTCGTCATTCGACCCCAAGGTGCTACCCATAAAAGATAATAAAAAAATTATCTTCCATTGCGCCAGCGGCGTGCGTTGCGGCATTGCTGCCAAGAAAATGATGTCTTCTGGGCATGAGGGTACGATTTATCGTTTGCAGGGCGGCATTCAAGCATGGCATGAAGCGGGTTACCCAATCCTATTTGAGTAGCAAGCGAGACTAGTAATTTGTTGTTTCAAAATGCCTAAAGGGCGTGCATTTTTAAATTTCTTAGGGAGAGAATTATGTCTGCCAACATTCCTACCTCGATGAAAGTTATCGAAATTACTGAGCCTGGCGCTCCCAAGGTTCTGAAACCGGCCTTTCGCGACGTTCCCGCCCAATCGGACCATGAGATTTTAATCAAAGTCGCCGCTGTTGGGGTCAACGGCCCGGACATTGTTCAACGTCGTGGCCATTATCCGCCACCCAAGGGTGCGACCGATCTACTCGGCCTCGAAGTCTCCGGTGAGGTTGTCGCGTTGGGCAAAAATGTTTCGAACTGGACTGTAGGCGATAAGGTTTGCGGCCTGACTAATGGTGGCGGCTATGCTGAATACGTCCGAGCCGATGCTAATCATTGTTTACCCATCCCAAAGGGGTTGAACCTTGTCGAAGCGGCCAGCCTACCCGAAACGTTCTTTACGGTATGGAGTAATATTTTCATGGGTGTCGCAAACCTCCAGGCAGGAGAACGGTTCCTCGTCCATGGTGGATCCGGTGGTATCGGTGCAACAGCGATCCAGCTCGGTAAAGCATTCGGTGCAACTGTCTTCACTACTGATAGTCCGACGGACCGGTGTTCATTTGCCAAGGAATTAGGGGCAGACCAGGTCATCAACTATAACGAAGAGGATTTTGTCGAAATTGTTCGTGGAGCTGGCGGTGCAAATGTCATCCTTGATACAATTGGTGGTCCTTATGTTGAACGTAATATTAAGGCCACAGCGCCTGAAGCTCGGATCGTTCAACTTGCCTTTAATTTAGGTTCGAAAATAGAAATCAATTTAATGCCAGTGATGTTAAAACGCCTTGTATATACAGGCTCTACTCTAAGGAGCCGACCGGAAACATTTAAATCCGAGATTGCACGTCAACTCCGCGAAAAAGTATGGCCAATAATCGAAGATGGGACTATCAAAACCATGGTACGGCAAAGCCTGCCCCTAGAACAGGCTGCAGAAGCACATGCTTTAATGGAAAGCGCCACACATACCGGTAAGATTATGCTTGAGATAGGCTAAGATCTTCCGTGTCTTCCGAAGGTCCGCTATTAGTTGACGCCTCCGGGCTGAAATGCCCAATGCCGGTTTTAAAAATACAAAAAGCACTTCGCAGCCTTGGCCAAGGGGCTCGGTTGACGCTTATTGCAACGGATCCTATGAGCTACATTGACGTACGTCACTTCTGCGAAACCAACAATCACATTCTAATGTCTGCGGAAGAGAAAAACGGCACCTTTACCTATGAAATTAGAAAGGCACCTACGCAATAATCAGTAGTTCACATTTTTAATCTTGACCCACCCTCTATAAAATTTATTGTCAGTTTCTATAAACGACTTTTTTCCTCAAGACACCTGACGCGTTACGCAATAAGAATCGCACGGAAGTCGTTTACATTTGTATGAGTAGGCTTCGTAATCACCAAGTCATCGATAGCTTTAAAAAAACTATATGCGTCGTTATTTGCAAGATACGCCTTCGCATCAACGCGCTTCTGCACAGCACGTTCCAATGTACTAGGGGATACAATAGCACCAGCGTTGTCTTCCGCTCCATCTATTCCGTCAGTATCAGCAGCTAGCGCATTAATCCCCTTTTCGCCGTTCAAGGCAATCGCCAATGCCAATAAGAACTCGCTATTTCGGCCTCCACGCCCATCGCCGATAACAGTCACAGTTGTCTCGCCGCCAGACAATAATACGACCGGCGTTTCAGCCGGTTGCCCGCGATAGCGCGTTTGCTTTGCAATTGCAGCCATAACTTTTGCAACCTCTCGGGCCTCCCCTTCCACAGCATCACCGAGTATCAGAGACCTAATACCGTTTCTATTTGCGACTTCAGCCGCTGCCTGCAGAGACATTTGCGGTGTTGCAATGATATGTGTTTCACAATTCCGAAAACAATCGTTATCAGGCTTCAAGGTCTCCACTTTGCCTTGATTTAGAAGTTTAAGAGCAGCGATTGGCTGTTCAATTCCATATTTTTCTAATACTGCCAATGCGTCTGAGAAAGTTGTAGAGTCAGGGATAGTCGGTCCCGACGCAATGACGCTAGGGTCGTCCCCAGGAACATCAGATATTAGCAAAGTGACGGTACGGGCTGGCTTGGCAGCAGCGGCTAAGTGTCCACCTTTTATCGATGATAAATGCTTTCGCACACAATTTATTTCGGCGATATCCGCACCAGATCGTAACAATTGAGAATTCAATGAGGCTTTCTCATGCAACATCAGGCCGGCGATGGGCAAACTCATTAACGCGGAACCACCCCCAGACATCAGACACAAAACCAAATCATCGGCAACAGCCGTACCTGCTAAAGCAAGAATCCTTCGCGCTGCCTCATAGCCATTATCATCCGGTATTGGATGAGATGCTTCTACTATTTCGATATCCTTGCAGGATGACCTATAACCATAAGGAACAATAACTAACCCCGAAATAGGACCTTTCCACTGCGCCTCGACAGTCTCCGCCATCCTTGCACCTGCCTTACCGGCACCAAGGACAATAGTTTTTCCCGTCGGCGGCGAAGGCAAAAAAGACGGCAAACAAATTGAAGGATCTGCAGCAGAAATTGCAGCGGTTAACATCTGCTTAAGCAGTAAGCGCGCTGTCTGATCAGTTACCACTTTTCCCCATCTGAATTTCTAAATTAACTGGCTATACCTCAAATCGTGCGGTATCGACTGAATGGGCCGCGAGCCTATCCCGGTCCATCTCTGGCCAATAGCCCGCCTTAAATCGAATTTCGCCATCAGCAAAATCGAGTGGATTCGCAAACAGGCGGATAGACGGTCTTAAAAATCCATTGAACTCACCAGCGTTCCGGATAGAGTTACGTGCTACAGCAGCTTCCATCCAGCATTGGACCTCGCATGAGGTACCATCACCCAGTACTGCTTCCATGCCGCACGCGTGAATATGCCTTAGCACCGCCTCAAGTGCTTCTATGGTGCCAGCACGTTTTAATTTAATTTTACAAAATCCAACATTGTCTATAGTCCTCGCCCGTTCAACATCTTCTACTGTTGTGATGGGCTCATCTAACATAATAGGTACCGTTGATGCTGCGGCAACGGCGGCATTAGCATCCCATTCTTCGCGTCCGCATGGCTGCTCAAATAGCATGATGCCCTCCGGCTCGAGAGAAGATGCAAACCGACACCCATCTTCTTGATTAAAACCTCGATTAGCATCCAGTCGCATAAGCGCGCGTCCATCTATAGCTTTTTGGATGATTCGGACACGAGCTAAATCCTCATCCACATCTTTACCCACTTTAATTTTAAATGTCTTAAAGCCAAGCGCTAACCTTTCCTCAACCTCACCAGGAACTTCCGCGTGATCAAGACTATTGAAACCGCTTAAAATTTGCACTCTGGTATCCTCAGCAATATCAAGCAAGGGGTGACGCTCCAACATTTCAATAGCAGTTAGCATTCCTGTTGCAGCAACTTTGCTAGTCAACCGAGAACCTTCTATGACGGTTTTTGCCTTGCTAGTATCGAGGCCCAAGATTTTGGCTGCGAACTCCTTGCAGAAATCCCAGCCACCGTCGCGTGTTTCAGAGGTCGAACCCGGCTGAACATGCCCTTCACCCCATGAAAGCGTGCCATCATTGCCTATTATTTCGACTAAAATCGGTTCAAAATAATCAAAAGAAAAATAAGAGACGTTGTAAGGGACCGTTAAAGGTAACCGCACACGGTGCAAAATGACTTGCTGAATTTTCACGTACCTCTCCGTAGCAGTAATCGCTATTTTTCCGGCATATCTTCTTTTATACCATGCTCAGCTGTACACACACGACATCAAAGCAATTTGATCATCATATTATCGCGAGCGACGAATGCGCCGTCCCAGGTCGAACGCGCTTGCTTCTCCACTTTTCTCATAAAAATGTCTTCATGTTCAGGATCGTGATGGAATATTGCGAGTGATTTTACATTTGCTGCCTGACACAAGCGAACGCCTTCTTGCCAACTAGAGTGCCCCCAACCCATTTTCTTCTCAAATTCATCATCGGTATAGGTGCAGTCATAGATTACGAGATCGGCGCCTTCAATCAGCTTTAGAATAGTTTGATCGGGCTTTCCAACCACATGCTCTGTATCTGTCACATAGCACATAGATTTGCCGCCAAATTCCAACCGATAGGCTGTCGCTCCGTTAGGGTGATTGAGCAATGCTGTTTTGATTTTTGTTTTTTTACTGAGGTTAAGCTTCTCGCCCGCCCGAAAGTCATGAAACATAATATTACTGCGCATAGCTTCCATGGGCACAGGAAACATCGGCTGCATCATTTGACCAGACATAACCTTCTCCACGCCACCGTCATCTATCAGATGACCAGCCCATAAATGGAAAGCGTGTGTATCTAAATATGCCGGAAGGAAAAAAGGAAAGCCGTTTATGTGGTCCCAATGGGTATGTGACAATAAGATATTGGCGGTTTTAACCTCTCGTTCAAGCAATGCCTTACCCAGGTTGCGAATACCACTTCCACAATCAAAAATATATACCTCATCTCCTGCAATAACCTCGACACAACTAGTATTACCACCGAAATCCATATACTCGGGCGAGGGCGTCGCGATACTACCGCGCACCCCCCAAAATTTCACTGCGAAGGCCATACCCAAAACTTGCCTCTACTGCTTCAAAGAAACACGACGATTTCAAAGAAATTTCCAAACTTTTTACAATTTCGCCTCTGAGTTCTTTTTTTGATCATGCAAATCGGCAAGACGCCGGTCATGCCGCTGGTGTTAAAAAATGTTTCAGTCAAAGGTTTCCGTGCCATTTGCGAATTCACCCACGCTTATCCTTTTTGATAATCAAATCTCACCAATGACTATTTGCCAATATCAAGGTTTTTAGGCATGACGTTGAGCAATTAATTGCCAACACGACATACGGGAGAAATATCTAACTTTTTAATATTACATATTCTCCGGTCATCTATGCTGTGACACCAGTCACATTCACTCGTCCAAAGCCATACGACTAAGGTAATCTAGAACCATCAGTAGTACCGAATGAGAAGATTTAACCAAATTAACACACGGTGATTGTTCATATCGGTTTGCCCAAATCTAAGGTCAAAATTTCACTTTTCGTGCCTGCCAAACATGTCAATCCATGCTAAAACTCAGAAATTAAAGACAGAACCACGGACCCATGTCTGACCAAAAAAATATTTGCCTCAGTGTCTTAGACCAATCACCAATACGCAAAGGCGCCACAGCTGCAGATGCGTTGCAAGAATCTATTCTCCTAGCGCAAGCTGCAGAGAAACTCGGATATCATCGCTATTGGGTCGCGGAGCATCACGGCTCCGATGGTCTTGCCGCCGCGTCGCCTGAAATTCTAATAACCCGTATCGCTGCCGAAACCGAGACTATCCGTGTAGGATCAGGCGGCGTTATGCTGAGCCACTATAGTCCTTATAAAGTTGCTGAAAATTTTCGTATGCTAGAATCTATGTTTCCAGGGCGCATCGATCTCGGAATCGGCCGTGCGCCCGGCAGCGACCAACCCACATCTCAAGCACTAGCTTATGGCGGCGGTATTGGTATAGAGCATTTCCCCACCATGATATCTGATTTATCTGGTTTTCTGAGCGATACCTTGCCGGATGATCATCCCTTTAGTCGAGTTAAAGCAAGACCCTTCACGGAAAACGTGCCGCCAGTTTGGTTACTAGGCTCAAGTGATTACAGCGCAGCCTATGCCGCACATTTCGGCCTTGCCTTTTCGTTCGCTCACTTCATTACGCCATTCGGTGGTGAGACAGTCGTCCGCGCATACCAAGATCAATTTCAAACAGCGGGCACCTTAGATGCCCCAAAATGTAATGTAGCCATCTTCGTTATTTGTGCCGAAACTCAAAAAGAAGCTGAGAAGCTGATGACCAGCCGCGATTTATTTCGCCTCCGCGCAGATAAGGGGGAACTAGCGCCGGTACCCAGCGTTGAGGAAGCTATGGCTTACCCGTACAGTGATAGAGAACGCGAACAAGTCCTTCAAAACCGTTCGCGGACTATTTTCGGAAGTCCGAAAAAAGTAAAAAAACAAATTCTGGCATTAGGTGAACTCTTCCAATGTGATGAGTTTGTCGTCTTAACTGCCTGTCATCAATTTGAAGACCGGGTACGATCCTACGAACTTCTCGCAGAAGAGTTTGCTTGAGCTTAGGCTCCCACTCACACTATGGTGAGAGGATGAACCAATTCCTTCAAACTCTTTTTATTTCTAGCGCCTTTGTTCTATCTGCCTGCCAATCAACTACAGACTACGTAGAGAAAAAACCCGAACGTATTGGCGTACCCGCAGTTCTTGGCATAATTGGAGCGGTTAGTGGGTATACGGTCGGTGGCAGCGGGACGGCAGCTATTACAGGCGGTACTGCTTTAGGCGTCGCAGGCCTAGGCGTCGGTATTTTAGCCTCTCGCTATTTAGCCACACAAGATTCTCGGGTTGTGGACCCTATATTCGAGAAGGTGCTCGACGGACCGACAGACAAGCCAATGCATTGGAAAAATTCGCATACTGGTAACTCGGGAACTCTAACCGCTTTAAGTTCACCAGTTGTGTTATTTGACAAGACCTGTCGTTGGCTACGTAGCGAACAAATCTCTACGGCAAGCCATATTCCGGTTCTTGGTATTCACATCGACTACGGCGCAATGTCGAACCGCGAAGACCTGGTCCTGTGCGATAACGGTGAAGGCTGGTACATTACCTGGGATGACCGTATGGCCAAACGTTTTCTAAATACGGTCAATAAAAGCGCTACCACTAGCGCCAGCCCTGTTCGGACCGCGCGTCACTTTAACGAAAATGAAGAAGTAGAAGATTAATTATGAAAATACTCGTACTTGAGGGCGACGGTATCGGGCCTGAGATTGTCGCCGCCGCGATTGACGTTTTGAAAGCTACCGATCATCGTTTCAATCTTGGCCTCGAACTAGAAACCGCAGATAGTGGGCTCTCAAGCCTAGAAAAGAATGGCTCCACCATCCCGGAGGAAACCTGGGGAAAAGTCACCACGGCCGATGCAGTAATCCTTGGACCAGCGGACACTGCAGTTTATCCCGCCCCAATCGAAGGCGGTATAAACCCGTCGGCTAAACTGCGCGGTGGCCTCGACCTTTACGCTAATATCCGCCCTTCTAAAATTCGGCCTGGCGTGCCCGCACATGTAGAGGCGATGGACTTAGTCATATTTCGAGAAAATACAGAGGGTTTCTACGCAGTCCGGAATATGCATGATGGCCTAGGCGAGTTCATGCCCACGGAAGATATGGCAATCGCAGTCCGCCGCATTACTCGAAGATGTAGCGAGCGCATTGCGCGTCAGGCCTGTGAACTGGCAGTACAAAGACGGGGATTACTTTCCATCGTCCACAAATCCAACGTATTGACCATGTCAGATGGTTTTTTTGTCGATATTTGTAAAGAGGTCGCATCAGATTATAAACTTGAGGTTGACGAATATTTCGTAGATGCGATGACAGCGCTTTTAGTGCGCAAACCCGACTATTTTGACGTTATCGTCACTACCAATTTATTCGGCGACATCAT
Organism: Rhodospirillaceae bacterium; assembly: GCA_002724395.1. Lineage (GTDB taxonomy): Bacteria > Pseudomonadota > Alphaproteobacteria > UBA8366 > UBA8366. The sequence goes on along the minus strand of PBOR01000041.1, from coordinate 43,044 downwards.
TTCTGATCTTGCAGCTGAACTATCGGGCGGTCTCGGCCTCGGCCCATCTGTAAACGCCGGCGATGAGAATGCAATGGCACAGGCAGCCCATGGAGCAGCACCCGATATTGCAGGCCAAAATATTGCCAATCCAACAGCAATGATTCTCTCGGTTGGTATGCTGCTTGATACCCTAGGCATCCGTCATAATCGGCCGGAGTTACTCGAAGCTTCGAAACGTATTGATAAGGCGGTTGATGCACAATTGAAAGAAAAAGGGGGTCGCACACCGGACCTTGGTGGCCCATTGGGGACCGATGCATTTGGTGCCGGAGTAGCGAAAAAGGTTAAAGACGGCGCTTGATCCTTTTTTACCCATCTGTAAGTGGCATTACCTCGACATATACAAATGGGGCAACCTATTATTATTACGAGTGCTCAGTGAGTTATCGAGCTAAACACTAGCATCGATAATCTTTGGCGTCGCAGCCATTCCTAGTGCAGTCGCGGAGACTTTAAAATCGATTGCCGGTCCATAGATGTAATGCCGATTTCCATCACCTCCCCATCCCGCACGACCATCAGCGGCACTTCAACACCTGCCTCACCTACGCGCCAGATACTGCGAAAGAGCGACGGTAAATCATCTACTTGGTCACCATCAACGCCCAAAATGATGTCTCCGGTCTGTAAACCCGCCATTTTCGCCGGGCCGCGTTCGTTTACATTCGCAATAACAAGCGCGTTTTGAATTTCACTCATAATAATTCCCAGCCATGGACGCGCCGGTTTCTGAACGCGTCCATATTGCAGAAGATCATTCATAATTGGCTTAAAAAGATCAATAGGTACAATTAGGTTGCCATGAAAGGGCGTATTTTCCGGCAAAGCTTGCTGCACAAATAACGACGTGATGCCAACCAACTTTCCATCTTGATCAATCGCGCCGGACCCGCCCCAAAAGGGATGGGCCGGTGCAGTAAACACACCTTCGTCTAAAACATACTCCCAGTAGCCCGCAAACTCCCGTTTCGAGACTACGTTGGCCGCTACAGAATTTTTCATACCTCCGTGACCACCTATGACGATAGGATCGCCCACTTTAAGGGTATTGGAGTTACCTAATTCCAAATGCGGAACATCTATCCGTCCGAGAGCCTGAACTAAACCGAAGCCGGTTTCCTGGTCATAACCCACGGTATGTGCAGGCGTCGCCGCACCTGAGGCGTCTACTAACCAAATAGTTTCTGCTTCGGTTATCAAATAACCGATAGTCAGCACCAATCCTGTATCACTGATTAGCGCACCATGCCCCTCCCGCTCAGTGCCAAGATGACTTGCAGTCACCGCGTCTGAACCCATCAAGGATCGCACTGCAAGAATACCGCTTAGCTTCTCCTCCAGATCAAAAGTACAATCTTCGGGCTTTGGACAATGCTCTGGAGGTACGTCGAGCTTTTCTTGTTCAGACATTCTGCCAACCTATTGCGGCTAATTTTGGTCAATTCTCTTTGGCGTATTATAGTGCACTTATGGACGGTACGGTACACCCGTTCATCAAATATAATTTCTAGCCCCACCACCTTATCCAACCGCTTAAATGAGTTTTGTATAGTGGCACTATCCGAATACTTTCAACCAACGAAAAACGGTGATACGGCCTTTGCAGTCGAAGCACCCAAAATTAAATTCGGGAAAGGTTGTCTTGCAGAAATTGGTGCGGATGCCCGTGCGCTTGGAATCAAACGTGCAGCACTTTATACAGACCTCCGTGTCACTAACCTGGAACCATATTCTATTGTGCTAAAATCCTTGTGCGATGCTGGAATAGACTTTGCAATTTTTGATGAAATAGAAGTGGAACCAACAGACCGATCTTTCAAAGTAGGTATCGATTTTGCTCAAGAGGGAGATTTTGACGGTTTTATCTCACTTGGTGGCGGTTCAACCATTGATACCGCAAAAGCATCAAATCTCTATGCGACACATCCCGCAAACTTCTTGAATTACGTCAATGCCCCTATTGGCAAGGGCTTCCCTGTGCCAGGGCCACTAAAACCTCACATTGCCTGCCCCACTACTTTTGGTACAGCAAGTGAATGCACCGGAATTGCTATTTTCGATTTATTAGAAATGGAAGCTAAAACCGGCATTGCCCATGCAGCACTGCGTCCATCTCTTGGTATACTAGACCCCCAGTCTCTCTTAACACTGCCCACAAACGTCGTCGCAGCCAACGCCTTTGACGTTTTTTGTCATGCAGTGGAGTCGTTTACCGCACGCCCCTACACGCATCGCAGAGCCCCCGAAATCCCATCTGCGCGCCCCTTGAGCCAAGGCGCTAATCCCTATAGCGATATCGCGTGCATAGAAGCTATCCGATTAATAGGAGCAAACATTGTTTCCGGCGTCAAAGAGCCAAACTTAATCGAAAATATGGAACCATTAATGTTTGCGGGAATGCTGGCTGGTATCGGGTTTGGGAATGCCGGCTGTCATGTACCGCATGGTATGGCATATGCGGTGGCTGGCTTAGTCCGCAACTACCAGCCGAAAGGTTGGCCAAGTAATCACCCGATGGTACCACACGGTATTTCGGTTATCGTCAATGCTCCCGCAGTCTTCCGGTTTATGGGCGACGCTTGCCCGAACCGGCATCTAAGAGCGGCGGAAGCGCTCGGAGTAAGTATCATTGATACTACTGAACAAGATGCAAACGATCTCTTAGCTGATCGCATCATCGCCTTAATGCGAGAATGCGATATACCAAATGGGCTCAAGGGTGTCGGCTATAAAGAAGAAGATTTACCAACTTTGGTCGAAAAATCTTTTCCCCAAAGACGCTTGATAGAGAACGGACCAAAAAAGATCGATCGCAAAGAGCTCGAAGATATATTTAGAGATGCAATGCAATATTGGTAACATTCCCTGGCTATATTAACGCTACGAATTTCACCCGCCAGGCCGACCCTCTCTTACATTCCTGGAACCGCGACTGTCCTTTTCCCTACTCAAAGATTATACCCTATAACTGTGGCACAACGATCTCTGTAATTTTCAAAACTAAACGGCGTGAGCCTTCACATTCCTTGGAGGAAATACCATGAGAGGCGCAGATTTAGTCGCTCAATCACTCAAAGCGGGCGGCATTCATACGGTTTTTGCGTTATCAGGCAATCAAATCATGCCCATTTTCGATGCCTGTATTGATACGAAGATCATGCTTCACCATGTACGACACGAAGCGGCAGCGACTTATATGGCTGATTGCTGGGCACAACTCACGGGAAAGGTGGGTGTCGCATTGGTTACAGCAGCGCCAGGATTCGCGAACGCACTTTCTCCGCTTTACTCGGCTCGTTTCGCGGAAAGTCCAGTTGTTTTGTTAAGTGGCGATTCTCCAATCACAGCGGACGGTTCCGGGGCATTCCAAGAACTTGATCAAACGAGCGCATCCCGTCCCTTTACCAAACTTTCCTTTCGGTCACAGCGCGCCGCCGACCTGGGCCAAGATATTGCACGCGCCATACGCGTTGCGCAATCTGGAAGAGCTGGCCCTGTCCATTTAGCCCTCCCGTTCGATCTTCTAAATGCCGAGATCAAAAGCACATCGTTGCCTGGAGTGGATAGTTTTCTGTCCGAGCACCCATCACTAAGTAGCGAAGTGATCGAAAAAATGAGAAATACGATAGCCGCAGCGAAGACGCCTCTTATTCTTACCGGCCCTAGCCTAAATGTGACGCGGTCAAAGAATATCTTAGAAAATCTTGCCAATGCGCTTGATGCGCCTGTCGTTTCGATGGAAAGTCCACGAGGATTAAACGATCCGTCGCTTGGCGACTTCGTGGAACAGGTCCCCAATGCCGATCTAATACTTTCTCTGGGCAAACGCTTCGACTTCACAACCGGTTTCGGTAAACCACCCACAATGAGCGAAAATGCAAAGTTTATCGTTGTCGATGCAGAAGAAACCGAATTGGAACGCGCTCGGCGCTCACTAGGAACACGCCTCATAAATACGCACCTCGCGGACCCTGTCGAAATAGCAAAATTTTTAGCTACGACAGGCAAAGTAGGATCTATACGCACCTCGTGGCGAACCGGTGTTGCAAACTCAATTAAGGCGCGACCTAGGGATCCTTCAGGCTCCGCAGGGCCAATGCGGCCGGCTTCTCTATGCTCCGAAGTGCAAAAAATAATAGACAGAGCAGATGATCCCATACTGATTATTGATGGTGGTGAATTCGGTCAGTGGGCGCAAGCCTGCTTGTCCTCTGCTACCCGCGTAATCAACGGTCCTGGTGGCGCAATCGGCGGCGGACTTTGCTATGCGTATGCCGCCAAAATCGCCCGCCCTGAAGCGACGGTCATCGCCTTAATGGGAGACGGCACTGCAGGGTTCCACTTTTCAGAGTTCGAAACAGCGTCTCGGTACGGCGCCAACTTTATTGCGATAATCGGGAATGATTCAAAGTGGAATGCAGAATACCAAATTCAACTACGCGATTACGGTGAGCAACGGCTCTACGGCTGCGAACTCAATCCCACCCGCTACGAACAGGCAGCCCAGGGGTTTGGGTGCCACGGCGAACATGTAACCAATTCTGCAGAACTAAAGAAAGCACTTGAAAGAGCACAAGCAAGCGGGTTACCCGCTTGCATAAATGTGGAAATTACTGGCTTACCTGCACCGTCAGGATCCGGTCATTAGGGCCACTTAGATACAGTCATGGTCAAAAGTAGAACAATCCAATGAATGCACCCTTTGGCTATGCTATCACCTACTTTAATTCTAAATACACTTAACAAACGGCAATCAGAGATGACGAAACTCGATATCCACCAAATTCCTGTGATGCGCGATAACTATGTCTATCTATTACATGAGGCAGATGCAGATTTAACCGCAGCTCTCGATCCTGCTGTCCATGAACCTGTGCTCGAAGCCCTTAAGCAAAAAGGATGGACCCTTACTCATATTCTTAATACCCATCACCACAACGATCATGTGGGTGGTAATCTTGCATTAAAGGAAGCAACCGGCTGCACAATAGTTGGTGCTAAGATCGATAATTATCGTATTCCAGGAATCGATATCGAGGTTAGCGATGGTGAGATTTTCGCCCTCGGTGGTGCTATCGCTAACGTTATGGAAGTACCAGGGCATACCAAGGGGCATATCGTTTATTGGTTCGATGCATCGGATGCCCTGTTTTGCGGCGATACGATGTTCGCTATGGGTTGTGGGCGGCTTTCGGAGGGCACGGCAGAGGAACTCTGGGCCTCACTCACAAAACTTATGGCATTGCCGGACGAAACAAGGATTTACTGTGCCCACGAATATACTCAAGCCAACGGAGCTTTTGCATTGAGTGTCGAGCCAGGCAACGAGGCATTGGTAAATCGCATGAAAGAAGTGAACGCTAAGCGCGCCAAAGGGATATCGACCGTACCCTCTCTACTTGGTGAGGAACGCAGTACAAATCCATTCCTCAGACCGAATAGCAGTGAAATTCAACAGACGATCGGCTTGAGTACGCAAGATAATTTAAGTATATTCACAGAAATAAGAAAGCGAAAAGATGATTTTAATGCAGTAAATAGGCAATATTTTAAGTAAATTATCTATTTAATTTTGATATTTTTGGTCTTAAATTTATAATTCTTCCTATATTTAGTTCTTTATTTATATCTATCCACTTAGACAAATCAATTTTCATTTCTTTATTATTCATATAATACTTACTATCGGCCTGCCATTTAAAAATAACATCATTCAGAAAATACACTTCTCCCGCCGACAGCGAGATAGTTTGGGTCGACTTTTGTGCGTGAATTCTCTGCATCTTACCGTCTTTAAGGGTGATGATAGATTGTAAGGCATAGACCCCGGGCACAACCTTCAACGCTCTGAAACGGTCTTTCGGCCCGAGTGAGATAGCCTTGTCCTCCTCCACGCCGAGCCATTTGGTTACAAATCCCTTCTTAAGATCGAAATCCTCTTTATCATCCAGATAGACAAACCAAGAGATTACTTTAAGCTTGCGCCTCGGGTGCTGAGTAGTGGATTTATAAATAAGAAGCGCCTTATCGCTATCTTTGTTAAAGCTAGTTGCGGCTACCCCCATTAAAGTAACGTCTTTTCCCGCAGCGTGTTCACCGCAGATAAGGCAAAAGAATAGGCCAATCAACAAAACCCGCATCGCTAATCTACCCCGTAAATGCCTGAATACCAGTCTGGGCCCGCCCTAATATAAGAGCATGAATATCTGCAGTACCCTCAAGGGTGTTGATTACTTCCATATTCCCAAGATGGCGAATGATATGGTAATCATCGATAATCCCGTTCCCACCATGCATATCTCGACATTGACGTACGACCTCAATTGCTTTGCCGGTAGAATTACGTTTCACCAAACTGATCATTTCCGGCGTTGCTTTACCCTCATCCGCTAGTCGGCTAACACGCAGTGCTGCTTGTAGACCGATAGTAATTTCAGTTTGCATGTCAGCGAGCTTCTTTTGTATCAATTGATTTGCCGCCAAGGGACGTCCAAATTGTTTGCGGTCCAGCACATACTGACGAGTCGCATGCCAACAAAATTCTGCAGCCCCTAATGCGCCCCAACAAATTCCAAACCGCGCATTATTCAGGCAGGCCAACGGCGCCCCAAGTCCACGTGCACCAGGCATACGATTTTCTGCAGGTACGAAAACATCATCCATCATAATGAAACCGGTTGGTGAAGCACGAGCTCCGAACTTGCCCTCTATCTTCGGTGTTTCGAGTCCATCCATACCGCGTTCTAGTATGAAACCACCAATGGTACCTTCATCATCTTTGGCCCATACCACCAGCACATGTGCAACGGGTGAATGGGTGATCCAAATTTTCGTACCCTTGAGTAAGTAGCCACCATCTGTGCCAACCGCGCGCGCAGTCATGGCACCCGCATCGGACCCATGATCTGGTTCAGTCAATCCGAAACAGCCAATTATCGCTCCGTCGCGCATGCCCGGCAGAAAACGTTCCTTTTGTTCATCGGAGCCAAATTCGTAAATCGCTGACATAGCAAGGCCAGTCTGAACGCCAACCGCCGAACGGAAGGCGGTGTCGATCCGTTCCAACTCGCGGCACACCAAACCATAGGCGACACGGCCAATACCCGCACAACCATAATCAGGTATAGTCGCACCCAGAATCCCAAGTGCGCCAAACTTCTTCATAATATCTGGGTCAAATTTCTCGTGTCGGTTCCATTCTAAGATACGGGGCAACAATTCCGTTTCAGCAAAGTCACGCACTGAGTCTCTGATTTGGCGTTCTTCCTCTGTTAATTGATCTTCTAGGAGAAGCGAATCACTCCAGACAAAACTACTGGCCATTACAATTTCTTTCCTTAGGTAAAGACGGCGCCACACAGGCCTATATTCAGGGAAAGGCCGCCAAATGAAGTCACCAAAACATAACCAAGCCAGTGAGATTCTAGTCGCCGCAACGTTCCATGACCATTGCAGCACCTTGGCCAACACCAACACACAAGCTAACCAGGGCATACTTACCGCCCTGACGTTGCAATTCACGCGCAGCTGTCAGCGCAATACGAGGACCGGAAGCGCCGAGCGGATGGCCAAGTGCAATAGCGCCGCCGTTAGGATTCACGCGTTTGTCATCAAGAGGCACGTTAAATCCACGAAGACAAGCTAGTACCTGGGCAGCAAATGCTTCGTTGATCTCAATTATGTCCATGTCTTTAAGTTCTAGGTTTGCACGCTCGAGTGCCTTTTGCGAGGCAGGCACTGGACCAAACCCCATGATGCGTGGCTCCACACCCGCAGAAGCACTCGCAATGATCTTAGCAATCGGCTTCATACCAGTATCCTCCCCGAGCTTTCGGGAGCCAACAATCATGGCAACCGCACCATCGTTAACGCCAGAAGCATTGCCAGCAGTGGTCACGCCGCCCGTATTTAATTCACGCAGCTTAGCAAGCCCCTCCATAGTCGAGCCTCGACGAGGATGTTCATCTTCACTGACCGTGACATCACCCACTTTACGACCACCGTCATAAGTTACTGGATTAATTTCGTCTTCAAAGAAGCCGTCCTTCTCAGCGGCTTCATAATTATTTTGTGAGGAAAGCGCGAAAGTATCTGCCTCGTCGCGCGTAATCTGAAACTCTTCAGCTAGATTGTCCGCTGTCTGCGGCATGGTATCGTCACCATACTGATCAACTATCTTCTTATTCGGAAAGCGTGAACCAATGGTGCTATCAAAGACGTTCATCTGGCGGCTGAAAGCGTTGTCCGCTTTACCAAAAACAAACGGTGCACGGCTCATGCTCTCTACACCGCCTGCAATGAAGAAATCACCCTCTCCCACGGTTACAGACTGAGCAGCCGTGGAAATAGCAGTTAGGCCGCTGGCGCAATTACGCTGAAACACAACGCCCGGCGTTGTAATCGGTAATCCTGCAGACAGAGCAGCATGGCGAGCGACACAGCGGGCATCTTCGCCGCCTTGATTACCACAACCGATATAAACATCGTCAATCTCGTCTGCATTTACGGGATTATCTTCTACAATTGTCTTAATTACACTACCAAGTAAATCGTCCGGGCGCACGCTTGAGAGCGAACCGCCGTAGCGTCCAAATGGGGTGCGTTTACCATCATAAATATAGGCGTCTAACATGGTTCTATTCCTCTAATTCGCAGTTTTAAATTTCAGTCTCAAATAACGACAAACCCAATAATGCCCGGCGGCGCAGCCACGGGCTTGGGCGGTAACGAGAGTCCCCATAAGAAGCATAGAGTCCTTCAAGAATCCGTAGAACATTTTTTGACCCTAAGGTTTCACCAAAGGTCAACGGGCCACTGGGGTAATTCAAGCCCAATACAACTGCTTTGTCGATATCATCCGGCTCTGCAGTGCCCAACTGGGCTATTTGGCAGCCAATATTACAAATCGTCGCCAAAACGCGCTGACAAACAAATGCCGGGCAGTCGCGAACCACTGTAGCGCCAATACCATCTGCAGTTAACAGACCATGAGCCGAATCTCGATATTCCAATTTTGTGGCCGGATTGGTAACCAATGTCCGGTGTGTTCCCAGTCCTATTAGATAATCGACTCCGAGGGTCCGTGTAGCATCAAGACCTTGTTCTACAGCTGCCTGAGTCACCTCCTGACCGACTGGTGTCACTAAAATTAGTGAAGTCAAACTCGGCGTATCTCCATTATCGATTTGCCCACCGCATTTTTCTACAATTTCACTTACGGCCGCATGACCGTCGGGCTCCGCTTTACTTATCCAAACACTGCGACCATCATACTTGGGCACTGGCTTTGCGGCTTCCTCCACCTTCTTTCCATCTTCATACCGATAATAACCTCGACCGGTCTTTCGCCCCAAAATGCCAGCTTCCATGCGTGATTGCATCACTGTTGATGGCCGGTAACGTGGCTCGTCGAAAAATTGACGATAGATCAATTCAGAAGCCGGATGTGTCACATCTAACCCCGTCAAATCCATAAGTTCAAACGGCCCCATACGAAAACCTGCGCCATCACGCAGAATACGGTCCAAGTCAGCGAATTCGCCAACACACTCCGCTTGCAGATGCTGCGTTTCGACGTTGTAACCGCGCCCAACCTGATTGACGAGAAAGCCAGGAGCATCTTTTAGGCGGACAGGCTCTCTGGTCATTCGAGAACCCAAGATCATCAGCTGGTCGCCTACTTCCGGATCTGTCAATACACCGTCAATGACTTCGACCAGACGCATCAATGGTACCGGATTGAAAAAATGAAAACCAGCTATCCTCTCAGGCTTTTCACAAGCTGAAGCAATTGTAGTTACCGAGAGTGAAGACGTATTCGTTGCGATAATCGTCTCATTGCCGACATTCTTTTCTATTTCTTCGAAAATTTTCTTTTTAATATCTAAGTTTTCAGTTGCGGCCTCGATAACGATGTCACATTCGCGAAAACCCGCCATGCTATCAATCATCTCAATACGATTAACAGCAGCTTTATGATCGTCAACTTCCATGCGGCCCTTTTCTACCGCGCGGCCAAGCATACTATCGATAAAATTTACCGCGTCCTGGAGCTGTTCTTTATTTATATCAAAGACGCGTACGCTTACGCCCCCTGCTGCTGCGACCTGAACGATCCCCCGCCCCATCGCACCAGCACCACAAACACCAATAAGTAAGTCTTCCTTACTTGCATCTATTGCCACAGGAATCTCTCCCACAAAAGTTCGTTGACACACGATAAGCGCGCGTAAATTTTAAAGGCCATAAACGGTATTTTCCCGCTAAAACAGTGGGACATTGGCCGAACTGCTCTCATCATGCAAGGGAGCAGATGTCGCACAGCTAAGGGGCTAATGCATTACGAAAAACACCTTAACCCAAGAACCCAAGTTTTTCCTTAAGCAGCACTTCGATATGCATGAAAGTCCTATGCCAACAAAAAAAATCCAGAAAGAAATCTCAAATACAAGAATTATAACTCTATAAACCTATCAATCACCAACCCCAAAATAGCTACCGACAAAATTGGCAGCTTAGCCCATAGAAATGGTTTAGTTGGTCGCTTTTTACGAAATATTGATCGCCAACTAAACCCGCAATTACTAAAGATAGTATCAGCGCAAAACTCCGCAAATCCTGCTAGGTCGCTTTTGTTGCCGTCTTGTAAAAGGCTTGTGGGCTATTTAAACCGTATGTGAAATAACAAATACGGGAGACACTTATGGACTTGCAATTAAAGGGACGTCCAGCGCTCGTCACTGGTGCCAGTCGAGGTATAGGACGCGGCACCTCCAAAATTCTTGCTGCCGAAGGATGCAAACTGGCTATTTGCGCACGTCGGAAGGAACTTTTGGAGGAAGTCGCCGATGAAATTGAGGCAGAAGGCCATGCCAGACCTTTGATCATTAATGAGGACGTATTACCTGAGGATGCGCCAAACAAAATTCGCGATCAACTATTTAACGCATTTGGACATTGCGATATTTTAGTTAATTCTGCAGGAGGTTCACGCTCGATTCCATGGGATACGGGGGACGACGCCTGGGACGAGGGCATGTCACTGAATTTCGAAGCAATTAGACGGCTAACCATGGCGCTAGTCCATTCGATGCGCGAACAAAAATATGGTCGCATCATAAATATCACTGGATCCAGCGAACCTAAAGGTGTCAACGTAGCAAACGCTGCAAAGGCTGCGATACACGCCTGGTCAAAAGGCATGTCACGTGCGCTTGGACGTGACGGCATCACAATCAATAGTCTGCCCCCAGGCCGCATTATGAGTGAACAAATCATCGAACGAGTACATCCTGATCCACAGGAAAGAGCCGCGTTTGCTGACATGCATATTCCAGCAGGTTATTTTGGTGAGCCAGAAGATATGGGTAATTTGATAGCGTTCTTAGCGTCGCCTTTAGCCCGTTATATTAATGGCGAAGTGATCCATGTGGACGGGGGTATGCGTCGCTTCGCTTTCTAGGCAAAGTTAGAGGCAAAGCAACCTGAGCTCTTGGAGCAAAGCCAAGCAAGCTAAATAGCTTAAAGTATAACCTCATACTTGTATAGCGCCAGGGCGACCGTTTTCTGTGACGAAACTAATACGCGTTTCAATGGGTGCTCCGGGCCGCTCGACATAACGCATGATGCGATAATCAGTTCGCCATTGTGCGGGCGTTATTGTGCACAACAAATAGCCTCGTTGATCGCAAAAATATTTAAAATGCGGATTAAGCTTTAGAATCCGACGACCAGAATTAGTCATTTCGGAGCCGTCGCCTCGCGAAGCGATAGAGCCGCCAATATATTCCGTCGCGATGACGGGTGTCTCTTGATCTTCTGGCTTAGATCTTAATTCCGCTACCCAGTGACGATGGTTATCACCAGATAAAATGATTGGATTACTAACATGACCGTCCCCCAAGGCCCCAATAAGGCGGCGGCGCGGTATCTCATAGCCATCCCATTTGTCCATGCTATATCGATTTTCTGACAACTGGCGGGGCGCAACAATCACTTGCTGGGCAAGTGTATTCCAACGCGTACTGGAACTCCTGAGACCATCATAGAGCCACTTTTCTTGGGCCTTTCCAAGCATGGCAGCCTTTTGATCAAAAACTTCGTCGCAACGTTCGACCTTTTTGCCGGCATAACATGGCTGCTCGCTGCGATACTGACGCGTATCCAAAATATTAATCGCTAAAAGATTTCCGAAATGAAGACGCCGAAATAGCTTTATATAAGGTCCATTAGGTATAGCTGAGCGCCGAAGCGGCATATTTTCATAATAGGCTTGATAAGCAGCGGTTCGCCGGTATGTCATCTCATCGGTCGGATCGCTGTTCCCTTCATCTGCACCTGCATAATCATTGACTACCTCATGGTCGTCAAAAGAAACTGCCCAAGGATGAGCCGCATGCGCAGCCTGCAAATCAGCATCCATCTTATATTGGGCATAGCGTGCCCGATATTCCTCAAGCGTATAGCAAGTGCCGCCGTGATGGGTCCGGGTCTTGTAAAACTTACCCTTCTTCTCATAAATGTAATCGCCGAGATGCACCACAAGATCAATATCTTCACGGGATAAATGCCTGAAACCAGTGAAATAACCATCTTCATATTTTTGGCACGAAACCACACCAATTCGCGCTGCATCTATCGAACCACCAGCCATCGGTAAAGTCCGCGTACGCCCTTTTGGGCTGATCTCACTGCCAGTACGAAACTGATACCAATAATAACGGTGGGGTTCTAAACCTGATACCTCGACATGGATGGAGTGACCCATCGTTGGATCAGCAATGGTCGAACCTTTTGCGACCACTTTGCTCATACCTTCGTCTGATGACACTTGCCATTCGACGACAACCGGTTCTAGGGGCATTCCACTCATCTCATCAAAAGGGAATGGCGCTAACCTTGTCCATAAAACAAAGCCATCTTGCGTCGGCTCGCCAGAAGCGACACCCAACTTAAACGGATTATCAGGGAATCGGGGTGCGGCATTTATCCTTACGCCACGCATATAAGCTAGTGCACTAGCCCCCCCAATAAGAAAATCCCGTCGAATCCAGCTCAACTTTTTGCCACCAATAGCCAATCTACCGCTACGGCCCCATCAGGTCCGGCGAAAACTGGATTTAAGTCTAATTCCACAAGCTCTTCACCAATTGATGCCCCAAAATGCGACACATCTACGATCATCTGAGCGAGTTTTTCCTTATCTACTTGGGGTCCTCCGCGTGCACCCTTTAAAATTGGTGCACACTTTAAAGAATCCAGCATATGAATAGCTTCCACAGGCGTTACCGGACAAAGCCGAATTGCTATATCCTCCATCACTTCAACAAAAACGCCGCCGAGCCCTACCATGATCACGTTACCAAAGGACGGGTCACGATTAAGGCCAATAACCATCTCTATTCCTGGCTCAACCATTCGAGCGACAATAACTCCATCCAATACAGCGGCAGGATTGAATAATGCCGTTTCTCTTGTAATGTCTTCAAAAGCGGCTTTAACAGTCTTCAGTTCGCCCAAACCCAACCGAACGCCTCCTGCATCGGTTTTATGAAGAATATCTCTAGATTCAATTTTTAATGCTACGCTAGAACTAAATTTAGAAGCCGCTGCTGCGGCCTCTTCCGGTGTCTGGCACAATACATGCTCAGGTACTCTCACACCGGCTTTTTGCAACAAAGCGCCAGCTTCAACGGTGCCCAAGACACCGGAATAATTATCTAACGAGACCCTCGGCAATGCACCTTTACGTCGCTCCTTCAATACTTTTTCATATCGTCGTCTCGCCATGGCGAACTGTACCAGCCCCGCTACGGCGTCGATGGCTGGCTCCCCACCTCGCAGACAACAGACACCAATTCCACGCATTTTCTCGAGTGCCTCATCAGAGGCTCCTACCCAAGCGACCATAAAAGGCTTCTTCGTAAGATCTTTGGTTTGTTTGAAAATATCTACCAACATATCCACATGGTCATGCATCAATTGCAGCCAGACAACGGCAATATGGATATTCGGGTCATCAAGAATACGTACGACGCTGTCACGTAAAACGGCCGGATTCATCAAAAATTGTGCAGTCACATCAATAGGGTTATTCGCACTACCGAATGCGGGGATGACCTTACTAATAGATGCGCATACCGCCTCTATGGGTTGCGGAATTTCGAGCCCCAACTCAACAGCACGATCGGTCATCATCACGCCCGCCCCCCCCGATTGGGTTATGATTGCAACACCCGGTCCTTTCGGCAAATCGCACAGCATGAATGCATCAGCTAAATCCATCATGTGTTCTTCATTACGGGCCCGAATGAGACCAAATTGCTGAGCAATGCCATCAAAGACCTCATCAGCACCAGCGAGCGAACCAGTATGCGAAGCGGCGGCCCGCTTTCCTGCGTCAGTACGCCCAACTTTCGTGACCACGATAGGCTTACCCAACGCCAAAGACCGCTCTGCAAGAACGATCCAATCGTCGCCATTTTTAATACCTTCTACATAGGCAGTAGCCACTCGAATACGATCATCTTCTAAGGTCTCATGGGTAATTTCCGGCACCGATAAATCACATTCGTTGCCAGTACTAATGAAATAGCCCAGCCCAATACCTCGATCACGTGCTAGGGCGGCAATTGCAGTCCCAAAGGCGCCGGATTGGCTGATGAAGGCAACAGGCCCCGTTACGTTTTCGCCATAGCCATACTGCGTGAAACTTGCAAATGCATTGTCGAAACAATTGATGAGACCAATAGTGTTAGGCCCGCACAAGCGAACACCGAACTGTGCAGCTGTTGAAACAAGTTCTTCTTCTAAACGAATACCCTCACTACCAACTTCTTTGAAGCCAGAACTAAACAAAACAGCTGCCTCGATACCCTTGCGCCCGCACGCTGCCACGGCATCATTTACTAACCTAGCGGGGACCGTGATCACTGCCAGATCAGCGGCTTCGGGCAAATCGTCCACAGCAGGGTAGCAAGTAAGTGTACCGATCATGTCGTACTTAGGGTTAACTGGATAAATGCCGCCTTTATAACCATGATCGATGAGAAACTTCATTATACGGCCATTTAGTTTATGAAAATCTGCAGAGGCACCTATAATTGCGATAGAACGTGGCCGAATGAGTTTCTCGATAGCGTTTATCATGACTTTTTATTTTCTTAATCTGACAATAAGAGGACTAATGAGGAATGAGTCTAGCAGACGGCAATGTCAAGCTGGAGCGTAAACTGTATTTTCTTGTGTCAAACTGACAGGTCCTCTAAAGGAATTCAAAATGCGTTTTACGATCACACATTGGAAATTCGTATCAATACTGATTGTATGCACCCTATTGCTAACTCCTGCCAAATCATCCGATCAAAGTTTCCTGTCCGGTCAGGTAAAGGGCCGGCTCCTTGTAGCTGCACCGAAAATGCCGGACCCGCGGTTCCGTAACACCGTCATCTTGATGCTAGAACATAACAAGGATGGTGCGTTCGGCCTTATCATCAACCAACCACTCGGTTATGCCGAATTCGAATTAAAATCAAAGCAAGAAGAAAAATACAAACTGCCAATAAACAAAACATTCGTGTTTGCTGGCGGTCCAGTAGAACCTGAAAAGTCCTTCATCGTCCACAGCACAGATTATAAGAACAAAGGAACTGTCAAAGTCTCCGACGGTGTCTGGATGACTGCTGACATCGGAATTATCCGCGCCATCAAGTCTGGCGAAGGCCCAAAGAAATTTCTCCATGTGATTGGTTATTCAGGCTGGGCACCCGGCCAGCTCGAAACTGAAATAGAGCGTAATGTTTGGTACACCTCGCCGACAACGGCAGAATTGGTATTTGGCAAGAAGCACGAGGGTAAATGGAAAAAAGCTCTCGAAGAAAGATACCGCGCCTTGTAGGTCTAGTAACTCTTCGGTAGGTCTAAGATTTTTTCGGCAATATGGCTCAAAATAAGCTGAGGACTTATGGGTGCAATTCGGCAAATCAACACCTCGCGTAGCAGCCGCTCAACATGAAATTCTTTCGCGTAGCCCATGCCACCATGGGCCATAACGGCACGTTCGCATGCACGAAATCCAGCCTCGCCAGACAAGAATTTTGCAGCGTTCGCTTGGGCGCCACATTCTAATTTTGTATCATAGCGCCAAGCTGCCTGCATTACAGAGAGCCATGCTGCCTCTAATTCACACCAGCTTTCTGCCAAGGGGTGTTGAATAGATTGATTCTGACCAATAGGGCGCCCGAAGACAATGCGTTCATTCGCATATCTGGCTGCCCGATCAAGGGCCGACCGGCCAATACCGATAGCTTCGGACGCGATCAGTACACGTTCCGGATTAAGACTATGGAGTAAGCATCGGAAACCGTCTCCCTCCTCGCCTATGCGATCCTCAACAGGCACCTTCAATCCATCGATGAAAACAGTATTTGAATCCACTGCCTTTCGTCCCATTTTTGGAATTTCGCGCACCTCACAGAAATCATGATTTAAATCGGTATAAAAGAGGCTCATACCATCGGTTGGTTTTTTGCACTCCTCAATAGGTGTAGTTCGTGCAAGCAACATTATTTTTGATGCTTCTTGCGCTGTCGTAGTCCAAATCTTTCGACCATGTACAATGTATCCATTTCCATCCGCTTCGGCCCGTGTCGTTATTTTTGTTGTATCAAGACCGGCATCTGGTTCCGTCACCCCAAAGCATGAAATCACTTTACCTTGGATAAGATCGGGCAACCAACGCGCTTGCTGCTCAGCATTACCAAATACTACCACTGGATGGGGGCCGAAAATATTAATATGGATAGATGATGCCGCGCTCATACCTCCTGCAAAGGCCACCTGATGCATTAGTAAAGCAGCCTCCGTTGCCCCTAGGTTAGCACCCCCATACTGTTCAGGCATGGCAATACCAAGCCAGCCCGCCTTTGCCATCGCCTGATGGAAGTCGTGGGGAAATTTTCCAGTATCGTCATGGGATAGCCAATAGTCATCATCAAAGTCTTCGCAGAGCTTTGCAACGTTTTCCGTAATCGCTTCCTGCTCGGCTGTAAGCGCGAATTCCACCGTTAAGACCTACATTCCTGTTTGCGAAATGTATTTATGGTTTAAATAGGCTTCCAACCCTTCAATACCGCCTTCTTGGCCATAGCCACTCTCTTTGACTCCACCAAAAGGTGTTTCTGCCATAGAGACCATGAAGTTATTGACGCCCACCATTCCGGTTTCTAATGAATTGGCAAGTTCGTCTGCCTGCTTTTGATTCGACGTGTAACAATAAGAAGCAAGCCCAAAAGGTAGGCCATTGGCACGCGTCACCACATCTTCGAATTCAGTAAATTTCGAAATAGGTGCCAACGGCCCAAAAGGTTCTTTCGACATAATGGCTGCCTCTTCCGGCACATTCTCCATCACAGTAGGCTCAAAGAAGTAACCTTGGTTGCCAGTGCGGCTGCCTCCGGTTGTGATTTCCACGCCATGATCACGGGCATCTTGAACGAACTCTTCCATTGCTACGATGCGCCGATCATTGGCCATCGGTCCCATCTGAGTTTCCGGGTCCATTCCGTCTCCTACCTTCAGTGCCTTTGCTGCATCGGTGAAACGAGACACAAATTCATCATGGATCGAATCATGAACATAGAACCGCGTTGGAGAAATACAAACCTGACCCGTATTACGGTACTTAAAAGGAACCATTTGGCTGATGACTGTATCGAGATTAGCGTCATCAAACACTAACACCGGCGAATGACCACCGAGTTCGAGCGTACATTTGATCATATGTTCAGCCGCCAACTGAGCAAGATGCTTGCCAACAGGAATTGAGCCGGTAAAGCTAAGCTTCCGAATTTTTCCCGAGCCAATCATATGACGGGATACTTCATCTGGTATACCGAAAACAAGATTGAGAACACCGTTCGGCACACCTGCATCGGTAAAACAACGAAGAATTGCTACTGCGGTCCCTGGAGTTTCTTCCGACGCCTTCACAATCATCGGACAGCCAGCAGCTAGCCCAGCGGCTGCCTTCCGCACCGGCATCAATGCAGGAAAGTTCCATGGTGTAAGGGCCAATGAAACACCGATGGGTTCTGGCAATACCATACTACGCTGGCCGGGCATACGTGTTGGTATTAATCGGCCATAAGCGCGTTTTCCCTCTTCAGCCATCCATTCAGTTGCCTCAATGCAACGGTCCACTTCCCCTAATGAGTCTCCAATTGGCTTTCCCTGTTCAAGCGTCATAGTCTCACCAATATGCTGGCGACGCTCCATCATCAGTCTCGAGGCTTCTCGGAGAACGGCTGAGCGCTCCCAAGCAGATTTAGCGCGCCATTCCGGAAATGCCCTTTCGGCGGCGTCCAAGGCTTGATCCATATCCGCAGTAGAGGCGTGCGGGCACTCGGCTAAAACTTCTTCGGTTGCCGGGTTGATGACCGGTTCGGTTTTTCCTTCGCTGCCTTGTCGCCACTCACCATCGATTAGCAGTTCTAATTTCTCATACATTCGTTATTCCCTTTCTTCGGAATTTAATCGAAACATTATTAAGCGACTCCAAATCCGCCAGCATTAAAGAAAGATAAAATCATCAACACGCCAAGCCGTCTAGTAATAACCAACTTGCCAGGATAAGAGCCAGCGCTTCATAGTCTGCAAAACAAATATCTCGAAGGAAATTAATCATGACAATTAAAACGGTCGGCATTGTCGCGCAAGGCGATATGGGCGCGGGTACAGCCGGGCAACTGACCCGGAACGGGCTGCGGGTCATCACTAATTTAACTGGTCGCAGCGATCGCTCGCTTGCTCTCGCCAAGCATGCGGGCATGGAAGATGTTTACACTGATGCCACCTTGATTGATCAGGCTGATATATTTTTATCTATCCTGCCTCCCGGTCAGGCGGTTGCTTTGGCACAGAAAATGGCGCCGTACATCAAAGCGTCCGGGAAGAAAATTATCTTTGCAGACTGTAACGCGATTGCTCCAGCCACGGCACAAGAAGCCCAAACTATAGTCGAAGGCGCTGGTGGACGATTTGTGGATGTAGGTATTTTTGGTAATCCACCAAAGCAGGATAAAAATGGAACCCGCTATTATATTTCAGGCCCCGACGCGGGCTATTTAACGCAACTGCAGAATTACGGACTCAATATAATTAAATGTGGCGAGGAAATCGGACGGGCTTCAGCGATCAAAATGTGCTTTGCATCAGTTACCAAGACAATGATCGCAATGATGGCAGAAACCGTCGTGGCCGCAAAAGCGCTAGGGGTCTACGACGAGGTTGTACATGAATTGAGTAGCTACCAAACGGACGGCTTTAATTGGGCTGCCGCGCGGGTTATATCTACCCCACCTAAAGCGTACCGTTGGGTAGCTGAGGTAGAGGAAATAGGCAAGACGTTTGAGACAGTCGGCCTCCCTGGCGCAACCTGCACTGGCGGTGCGGAAATGTTCCAGCTTATTGCTGATTCACCGCTTGGTAAGGAAACCGTGGAAAACAGGCAACGAGGCACAACCCTTGAGGACTGTTCCATAGTCGCCGCTGACTACATAAAAGGTCTAAGCAAAAAATAGACAATTCTACTGATAATGCGAACCGCCATTAGCTGGATAGCACTGGCCGGTGATATAAAAAGAACTATCTGCAGCGAGTAATAACATGATATTGCCAATTGTGTCCGGCGTGCCAGAGGTTTGAATGGGCTGACCGGGAAGTACAGATTTACCGGCGACCTGAAAATCATCGCGCTCCACCTCAATGTGACCGGGCGCGATGGAGTTTGCTGTAATATTATATTTGCCAAGTTCATTTGCGATACCGCGAGTAAAACCAACAATGGCGATCTTGGCCATACTCTTGCCGGGGAAATGTCCTATGAACGGAGAATGACCTGAAAAATTAATGATCCGCCCCCATTTACGTTCAATCATATATGGTACCGCCGCCCGACACATGTAAAACGGTCCGTCTATATTGACCTCAATGTTCCGCTTCCAATTTTCCACATCCATCGTTAATAAGTCGCCCTCAGAACGAAAAACCGCATTGTTAACTAGCACATCGATACGCCCGAACTTCTCAGCGGTTTTGGTGATAAATTCATTCACCTGACCTTCATTAGAAACATCCACCTGCATAGTCATAACACTGGCGCCACGCTTCTCGCATTCAGCGGCAGTTTCTGCTAATTGATCCATTTTAGTGCTAGTGCATATTGCTAGATTACATCCCTCTTCTGCGAACAATTCCGCGCCACGCCGGCCAATATTGCGGCTCGCACCAGTGATAATTACCGTCCGCCCGTTCAGTCCCATTTCCATGATACTCTCCTGAAATTTCTTTAATTATCGTCAATCTAGTATCGCGAGGATATAGCCGCACAACGGGTGCATCGGCAATGACTATCAAAGCCATAAAGGAATTAGACGGCAAAAGAACTCTTTAAGCTATTATGCTTAGTCTGCTGAGTAAGTTTTCTAAAAAAGACCTCACTTTTAATCCACTAAGCCTTGGAGCATATGCAATGATAGCCCAGAAAACTCAACACATATATTATGAACGTGCAACTCGCTTCATCACGGTCCACCTGACTCTCTTAACGGGAACCTTTGGCAGAAATACTTCAAAGCTGCGCCGTTATAGCGACTTCGATCGCTAGTCGCCTAGCATCTTCAGCCAATCCAACTTGGACCAACGCTCTTAGAATTTTAGCCATATGGTGAGGTGGCACCTCCCGCAAAGGGCGATTGCCTATCAAAATTGCCGCAAGTGCAACAACCTCATATTTTTGGGACTGGGCAGCAGCCTGAGCTATTTCGGATAGTCGATCACTCACCCCTAGGTTTCGTCCAGAAGTCACGACTGTATCCCAGTTTCCAACGGTAAGGCTAACGCCTAGCGCATCCAACATCCAATAAGTAAACTGTATCTTGCGGTTGGCATTCTCTGGATCTTCGGCCCTGACAGTACGCAACCAAGCATGTATATCCTCCGTTTCAATTTTTGAACTATGGACAACTCCTGAAAGCGCCTCCAAAATCCAGTATCGCTTCAGTGCTTTGCGAGCATTTGGATCATTTGGGGCGATATTTTCTAAATAACGTCGCCATTTTTTGCCTTTACAGAACTCCCCAAGATAAAACTGGGCTGGCCCAGCTTCATAGCCAATCCATCGCAGCGCGAATGATGCGTTGAACTCCTGAATATAGGGCCCATAAAGCCCAGTCGTTAGTTCGAAAAGCCCCTCCAGGCGCGCCAATTCCAATGCAATTTTTAGAACTTCTGCAATCGCTGTTGGAACCTGTTGCTCGGAAGCAGCACGAAATAGAAGCGCACGCCGGCGTGGCGAATTATCTTCTTTTGCTTCGCTTAAAGGAGCACTTAATTCTTCCGGCGTAAATGGAAATTGCTGATAAATACGGCGGAGTTCAATTAGAGGCATACGCCCTGTCGATGCCGCCTTTTCAGCCAAAATTAACACGTCCTCAGCCATCGTGTTTTCTTCGCGTAATTGGTCATCACTCGCAGCATCGGTTTCGCGTAACGGGTCGTCGGTCGTCGCCTCAGTTTCGCGTAACAATTCGTCGATCGTCGCGTCAACTTCCCTTAACTCATCGCCGACCGTAGCATCTACTTGGCGTAACTCATCGTCGACCATCGCATTTTTTTCGCGTAACAATTCGTCGATCATCGCATCAACTTCCCGCAACGGGTCGTCGGTTGTCACATCGGATTCGCGTGTCGGGTCGTCGGTCATCGTATACCGCATCAACGAAGCACCAAAATGCTCACCTAAGACACGACCTGTGAGCGCCCTTAGCGCTGGGGAATGCAACGCACTTGGGACCTGCCATAAAAGGCTACCGACCCATGGAGCGGACAGCCTTTGCTCATTAGAACTTTGATCAATTTCCAGTTTACCTGCTGCTAGGCTTAGTTGCGCTCCACCATTGTTCTCATCGCACGGATTAGAAAGTTGTTGGATTGCTGGTTCGGCACCGAGACCATCGACACTTGGCGTATCAGTTGCGTCCATTCCGCCTTCTTCAACCCAATACGGCACCGCACGCGCGGGCGCATAGGCCGCAAGTTGTTCTTGTTCCGTGCTAACAGGAGTTAACGAAATTGGTTCACTGGCGGACCCTATTTCTCCAGTTACCACAGGAGACGGGACAGGAGCGGGCATCGATACGGCGGTACCGGGCACTACCGCGTTACCTCCGTTTTTTGAGGAATCCGGCGTGGTTTGACAAGCCATCACCGACAACAAAATACCAAAAGTGCCGCCAATATTTCTTAGTAGCCAGAATCTAGAATTCATAGGTTCTCATTCATCGCATGCAAAACCGCAGATTGAGCAGTAAGTCTAACTTTTACGTTACACATGTGGGGTACACAGCAAGAAAATTCATCCCATTTTCTCCTAAAAAATTCTTAAGATCCGGCTTAAATTTTTGAAAAATCTGGAGCAGATTTTTCGATTTGCTCTATCAATCCGATTCCCGCACGCATTTCCGACATAACGAACTCTGAACGCTGAACCGGGCCACCACGCCCGTCGCTAAACTTTTCCTGCCACCGCCCCATTTTGACCGCTAATCCACATAAAACTCCTCCAAGCGTCGCATGATGACTCGCAATCATGCCTTTTACCTTGCGAAAAGTATCCGGATTAATATCGTTCCACATATCTTGAGAATGTTTTTCGAAACTTTCGAAGCGCTCAGTCAAACTAGTTGCAATATAAGTTAAAGTATTATCTAGATATTCACACGTCTTCATAAGATCTAATTGTGAAGAAAGGTGCCTATTTTCTTTAAATATTTGTATTTCTCTAATAAAACTATTTACATTAGGTAATATTTTATCTGCACATTCTTTAAAATATGCTAAAGACATGAAAATATCGCCGTAATCCTCAATAAAATTTGGAATTTCTGCTATCTTTATTTTGAGACTACTGGCCAACCTCCTCAAATTCTCCAACGCTTTAGCCTGATCCGGCGACTTGAACATACCAATAATTTGGTCCAAACTTTCAATATTAGAATCAGAATCTCCATATATTTGGAGCATTAAGGGACGAGTAAATTCTACCATATATTTACTCAGTTCTTTATTTTTACTTTCAGATAATTTTAATTTTTCAGTTTCATTAACTTCAATACCTAATTGCCTAAGGCTTATTCTTAGTGTATAAACATCATAGCTATTAATATTGCTTAGTTTCCTAATAATATTTTGATCTTTACCATCTATATCTTCTGACCAGTCAAATACTGTGCTTAATTGATTAATATTTACTTGCCCACTACCTGATTTTATGTCATTGAATATTTCGACTACACCTTCAAGTTGAATGTTCTTAATCATTCGAGCTCGTTTCAAGCCCGAAGTCTGAAATGGCAAAATACTCAGTGGTAATGTATGCAAAGCATCCATATCCAGCGCCGGTTCGCTTTCGGCATTACTGTAATACTCCCCCAAGGAAGGGGTGTTACCAAAATTTTCGAGTACGTCAGCCACTATCCCGGCTCTGAAAGTTTAATGACAAATTTTAAGCAATTTCGCACCGATACTAATCATATCTAGCGTACGTTGGCTATTTATTCACGCTCTGCCAGAAAGGCTTCATAGGTACTTATAGCAGATAACGCATTTACCGCGTTCGTCAGCTCGTCAAAAACCGGATAGCCCCGCTGAAGGGCCCATTCCCGCGCTTCACGTTTCTTATCGTCCATCTCCGCGCGCCCATCAGACCGCAGTACTAATAGAAAATGCGTCCTACCAGGGTATTTTTTTTCCACCCGGTCCGCGCCATCCATCAAATTAACCAGCAAATCCTGCCCCGGCATTACCTGACGCATGAGCACCGGGATATTGAGATGCATGACAAAAGCCTGCACATTTTCATTGGCATAAACAATTTCCATAATGCGCTCACCCATGGCCCCATTATCAACACGGATACTCCCGCCCGGTGTATCGATTGGGTTATTCAGAGCGCAGCCAGGTGGCAGCCCTAAGCCTGCCAGCTTTCTTTGTGTCAACGGGAGAAACCGATCAATGCGAATGCCTCGGTTCGCAAAGCTATCCACAGCCAGAACACTCGTGCCACCGCCATTGCCAAATATCGCAGCGCTATTTGTTGGGTTTTCCGAGCGAACAGGAATCATCTGGAAAGCCAGCAATACATCGAGATATTCCTCTAATGTACTAACAATCACCGCACCTGTTTGGCGCGCTAATGCCCGCCAGACCCGATCATCGCCAGCGAGAGAACCAGTATGCGACTCCGCCGCCTGAAGACCAAGCGCTGTTCGCCCACCCTTCAACAATACAACCGGTTTCTCGCCATTACTTCTTCTCAAAAGTTCAAAGAATTTGCGGCCTTCTTTAACTCCCTCGACGTACATACCTATAATTTTAGTTTTCGGGTCAGCGAGATAAAACTCTAGTAAATCCGTCGGCCCTAAATCGGCTGCATTTCCAATTGTCATCAAGCCGCTAAATCGAAGACCCTTCGTTTCTCCTCGTCGCAAGACATCAATTCCAAGACCACCACTTTGGGAAACACACCCAATCGTTCCCATCTCCGGCAACATTCCGTTGACGTAAGTATACGGACTACGCGGAGAAAAACCGCCATTACAATTAGGACCCAAAAGACGAACACCAGCCTTCTTCGCAGCTTTAAGCAATGAATCTTGTAATTGATCACCTTCCGGTGTCCCCTTTTCACCAAAGCCTGCGGCAATAATATGCGCAAACCGGCATCGTCCATTGGCGTTTTCAATAGTCGCGGGCACCTTCTCTGAAGGCACACCAACCATGGCGTAGTCCACAGGCTTGGGCGTCTCTGCTAGACTCGGATAGGCTGGTAACCCATCAATTTCAGTTGCCGTAGGATGTATCGGATAAATTTCGCCTTCGAACCCAAAATCCCGAACCCAGCGAATATAATTATTTAAGCGGTTCATATTAGTAGAAGATGCACCCACCACTCCTATAGTTTTGGGCTCATAGAGTGGCTTAAAGGCAGCAACCACGTCTTCCGGCGATTGAAAGGTCACAACCTCTATATTGTGAGATGCTTTATCTGATAGAACCACGCGTGCATCAACAGCAACCGCCCCCTTCTCAGTAACTATAAGTGGATTAATATCCAACTCCGCAATGTCGGCGCCATAGCTCATTAGCAACCCACTAGCACCCCCAACTGCTAACAAAGCATTAATGATCAAATCACGATCCGCAATCAATCCACCGCGCGCGCCTGCCAGCACAGAGGCCGACTTCAATTCGTCTAGCATTTGGTTCGCATCACTTTCAGTGATAGGGCAGATCCCAAAGGCTACATCCTCAAAAACTTCTATAAAAATACCACCCAAACCAATCATAACTAATGGGCCAAACTGAGGATCCCGCACACCGCCGATAACAAGTTCATGGCCCGGCGCAGCCATCTCTTCGATCAAATAACCATCAATGTTCTTCGTATGGGCTCTGAGGGCTGTTTCAATCTCGGCAATGGCTGTAACAACTTCGTCGTTGTTAGTTAAATTTAGCCTAACCGCCCCTTTATCTGATTTGTGAAGAACATCACGTGACATTCCTTTAACGGCAAAAGGTGGTGTCAAATTTTCACAAGCCTTCCAGCCGTCCGCTGCACATTCCACAACAACAGATTTAGGCACCGTTATGCCAAACGCGGAAAGACAAGACTTGCCATCTTTTTCGTCTAGCGCCGGACGGCCCTCCCGACGTGCATTCTCTATAAGAGATGCTACGCTTCCGCTCATCAAACGATACTCGTAGGCCAAGTAGCCATAAGATGTTCGCCAACTCCATTAGTCATACGTAGTTGCTGCACTTCCAACATATTGATTAGAAACTTCCGGGTTTCGCGGGGATCAATAACATCTTGTGCTTCGAACATTGCGGCCACCTCCCAAGGCGCGGCATCCTCCGATAGCTTAGCCACACAACGCTCAAACTCCTCTGGATCATCCTGTCGCGTAATACCAAATACAACATTCACGCCCGTCTCTGGATCCATGAAACCAACATCAGCTGTCGGCCACATAGCGAAAACGTCCGAGTTTTTATTACCACCCATATTAATATAAGCTTGGCCATAGCTCTTTCTTAAAACCACCGTCAGTTTGGGAACGGTCGTAAGAGAAAGGGCGTTCATCCAATTAATGATCTTCCCAGGCGCCGCTTTACGCTCGCCTTCAACACCAATCAAAAACCCTGGCACATCGACCAGCATCACGATCGGAATATTAAAGGAATCGCAATGCACGAGAAATCCTGTTGCCTTGGCACAACCATCGGGGTCCGCAGCGCCTCCCTTATGCATCGGGTTATTACCTAAGAAACCTACGGTCTGGCCGTTTAATCGACCAAGTGCGGTAATAACCGACTTGCCCCATGCCGGCTTCATCTCGAAGACCGAACCTTTATCCGCCAATACATCGATCACATGACGCATGTTGTAAACCTTTTTGCGGTCTCCCGGGACTATCTCCATAATACTTTCAATGGGGTCGTCCGAGCCTTTCGGCACACCCACAACCGGCGGCGCTTCGGCACAATTACTAGGCATGTAAGATAAGTACCGCTTGAGTGCATCCAAACATTCTTCGTCGGTGTTAAAGGCCTGGTCAACCAGACCACTGATACGCGTATGCATTCGCCAACCACCGAGATCTTCATCTGTCACCGGCTGATTGATTGCAAGCGATGTCACGCGGCTTGATGCCACTGCCATCGTCGCCCCTTTTCGCATCACCACATAATCTGCCATGCAAGCGTACCAAGTGGACGACCCATAACAACTGCCTAGCTGAGCGACGCCCCAAGGGCTTTTCCGTAAGCGGCGGTATTCAGCTGGGTCCTGTGCAATGATCAAACGTCCCGGAGCCCCCATACGGTCCGGCATTCGCGAACCGGAGGACGAACCTACAAACATCAGTGGAAAGCCACGTTTGGTTCCTTGGTCTTTCACATATTTCATTTTTTTAAGATTATTGAGTGCACTCGAAGCTCCCATGGTTGCAAAATCATTGGACACAATGCCAACCATCCGCCCATCAACCTTTCCAAATCCAGCTACCTTCCCGTCCGCCGGCGTACGATGACGATGTTCTTCGCGGGCACCAAGTGCCAGCTGGCCCACCTCAACAAAAGTACCTTTATCCAGCATGTAATCGAGCCGTTCTCGGGCATTAAGCAGACCCTCATTCTTCATCCGCTCCAATGCCTCTGGTTTGCCCATGGCAAGCGCAAACTTACGCCGTTTTTGCAGTTCCGTTAGTGGCTCATCATATTCCGACATTATATAAGTTCCTGATTTCAAAATTAGCCAAATTGGCAACTAAACTTTTTGATGCTATTGACTATTAAACGGTGGGCTAACAAAAACTCCACTTACTCGTAGTAATTTCCACCTGGGTCCAGAGGAAATCCTTCCCTTCGTCTTATGGTAGCGCGTACTTCTCGACCACTTCCATATTGATATCGATACCAAGACCCGTAACGTCTTCAATCGTAAGGTAGCTATCCTTGAATTCTTTGATGGGTAGTCTGCAGAGCTCATCACGCAAAGGATTCTCCTGTCCCTTATTCCAGTTGCTTTGCATATACTCGTAGATCAGGAAATTAGTCGCATACATCGCCAAATGCATAGAAATTGTCATAATAATGTTAGACGACGACCCCGTATGCGGCGCGTACTGAACTCGGAAGGCGTTGGCCATATCAGCAATCTTACGGGTCTCGGTGATGCCTGCTGTCCGAGCAGCATCAGGCTGTATGATGTCCAATGCGTCGCGCCTTAGAAAACGCGCAAAACTGTTCTTGTTGAAGTCAGCCTCGCCAGCCGCAATACGAATATCCAAATGATCGCGCAAATAGGCATAGCCGTCGATATCATCAGGATAGAGTGGCTCTTCATACCAATATAGGCCTTGATCCTGAAGCGCCCGCCCGACCTCTAAAGCTGTCTTTAGGTCATGGCCGTAATTGCAATTCACATCTGCCATCAACATAATATCGTCGCCCGCATGTTTGCGGATCGCCTCGACGGTTTTCATTTCACTTCGCCAATCCATCGGGTCTTTGCCGATTTTTATTTTCATTGCATTGAACCCATTGGCTTTATGCTGATCAATTTCTTCACGTAAAATGTCCATGGAGCGAAGCCTAAGTGACGACGCATAGCACCAAAGTTTAGGATTAGTAGCCCCACCCAACAGGCGCCAAACCGGGACTTCTGCATGCTTGCCCCAGATATCCCATAGCGCACAGTCTATACCTGCCATTGCTTCCTGATAAAAACCCATGACGTGGCCACGGTTCAACATGGTGCACCACATAATATCCCAAATCAGTTCCACATCACGTGGATCGCGGCCGATTAACAAAGGCTTAAGGGTCAGGCAGATATCACGAAGAGCGGTGCCGGAAAGGCGTGTCATGCACTCTCCTACCCCGGAAATGCCTTCATCTGTATCGACAAATACTATGGTCGAACGATACGCAGCAAATACTACCTCTTCGACATCTGCCGCGCGCGGGAAGCCAATGGGCGCGCTAATCTTTTCAGTCATAGGAACTTCAAGCGCATACGCGCGCACATCGGTAATTTTCATAAAAATCTCCAAGGAAATAAATTTGCGCGCATGATAGTCGAGCACGCTTACAATGCAAGCTACACTCACGCAGACAATTGCAAAGTCGACCGCCTTGCACTATGGAATGTTTAATTTGCCATCGAGCGTACAGAGCACGAAACAAGAGGATCTCCATGACTGAAGTCGATATAGATCATTTGAAAACATGGGTTGGAAAAGACGACACAAGCGAAGAACGTTCCTGTGTGCAACCAATTCATCAATATTACGGTCTGCTGGATAAGGACGACCGCCCGCAGGAAGGCGATCCTATGGGCCCTATGTGTCACTATTTCTTTTTCAAGCCACGTGTGAACCAGTCAAAGATTGGCCCTGACGGCCATCCTGCCCGGGGTGACTTCATGCCCCCCGTACCACTACCACGCCGCATGTTCGCCGGTGCCAGTATCACCTACAACAAACCGCTGATTATCGGCGAAACACATAAGAAAATTGCTACTATTGAAGACGTCACCATGAAGGAAGGCAGTACCGGTACATTGATCTTCTGCAAAGTACGTCAGGATTTCTATGGCGAAGACGGTGATTTAGCCGTGAGCGAAGTACAAAACATCGTCTATCGTGGAGATCCACCGAAGGACGCAAATGATGCCAAAGGCGGCAGTGGTCAAGGTAAACCCGCCCCGGACGATCACGCCTACATTCGCGAAATCACCCCAGACCCAGTGATGCTGTATCGCTATTCTTCCAGTACGTGGAACACACACCGCATACATTACGACCGTAAATATGTAATGGAAGAAGAAGGCTATCCCGGTCTCGTCGTGCACGGGCCTTTGGCCGCAAGCCTGCTCGCCGAGTTGGCACTGGACGAGAACTCAGGGAAATTACTTAAGACGTTCCGCTTTCAAGCCCGCTCACCGTTATTCGACACTGCCCCCTTTAAGATTGCCGGCAAGCCAACCGGTGAAGGTGCAGAATTATGGTCGATCACACCGGAAGGAGCAATTAGCACGTTTGCATCGGCAACTTTCATGTAGTGCATCAAAGAGGCGTCCGGTTGTTTAAAAGTTCCTGTATAATTGACCTAGGCTACTGCAAAAAATCTTTCCGTATATAGCTTTAAAGCCATAACGCGGGCCTATGTTTTATTTGCAGTAATAGCTTGATGTTTTTACCAGCAGACGTGTGGCAGAAGGCCTGGAACTTCAAAAACTCTTCCATAATCCAGTCATTTAGCCTGCGCTGATCAGTGAATTATGGTTCGTCAACTTGAACAACCTTTTAAAACTTGCGTATCAACGCCATTATAATTCAATACTTTGCGGATTACCGTTGAGCTTCCTGACGGTTTTCGATTGAACAATTTTCTGCTTCATCACGGCGCTGACCGCAGTCATTAAACCAAACATAATCGTCGGTTTAATAATCTCGATAATGAGTTTTTGCGTTTCAATGACGTTTTAATAGGTACCGGAATTGACCAAAATATTCTTAGCAAGAAGACCATTTTCTTCAATAAAAAAGAACCTGAAGTATATGGGCTATTTGAAATGGTTTTTAACGCTCCACATTAGTCATTATTATCCTCTGACCAATTACCATTTTGAGCGTTTTGGTCTTTATCCTCCCATTGTTTACGGATTTGAGCAGCACTTTTAATAGGCGGGGGAGTTCCCCCCATCAAACGCACAGCCAATCTTTCTGCAGCTTGCCTAAACACACTGTTAATGCCCTTTACTGTATTGCTTTGTTTAGGCTGTCTTGCGTCCTTCCTATCAAAATAAATACCGCGTGCAGTCTCTGATACACCTAAATTTTTATCTTTGGCCGTAAGCATGAGTTCAACGTCAAAAATATTAAAAGATGGCGGTGTTGACCGGTCAATATGATCCACAATATTTTTACCAAGAACAGCACCAAACATACCTGACATAACTTTGGCACTAGCGTACGCATCATTGGCTTCTTGTGTTACATTTAGCCTACTCAAAAAGGAACTCACAACGACATCAGCTTTTCGTGCATTTGCGCCCCGCAAAATTTTCGCATCGGGTAATCCTTCAAGAGACGCAATAAGTATATTCTCACAAGGGACACAACGCTTCCCTTTAAGTTTAATGGGAAGAATTCCGTACGACTTGTATGACTCATGAATGTTTAATGATGCTCTAGCTGAAGGAGATATTGTAGGGGTTTGATACGCGCCTCTCTGAGCCCTTGCTACTGTTTTCTTTTTTTCGAACGCTTGTATTGGCTTGAATTGCCTTCCAGGTGAAACCGATGCGAGTATTAAATTTTCTTCTCCAATTACAGTCGCGATTTGCCTGCGTTTGTGTTGCCTTTTTACGTTGTAGGTCATTTCCTCATTTAGCCATTCCTTGATCTCTAACAAGGAAACTTTACCATCTTTATTTCCTTCTTCGCCTTGGTCGGCTGCACCATAGAGGCCTTGTAAAAGATAGTTAGTAAACATGCCATGTTTTGCATTGTTGTCCCAGCTTGCAAGTTGGGCTTTAGAGGTAGCAGAAAGAATGGTTATTCCAAGGTTTGATTTAGGAGCTTCTATGCGAGTAAATACTGGTGATGCATTTTTTATAAGCATCCCACCTTCACTGCCACCCGAGAAACATGCTTCAAGAAAAACAGTAACTGACTTGGCCCCAATCTTAGAAAGATTTTTATATAATTGATCAATAGGATAGCCAACCAATTCAGCGTTATTGCTTGTTGCATCTGTAGGAAGTAGTAGTCCTCTTTTTGATTTCACGCCTGGCACCCCGTGCCCGGAATAATAAATAATTACATCAGATTTCCCTTCTCTGACAAAAGACTGAACCTCCCCTTCAACATTATTGTGGGTCCCTAAAGCGGAGTCTAAATTGGCCTTGGTAGCATCTCGCAAATATATGATATTTCTCTCTCTAAACTTCAAAATATCAATGACATAACGTTTAAAAGCTGCAGCATCATTATGTGCATAATCGACCGGAGGTACACCATCCTTGTAATTCTTATTTCCTATAATTAAGGCAATACCGTACTTATTCTGTTTCGTTTTAGATTTGTCAGAAGGTTTGGCCTTCAGTGGAGTCATAATCAAAAAAACAAAAAAGGAATAAATTACAACCCCAGTAAACAGACGTGCCATATTTCAACTCCAGATTTATAACAACTGAGCTTTTACAATTACTGTACCATCAATCAGAGTTAGTGCGGAAGTCCCCCCAACCTATGGCCTTAGGTCTATCAACGCGCTTATATTAACTAAAATAAAATCATGGAGGAACATCCTATGGCTGCTACCGCACTCGATATGAAAGCCCTTAACATCCCGCTTCCACCGGAAGCCAAAAATGAACTCGTCATTCACACCGAGGAGGATGATGATCGTATGTGGGTGCCGAGGGGCGAAGGGGTCTGGTTTCGTCCTTTGATGTACAACGTTACCCAAGGTTCTTGGGTAAATCTCACGCGCGCGACCCGCGAGGGTGTCATCGGCCGCCATCGCCATCCGGCTCCCGTAACGGGCTATACGCTGGACGGCAGCTGGGGCTACTTGGAACATGAGTGGGAGGCAAGGAAAGGCACCTTCATTTACGAACCTGCCGGCGAGACACACACACTCATCGTGACGCCGACCGAAGGCCATATGTTGACCCTGTTTCACAATTTCGGCCCCCTTATCATGGTCGACGAGAACGGCAACCAGACCGGCTATGAAGATGTATTCACGCGCATCGAAAAGGTGAAGACGCATTATCAAAGTGTGGGTTTAAGCTCCGACGTGCTCGACCGCATTATTATGTAGTCTCGTCGGCAAAAGCCCGCCGCAAAACAACGCCGACGACGAGTAGCCCCAGAATATTTCTGGAACAGGTGTCTACAAACATATCCATGAGCTTTTCGGCAATGGTTACAGGCGTTGGTACCCCGGTTATCGGACCATTCGCAGTAATCTTTTCGCCCAAAGCCATGACCGATGCAGTGAGGACAGATGCTGCCCGACTAAAAATACCATCAGCGGAATCAATACACCGTCCCCGCCATTGCGAGTGGTTGGTGCGTTAAAACTGTCTACCTTTACCCCAGCGACCGAAGCGCTTTTAAGACACCAAGAAGCATAACATTCTCGGATTTGCTCAATTATACCTATCGATGACCGCTAAAATAACCGGACATTGATCCTCCGCAACACCTTCAAGCCTAAACACTTCAGCTGGGAATGTCGCAGCATCACCTATTACAAGTTCACCCGTTATTTGTTCGCCGGCCCGGTCAATCACGCCTATGAGGATGATTGGTTTCGTGTTTTCCCTGCACCAGTCAAGCGCCTCCTCATTCATCGCCAAACGACGGTAAATCGTATTGACCATGGTCAGCTGCAAGGTGGTTTTTATGTCGTCATAAATTTTAGCGATGCGGCTAATAGTCTATTCCTAATAGATCTCTTGCGGCAAATCCAGAACACCAATTTCGACTATTCCGTACTCTTAATTTTCTAGCCTAATTGTCAAATGCGTGCTCTCGGGATACATCAAGAGTAACGTTATAACAGAAAAAGCAAAACAAGGAGGAAGCCTTGGCCTTTCGTGTCGATGAAAACGATGTGATGTGGATCCCGAAAGACGTGGTCCGCGAACAAATTGCTAATATTCTCGCCGCCTGGGGCATGAGCCCTGAACATGTCGAAACTACTTCGACTGTCATGGTCGATGCGGATAGCTGTGGGATCGACACCCACGGCATTTCCATGATCCCACCTTACGAAGACCGACGGAAACGCAATGTAATCACGCTTGATGCGAACATCACGGTTGTTAAAGAAACACCAACAACCGCCCTGATAGATGCAGGCGGAGGACTTGGTTATGTACCCTCTATCCTCGCAACTGAAATGTGCATCACCAAAGCCAAAGAGTGCGGTATGGCTGCAGTGACGGTAAAAGAGTCCGCCCATTTCGGCGCCACCGGCTATTACACCCGTATGATGTCGCGCGCCGGTCTGATTGGCATCGCCACCAC
Source organism: Rhodospirillaceae bacterium (assembly GCA_002724395.1). Lineage (GTDB taxonomy): Bacteria > Pseudomonadota > Alphaproteobacteria > UBA8366 > UBA8366. The sequence continues at coordinate 9,334 of PBOR01000041.1, read as the reverse complement.
AAACGGGTCAGGCCCTCGCACAGCACCAACATTTGGCAAGGACGGCAAGCTTTCAACAAACCCGATCGCTTTCGCAGCGCCAACCAAGAAGAACGATAATTTCAGCCTCGACATGGCCACCACCACAGTTGCTGCCGGCAAAATTCGCAACAAATGGAATGAGAACCAGAAACTCCCGTTCGGGTGGGCAAGCGATGCCGACGGCAATCCGTCCGACGACCCGGAGGTCTATATTAGCCGTGGCGGCACCCAAACACCGCTCGGCGGCACACCCGAAGGCGGCAGCCATAAAGGCTATGGCCTGGCGACCATGGTCGAAATTCTATCTGCGTCGTTCTGTGGTGCCAGCCTCGACACGGCACCGAACCACGGCAACAACAAGCCGGGCTCCATGGAAATTGGTCACTTCTTCATGGCCATAGACCCGATGCAGTTCCTGGGCAAGGGCGAATTTGAGGACAACGTAGACGAGCTGATTGACTACCTGCACGCGACCAAGCCCAGCAATCCGGATCAGCCCGTCATGGTCGCTGGCGAACCGGAAAACAAGATTCGGACCGAACGTGAATCAACTGGCATCCCAATGCCTCCAGGTCTTCGCGGACAAATCAAAAAAATAGCGCGGCAATGCAATGCCGCCTTTGTGTTCGAATAGGAGTGAATGAAATGAGTACAGAAATTCGCCACTATCCGGCTGAAATTATTGAAAAACAAACAGCTGAGTTTTTATTGTCATTCGGCATGCCCGACGATTACGTGAAAACTACAGCCATGATCATGACCGATTCCGACAAGCGCGGTATCGATACACACGGCATTGCGTGCATTCCCAACTACCGAATACGCGCCAAAAATAATTGGATCACGCTGGACGGCAAAATCACAACGGTTCGCAACAATCCGCTAACTGCCTTGTTGGATGCAGGCGGCGGGTTAGGCTATCCCGTAGCACACAAAGCCATGAGCATTGCTATCGAAAAGGCCCAGAAGATGGGCCTTGCATCCGTCGCGGTTCGTAATTCAGCCCACTTCGGTGCGACGGGCTACTACACCCGCATGGCAGCAGCAGAAGGCTTGGTGGGCTTTGCCTTCACGAGCACATCGGCGCCCCGCGTAGTACCGGCACTCGCCGCAGAAGGTCGCCTCGGCACCAACCCCATCGCCTTCACCGCTCCTACAAAGCGAAATAAGCCGTTCAATCTAGACATGGCCACTTCTACAGTTGCCAGCGGCAAAATTCGCAACAAGGCCGTTGAAGGCCAACCCCTGCCGAAAGGCTGGGCGGTCGACGAGAACGGCCAACCGATGACCGACGCCGCGGAGTACTTCAACGGCGCAAATATGACGTCCCTTGGCGGCACACGGGAACTAGGCAGCCACAAAGGGTATGGTCTTGGTTCCATGGTTGAAATTCTCGGCGCCTGCTTGACTGGCTCGAGCCTTGTAATGTCACCCAATCATGGCAAACGCACTCCGGGCTCTATGGAAATTGGTCATTTCTTTATTGCTATCGACCCGACTTTTTTCCGTGATAAAGGCGCATTTGAAGAAACTACAGATCAGTTGATAGATGATTTGCGCGCAACCCAGCGTGTGGACCCGGACCAACCGGTTATGGTCGCGGGCGAGCCGGAAGATTTGATAGAGGAAGAACGCGCTAAAACCGGCATCCCAATCCCGCCGGGCTTGCGTGAAAAACTCAAAACCCTCGCCGCGGAAACCGGCGCAGAATTCTATTTAGACTAAGGAGGCAGGATATGGCCGAACTGGGTGGTGATGGTGAAGTTAAATACTTTTCGGAAGAAACCCTCCGCGAGCAAATTTCCCTACTGATGCGGGCCTGGGGCATGCCGGAGGATTATATCGACACCACGGCTAGAGCCATGGCGGATGCCGACGCATGCGGCATCGACACCCATGGTATTTCTATGCTGCCGCCCTATTTTAAACGACAGCGGGGCAAGCTCATAACCATCGACGGCCCGGTGACAATCGTCAACGAAACGCCGGTTTCTGCCCTCATTGATGGCGGCGGCGGCCTCGGTTATGTACCTGGCGTGACAGCCACTAACCTCGCGATAAAAAAAGCCAAGGAAGTTGGTATGGCTTCCACCGTAGTGCGTAATTCCGCCCATTTTGGTGCCACCGGTTACTACACCCGCATGATGGCTGCTGAGGGCTTGGTTGGTATCGCCACAACGTCCGCTGCCCTGCGTAAGGTCGCGCCCACATTTGGTAAAGAGCCGAAATTCTCCACCAATCCCATCGCCTTCGCCGCCCCGACCAAGCGCAATAAAACGTTCAGTTTAGATATGGCTACAACAACGGTCGCCGGAGGCAAGGTACGCAACAAATATAATGAGAATTTACCGCTACCCATCGGCTGGGCGAACGATGCGGACGGTAATCCAACCACAGACGCCACAGTCGTCATCGAAGAACAAGGCGGCACACAAACGCCACTCGGGGGCACCCGCGAACTCGGCAGCCATAAAGGCTATGGCTTAGCAGCAATGGTGGAGATTCTTTCTTGTGCTTTTTCCGGCGCAAAAATTATGACTAGTGATGGCGATGCACAAGCCACACCGGGCAGCATGGATATCGGCCATTTCTTCTTGGCCATTAATCCTAAAATCTTCAATCCAGACATTCCATTTGAAGAGAGCGTAGATCAAATGATTGACGATCTTCATGCCAGCACCCCTGTCGATCCGAGCCAACCAGTCATGGTTGCCGGTGAACCCGAACACATAATGCGCGATGAACGCAAAGAAACTGGCATTCCCGTCCCATCGGGTTTACGCGGCGCCATCGAAGACGTTTGCCGCGAAAGCAATGCGGAGTTTTTATTCAACTAAAGAAAGGCTATCCCATGCCCATCTCCGCCATTGATTCCGTCTATTTTGGGCACATGTTCGCATCCTCGCAGATGTCGGAGATATTTTCCGATCAGGGGCGTTTTGAGGGGTGGCTGATGATGGAAGCCGGCTTGGCGCGTGGCCAGGCGCGCGTGGGTATGATCCCGCAAAAAGCTGCGGACGAGATAACAGAAGCGGCAAAAATTGAGAATATTGATACGGACGCCATTATCGCCGCCTACAAAAAGAAAGGCACACGCATCGTCCCGCTCGTCCACGCACTGGTGGGTCAGGTGAGCGAAGAGACGGGCCGTTATGTTCATTGGAGCAGTACCACCCAGGACGTGATCGATACTGGACTTGTCCTGCAGTACCGCCAAGCGATTGTCATTCTCGAGCGATTGCTTACACAACTTGAAGACGTGTTAGCCGAACACTGCGAAACTCACCGCGATACTTTGATGCCCGGGCGGACCAAAATGCAACAGGCATCCCCCATTTCATTCGGACATCAGGTTGCGGTCTGGCTTTCGGAACTAAACCGCCATCATGATCGGCTAGATCAAATTAAACCACGCTTTCTCACCTGCCAGATCACCGGGGCGGTCGGCAACTTAGCGACCGTGGGAAATCAAGGTATTGCCATGCGCACAGCCGTTGCCGAAGAGCTAGGCCTAAAGGCGCCCGCAATTGGCTGGCATTGTTCGCGCGACCGCTGGGCGGAAATGGCGAGCTTGCTGGCCATGATCGGCGCGACACTCGCCAAAATCGGCCAAGAAGTAGGATTGTTGGCACATACGGAAATCATGGAACTGGCGGAACCTTACGTGGCGGGCCGCGGCAGCAGCTCCACTTTGCCGCAAAAGCGCAATCCCATACTCTGCCAGCCGCTGATTGCTGCAGGCCGCATGTTACGCGAACGTGCCGCGCTCAATCTGGACGCCATGGTAGCCGAACACGGGCGCCCGGTCGGGGCGGCGCAAATCGAATACACTTTATTGCCGGAGGCTTTTACCTTGTGCGGTGGTGCGCTGGAAAACGCCCTAGCACTTCTGGACGGGCTACAAGTGAATAAAGTACGCATGCGCGAGAATTTGGATATGGCCCGCGGTATGATCATGTCTGAAGCAGTGATGATGGGGCTTGCCACTTATATCGGGCGTAACAAAGCGCACCATGTTGTATTTGATGCATGCGCACGGGCCAACGAAGAGGGACTGACGCTCAAACAAGCAGTCATGGAAGACCCTCATATCAAAGGCAAGCTAGAGGAATCGCAGATTGATGAGTTGATCGATCCGGCAAACTATCTCGGCGTAACCTCAGAGATGATCGATGAAGTCCTGGGCGAAGTGAAAGCCTCACGCAACAACAGAGCTGAGGGCTAATTATGGCGATCACACAAATCGATTCAGATTATTTTACCGGTATGTATACCAGCCCGCAGATGAAGGAAATATTCTGCGACGAAGCGCGCTTCCAAGCATGGCTGGATGTAGAAGCAGCACTGGCGCGTGCCCAGGCTCGGCTTAATATCATTCCCGAAGAGGCCGCTATAAAAATCACCAAGGCTGCGATTATCGATAATATCGATATAGCGGCCATGACTGAACAATTTACAGCGTCGGGTTTCCCAATCGTACCAATTGTCACGCAGCTCAAAAACGCGCTGGACATAGAAACCCGCCGCTATCTGCACTGGGGTAGTACCACCCAAGATATTACCGACACCGGCAATGCACTCATGATCAAAAACGGACTTGCCCATTTGGACGAAACACTAACGTCCGTTGAAGACGCATTGATTGCGCTTTCCGAGAATCACCGCGATACAATAATGGTAGGGCGTACTATGGGCAACCAAGCCTCTCCCATCACCTTCGGCCATAAGACCGCCATCTGGCTGGCAGAATTTCATCGCCATCGTGAACGCCTAAATGAATACCGTCCCCGTATTGAAGTCGGTCAAATTGCCGGAGCCGTCGGCACCAATGCGACGTTAGGCAGCCGCGGGCTCGAGGTATTAACGGAAACTATGAAAGAGCTCGATCTTGGCGAGACTCCGATTACTTGGCATGTTTCGCGCGATGGCTGGGCTGAGGCAACCTTTCTGCTTGGCCTTGTTGCGGCCACTTGTGCCAAAATTGCCGCCGAAATCAGTCTCCTAATGCGGACCGAGATTGCTGAAGTTAGCGAACCCTACGAATCCGGGCGCGGGGGCTCTTCTACATTGCCGCAAAAACGCAACCCTGTTATCTGCCCCACTGTTGTTGCCACCGGGCGCATGGTGCGTGAAAAAGTTGGCCTCGCGCTAGATTGTATGGTGGCGCAACATGAGCGAGATGTCGGAGGAGGACATCTAGAATGGACGCTTTTACCCGAGACCTTCGTGCTCACGGGAGGCGCACTAGAAAAAACGCTGGAACTTTTGCGAGGACTTGTGGTCAATGAAGCCCGTATGCGAGAGAACCTAAATCTTACAAACGGCCTCGTTATGTCCGAAGCTGTAATGATGGGCCTCGCTCCCATAATCGGCCGAAATAAAGCACATAATGTGGTGCAAAACGCCTGCAACGAGTGTTTAGAAAAAAATATTATGCTTGCCGATGTCTTAGCGGACCACCCGCTGATCTCAAAACATCTTACGAAAGAAGATATTGCCGTCTTGCTTGACCCAGTCAACTATTTGGGTACCGCGCCCCAGATGATTGATCAAACTATTAGACTTGTCCGAAACTCACGATAGGTCAACCATCTATCTAGTGCTTTAATGAGTTCTAAAGATTTTGGTAAGTTTCAATGTAGGTCTACTTGATACTCTTTTAGGTGTTCTAGGCTCACATATTCGAGTGTTTTTATATTGGTAGATCTAAGTTTAACCCGCGGAGCGCAACCTGCCTGACGTGCCTCTTCCCAGCGCATGACGCAAAGGCACCAGCAGTCCCCATTCTTTAAACCCTCAAACCCATACTCTGGCCGAGGTGTACTCAAGTCATTCCCCTTACGTTTAGAAAACTCAAGAAAGTGATCATCAACAATAGCGCAAACGGTATGGGTCCCAACATCACCGATACCTGTGTTGCAACAACCATCACGGAAAAATCCTGTAACTGGATCTGTTCCGCAAACTTCCAAAGCTGTACTGAGAACATTTTTTTGAGTTTCAGGCATAAGCGCACCTTATAGTTTATTCAAATAGATTAGAATTTAGGTATGTGTGAACAGAAAGGTAAGGGCTGAAGGGTTCCCAACTCAACACCCTTTGTATTTCTTGCAAACACATTCGCAGGCTAGGTCTTATGCCAAGTAAAGCTAGCCCGCATTAGTCATGAAGATCATCAGGTTTGATTGCAACGAGCGTCATTGGCTTGGATTGCGGCGATTTTCGATATGGCTTTTGCAAGCGCTTTAGAAATTAAGGTTTGGGGAATATGTATCAAGCAGAGAAGCTCTCGGATTCAGCTTAAAATTTAGTATAATTCAAGTATGAAAAAACTAAACACAACAATCTGCCTGACGATTGCCGTGCTTCTTGGAAGTGTTTGGATGAGTTGGAACGCAGTGGGCTTCCCGAAATCTCTAGATGGTCTTTGTTTAGACAACGTTGAAGAAGGTTGTATGCCACGTTTCTTGCCACTCAAAGGTCACAAAATATCTTATTGTGAAGCATCCTGTGATCTCACAAACCCCGTAGAAACGAGAGGCATGGACGGCGTTCTATATGATCTTTCGTGCAGCGTAGATGGTGGTGGAGAATATCCCGATAGGGTGATGTTACTAAAACAAAAACCAAAACATGGTAAAGGCAGTTCCATGTCGTGGATTGATTCATCAGATACTTTTAAGATAGTTCGCTGTCCAGNGCGATAGCATCGTGTAGCCAAAAATGTGTCACAATGAGTGACGGAAGTTCGAGTTGGCTTTTGCGAGCGCGTTAGAGGTTAAGCTTTAGGGTTTATCGGGACCGGCAGCATGGCAGAGTATGGTGTCGTGACGAGTGGCCCCGATGCCCTATAAAACCATATTCAATAAATTTTTGTCACCAAGACTACTTAAACCGCGCCTTTTCGTCTGGCGAGATCGGCCGAGCCGGCGTCGGGGTGAGTTTATCAATTCGAATATTGGTGCCGNTCATCTGTATTGTAAACTCCTTGTCTTTGAAGCCCATATCGCGGAGGAGGATCAACAACCATTCTTCCATTTTGTGCGCTTTCGCGGTCGTCCTGTAGTCATACTTTCTTACCACCGCGGCCGATGACATCAATTCATGAACTTTGTATCCGGGAAATTCGTCCGCCATCACGCCGATGATGGTCAACATCTCGCTTTTATTGAAGTGGCGTAGCGTCACTGTATACGGCGTCACCATTCCGTGATTGACAGGAGTATTACGACCCGTCACCTTCGTCTCGGCGTCCGTGATCGGTTCAGCTTGGCCTGCAGAGTTAGGTTGGGAATAACGCTCNAGCTTCCGAGCCAAGACGTCGCCTAGGCTCATCGCAACATCACTTGCTCTATCCCCCAGAACCTCCGAAACACATGTTTTACCGCAATTGGCTGGCGCAGGAAAAGTTTCACGCGGCATTTGAAAATTATCAAGGAAATTATTAGAAGCGGCATCATAAATCTCGCCGACAATACGAACTTGAAGTGCCGTACTGTTCTTGAGCTTTTTGCCTTGAGCATGGATTCGGTACAGTACCCAAGCGCGGGCACGAGCGCTCGCTTGATTAGCTTTGTTCATCAGTTTAATTGAGTCTACGAGTTCGCGCTTGGAGCGCCGATTTGAGCTAGTAGAATTGGATGCACAATCGTCGGTCCATCCCAGGTCCGAGGCCACAGACTGTTCGTCAAGCATCTGGAACCCGTAGCGCTGCATGCTGCCCTTTAATTCGGACATCACGCGTCTATGAACATCGCTGCAATGATAGAAACTGGTCTTATCTTGATCTTCCGCAACAATGAGAACGGGAATATTGGTAGCTACATTCTGGGCCAGCTGAGAGCTTTGCCCCACAGCACACGAACTTGATAGCACACCTGTTAAAACTATCCCCAAGAAGGAACCCAATCGAGTGCCAACAAATCTGCCCATAACTGCAACCTCCAAAATTCAAAAAATAATCATGTATCTGACTATTAAAATAGAAAGATTAGAGCCATTTTAACCATAAGGGCGATAGTTTAGCAAAATTTTAAAAGAAAACGCGGCTTGCCACTTCAACGTAATATTTAAACCAATAAGATGAATGACCGGCAATAACGTGGATATTTTATTGCGACACAACAACCTATGATCGTGCATGAATACTTTACGGAATCGGCGAAACAGAGAATTCTTCGATCGCTGGTCTGGTTAATATAAATTCCGGGAGCAGAACATCAAACGTTAGAGACGTTCCTCGCCTTTGCTGGATTAACGCCAAGTGGCCTAATCGGACCAAACTGAAATCTACAAAGGAACTGGCAAAGATTGTAAAGAAACAGACTATGACGGTGGTTTGTAGAACTTGATGGGCATCTGATGACGTTACAATCGTCTAAACGAGGTCTGTATTAGTCATTTAGCGGGACCAGCCACTGAATTATAAGTTGTTGGTAATAAACAACAAACTTACCCTTGATTTCTAATTACATTTAAAGTGATCGCTTTAAGTTAGGCGGCGTTATAGTTTTGAGTTTATAAGAGCGATAAGTTTTAAAAATTGTGGTGAACCAGGTCAAATGAAACGATGCTTTCTAAAAAAATAACGTTCCGTATAGTTTTATATGTAACGACTGCTTATACCCTATTTCTTGGGCGATATTTCTTTGAAGCGTTGACTAGCCAGGGGGGAGGAATTTTNGTCTTCATATTATGGCCTTTTATTATTCCACAACTGTCAATCACACCATGGTATTTAATAGGCTTTCAAAAAACTAGGTTGGCTCATCTATCATTGCTTCCGCCTCTCACAGCAATCTCTTGCTGGTTTCTTATCAGGGACAGATTTGTAAAACAAACTCAGAATACGGTCGCGTCAGTCGATAATGATCTTTCGAGGTTAGACCATGCCATTGCCCTTTTATGGACCGGAATTATGGGGGTACTGTCTTTAGTCGTTATCTATTTGGTCATTGGTAATCTAGCGATGATCATNATAAGGGGTTTGGGAATTCTATAGACATTACAGATTTCGATCATGTCTTCCTTGGTAGTCAGCGGCATCCTCTTAATGCCTAATTATNGAAGAATTCTAGTAATATTACCATTCCCAGCATCCCGATCTTAAGAAGAATTGCCAACCAAAGTGCTATAGGAGAACGCTGCTTCCGAACTGCTGATNAAGTCGTATCTNCATATGNCTTTANCGCATTNCGCAAAATAAGACTATTACCGAATATCCCAACGATAACCATGACAGACAATGATACTATCCAACTTATGGTATCTAGCGTAGGGCTTGGCGATTCAACCGAGTAAATCGATGCAAGAT
>PBOR01000040.1 GCA_002724395.1 Rhodospirillaceae bacterium | reverse complement strand
GATTGAACGCTGGTATCTCGCGGTTTATGCCGATGCTGTCGAGTGGGTCGAGATGCCAAATACACTAGGCATGGCCGTGTTCGCCGACGGTGGTAAGGTGGCATCAAAACCTTACGCCTCTTCAGGTGCTTACATAAATCGAATGTCAAACTTCTGTAAAAGTTGTTCTTACGATGTCAAGAAGAAGATTGGGACAACTGCATGTCCTTTTAATTACCTTTATTGGGCATTCTTGATCAAAAATCAGTCAAATCTTGATAAAAACCCCCGCATGGGGATGCCTTATCGAACTCTTGCTAAATGGTCTGCTGAAAAAAAAGCGAGTTATGTTAATGAAGCGGGGAAATTTCTTGCATCCCTCAATTCCGGGCAGTCTTCCTAAGGTAGAATTCAAGAGGAAACAGGCAGCCTAGCAAATGACAACTCTACTCTGGTTCCGCCGCGACCTTCGCCTTGCCGATAACCCAGCTCTCACTGCGGCCGTTGCAATCGGGAAACCCGTTATACCAGTCTACATTTACGATGATGCTGAGTCCGAGGAATGGTCTACTGGGAGTGCCTCTCGCTGGTGGCTCCACAACTCCTTGTCCGCTCTTTCCTCCGAGATCGAAGCGCGCGGTAACAGACTTATTCTGAGAAACGGCCCCGCGGAATCTGTCATTAACGAACTACTAGCTGAAACAGGTGCCAAGTGCATTTATTGGAATCGGCGTTATGAACCATGGGCAATTAGGCGAGATAAAAAAATAAAAACATCGCTTAAGCGCAAGGGTTTGGAGACGCGCAGCTTCAACGCTTTCCTGCTTCGAGAACCCTGGGCAGTTACCACGAAAAAAGGTGGGCCATACAAGGTCTTCACGCCGTTTTGGAAGGCATTGCGCTCTAGCGGAGAGCCTAACCGACCTGAGCCTGCTCCTAGGCGAATCCCAGCACCGAACGTTTTTGTAGAGTGTGATGACATTAACTCTTGGGAGCTGCTCCCGGCGAAACCAGACTGGGCGGGTGGGCTGCGAGATGCATGGACGCCAGGGGAGAACATGGCACATTCGCGCTTACATGACTTCAACGAAGCTGCGCTTCTCGACTATCAGGACAAACGAAACCTACCCGGTGTTTCAGGCACTTCACGTCTCTCTCCACACTTGCATTTTGGCGAGATAGGACCACGCCAGATATGGCACTCGATCATCACCGGAACGTTTGCTCAGACCGGCAGCTCAATGCCCCAAGGTGCAGAGACCTACCTTTCCGAAATTGCCTGGCGAGAGTTTTCGTATCACCTACTTTTTCATTTCCCAGAGCTACCTCTAAAGCCACTCCGTTCGGAATTTTGTAATTTTGCGTGGGAAAATGATCCTTACAACCTATCAGCCTGGCATCGCGGAGCGACTGGTTATCCAATTGTCGATGCTGGAATGCGTGAATTGTGGACAACTGGGTGGATGCACAATCGCGTTCGCATGATTGTTGCATCTTTTCTAATCAAAGACCTACTTATTGCTTGGCAAGCTGGTGAGAAGTGGTTTTGGGATACGCTTGTTGATGCTGATCTTGCAAGCAATGCGGCAAGTTGGCAGTGGGTTGCCGGCTGCGGCACGGATGCTGCGCCTTATTTCCGTATTTTCAACCCTACAATTCAAGGAACGAAATTCGATCCAGATGGCACTTATATTCGAAAGTGGTTGCCTGAAATATCCAAGTTACCAGATCAATTGATCCACGCACCTTGGACGGCCAAACCGATTGAATTGGCGGATTCCGGGATTGAGCTCAGCAAAGATTATCCAGCTCCCATCATCGATCATTCGATGGCTAGAAAACGGGCGCTGAAGAAATACAAATTGCTTAAGACAGGGGAAGGTCGCGGATAATTGCCCTCAAACCTTCTTTCCTTCTAAAAGAGTCCAGGTAAACTTTAGGAGAAAACTTGGTAGCACCAATTCCATCTGCTTAATAGAACAACCCCTTTTGTGCTATCTTAGACGTTCGGGAGAAAGTGTGAGAGAAATTATCAAGAAATTCATAATCCTAGCTTTAGATGTGTCTAGAGCGTCCACCGTCGACCTTGATCTCAGTGCCCGTTATCATTTTGCCTCGCTTAGAAGCCAAGTACACGACAGCACCTGCAACATCTTCCACCCCGACCGGCTCACCTAATGGTACCAATTCCCGAAGCCACGCTTCCGCGCCCTCTTTACTTAAGCCGCGCTCTTTAGCAGTAATCTCGATCAGTTCATCAAACCGCCGGCCCGATGTAAAACCGGGCGTAACCACATTAACGGTAATGCCTTTCGGACCCAATGAGCCTGCAAGGCTTTTCGAAAAGCCATGGGTTGCAGCATTGATAGCACCCGCCATAGCAGCCCAAGGCACTGGTTCCTTGCCGTGCAAGCCAGAAAGGTTGATGATTCGAGCATGATCGGACTTTTCAAGATAGGGTAGTGCTGCTTCGCAAACGGCCATCAGTCCCAAAGGCTTAGCATCGAGACGTCGCATCCATTCATCGTGTGCCACTGCACCTAGACCGCCACGTTTTGAACCACCGGCAGCATTCACAACAATGTCAAGCCCGCCTAAAGCCTTAGCTGCATCATCAACGGCTTTCTTCACGCTATCATTCAAACCAAGAGCGGCGATTACCATGACGAATATATTTTGCGGATAGCGTTTTTTGAGGTGGGACAGAACCTCGGAACATAATTTCTCATCACGCGCAAACAATGCAATAGCAGCACCCTCTTTGGCAAACTCTTCGATGCATGCCTTTCCGATTCCTCGCGTCGCACCAGACACCAGAACCTTCTTACCTTGCAATCCTAAATCCATGCCAAATCTCCCAGTTGCCTTTAAAGAGTGACTTGCAACTTTGTGGCTACAGGCCGTTCGTCAACGGAGGCTCAGAAATCGCTTGTTAACGAGTGGGTTAGTTAGGCCATCATAGACTATATGGCTAGCCCAACAAACGTAACCGATACAGGCTATGTTCAGTATAACTTCTTAGGTTCTTGCAGAAAAATGGTGCCCAGGGGAGGAATTGAACCACCGACACGCGGATTTTCAGTCCGCTGCTCTACCAACTGAGCTACCTGGGCACATCGTTTCACAGCCATGATTGTATCATAACGAGACGCGCAGTCTGATATCTAATATTAGCGGTAAAGTCTAGCGTCCCGTGCGATTTCTGTAAAAATAGCTCAACCTAATTCACCTCGTAATCATCATCATTCGCCGGCAATTGACTAAAATCCGGCATTTCTTCGGTTTCAACACGATATTTCCCGCCAAACCAACGGCCCAAATCCACATCGGCACAATGTTTACTGCAGAATGGTCGATACCTTTCAATCATCTCTTTACCACAAATAGGACAGATCACTTTCGGCACCCGATTCACCTTTCCAGAAAAACATCAGACATTTTTTTGGTCTCATCTGGGCGAATCTCCAAGCCTTGTCCAAGCAACTGCCCTGTTTGCGCAAGGGCGTCTTTTAGAGGACCCTCTAGAGCAGCAGCTATTTTCGGCGGTACAACTGCCACTTGACGTCCAGGACCATTGAGACGCAGCGCTTTTCGTAGCAAAGCAGCAGCATCTGTTTCTGCAGANAAGGTAGCTGATAATTGCGCTTGCTTTAGCAACTGACCGCCAAGACTAAGGCCAGATCTCTGACGTGTCATTTCGATTAATCCCGCTGGCCCCATACCCAAAACATCGACAGCGTGATCGTCAAATCGTATCGCCTGACGTAGCGCATTAACCATCTGTTTACGATGCCCCCGGTTACTCATAGAAATCGGGTCAATCACGATCAGACCTGCCAAGTTACGCAGGATAAGCTGCTTAGCTATTTCATCCATCGCCGCCATATTAGCTCTACGCACAGAATCCGGACCACCGCTGACACTTCCACTATCTATATCAATAGAAACCAAGGCTTCGGTCTCATCAAAAATTAGACGACTACCATTTCCCAATGCCACTGTCCGCTCCAAGGCCGACGCCAGCTTATCCTCTACCCCACTCTCTTCAAATATTGGTGATTTTCGGTCATAGAATTCGAGTTTACCCCTAAGATCTGGGTAGTGGTCGTCAATCATTTTTTTCATAGTGATAAAAATTTCACGCCCATCCACATAGATTTCCTCAGCAGGCATTTGATCGCGCAGCAAACGCTTCACTAAATCGGGAGCAGGCAATAAGCAAGTAGTTGATTTACACGTTGTGGCAGCCGACACTAGCGCCTCCCATAATTTCCGCAACGTTNTTAGTTCACGTAAAATAGTATCCTGGTTAATTTTCAGCGCAGGACGACGTATTGTGATACGTCCAGAGGTTTGCTCGCCAAGCACTTTTGCGACTTCCGTCATTCGGCGACCTTTGCCAAACCCGCGTTCGGCTTGTACTCCCTTACCTCGGGCCTGATAACTAAGATACCGGCCCTGCAAAACTGGCGTCCGGGTCACCACCGCACTCTTCCCCGACCAACCATCGCGCACCACTTGTACAACAACCACCTGACCCTCGGTCACGTTTTTAGCCCGCGGCAAATAAGCCGTTTCGGTTAAACCAATATCGATAAATGCACCATCAGAAGCTCTATCCAATGCCACAACGCGGCCGCTATAAATACTGCCTACTAGGCTTTGGCGATGAGTGCGTTCAACGAAAAACTTTACTAGCTCACCATCCTTATCCATCAAAGCCGCTCTAACTTCTGCGGGAGACACCTCTACTAAAATGTCGGCAGCAGCAATCACCATTTGTATCCGTTTCCCTTTAGAAGTTGCGATACCTCAAATAGAGGAAGCCCCACTACATTGGTAAAAGATCCACTGACGAAATTTACGAACTCCGCGGCACGGCCTTGGATAGCATACCCCCCTGCCTTGCCATTCCACTCTCCNGTTTTCAAATAGGCAGTGATTTCTTCCGGCACCAGTCGTTTAAAAGAAACCGTACTTTCCACCAAGCGGTCGACCGTACCCATCCCCGGCACTATTAGGCAGATACCGCTGTAAACTTTATGACGTCGTCCGGATAAAAACTTCAAACAGCTAGCCGCAGTTTTTTGGTCTTCGGCTTTCGGCAAGATGCGCCTCCCGCATGCAACCACTGTATCCGCTGCTAACACGAAATTATCATTATCCGACGCATTAACCACTGCAGCTTTGGTCTGCGCCATACGCTTTGCATAGCCCCTCGGCAGTTCCCGTTTATTGGGTGTCTCATCAATGTCAGCCGGTTCTATTCGATCCGGTGTAATGCCTATTTGGGCCAACAAATCACGACGCCTCGCCGACGCAGATGCTAAAATTAGTGGATACTTTGCGTTAACACTCATAAGGCACTCGAACCTCCGTGCGAGGTTCCATTAAGCACGGACGTGCAACACACAAATAAGAGTGAACAAACGCCGTGCCTTATCCAGATCCACCTCAATTTTACCTGCCAACCACTCGGTCAGCAGCATTGCACCCTGATTATGTAGTCCACGCCGGGCCATATCAATGGTTTCCAGACGCCGCATAGTGCGCGCTTGCAAAGCATCGAGATGGCTTCAGCGATAGGCTTACGGTTCTAAACAGCATATCTTCGATATCTCTAATATCGATCACCAGACTATTACCTTAACCTACACCAAGCCGCACGCAGTAAAGACCGCTTTCATCTCCGGCTAGTGCAAAGTAACTCTGCTCAAGCAAATCAAAGATCGCGTTTTTGCGTTCTTGCTCCACTTCAGCACGATTGTGTATTAGCGAAACATCGCCCAGCTCGATATCGGCAATCCAATGTCCTTCAATTACTCTACTCATTTCGATTGAGACGTATCATAACTGACCGAGCATGAGCACCCAAACCCTCCGCCTTGGCAAGCGTCACCACAGAAGACCCGATCTTAGCCAAACTATCTGCATCACAGCCAACAAATGTTGTTCGCTTCATAAAATCAAGTACACCCAATCCCGATGAAAAGCGTGCACTTCTGGACGTCGGCAATACATGATTCGGCCCGGCAATATAATCACCTATGGCTTCAGGTGCATACCGACCAAGGAAAATCGCACCTGCATGGTGTACTTTCATCGCAAGCGTGTCAGCATCCGAAACGGCCAACTCTAAGTGCTCTGGTGCAAAACGGTCCACCAAAGAAACAGCCTCATCCATATTCTCTACAACGATGAGAGCGCCGTTATTCGACCAACTCTTATCGGCAATTTCCCTGCGGTCTAATATCGATATTTGTCTATCCACAGCGTCACTTACACGTTCAGCAAACGCCGCATCATCTGTAATCAGAACCGACTGGGCACTCTCATCATGCTCCGCTTGGCTCAACAAATCGGCAGCAATCCAATCCGGATCATTTTCCCCATCAGCAACCACCACAATTTCGGACGGACCGGCGATCATATCTATCCCAACAGTTCCGTAAACTTGGCGTTTTGCCGCCGCAACATAAGCATTGCCGGGGCCGGTAATTTTATCAACCGCCGGTATCGTGCGGGTCCCATAAGCAAGCGCACCGACAGCTTGCGCACCACCAATCCGGTACATTTCCGTAACACCCGCAATTTCAGCTGCCGCCAATACCAGAGGATTAATAATACCATCAGGTGTTGGCACAACGATCACCACACGATTACACCCAGCGACCTTAGCCGGGATTGCATTCATCAAAACCGAACTCGGATAAGCAGCCGTCCCGCCGGGAACGTATAGCCCAACAGCAGATAGGGGCATCCACCGTGCACCGAGGCGAATACCGTCGTCGTCTACATAGTCCAGCCCAACAGGTAATTGTTTTGCATGAAAAGCGCGAATACGATCAGCGGCTAAATTTAGGGCACCAAGCGTTACCGTATCGCAGGCTTTCTTAGCTTCTCTAATTTCCTCCGCCGTAAAACGCATAGCATCCGTGTCGAGCACCATGCGGTCAAAGCGCTCAGTATATTCCAATACCGCGTCGTCGCCTCGCGTGCGAACAGCAGACAATATNTCAGCAACCGCCGCATCTACGTTTTCTGCCGCCTCCCTGTTGGCGCCAAGAAACTCAAAAAATGCAGCGTCGAAATTATTGTCTGTTGTATTCAGCCTAAGCGGCATCTGCTATCCCATGAAATTGACTGANCCAGCCTCCCACTGCCGTGGGACGCGTCTTCAAAGCCACCCTAGTAACGACAAATCGACTTGAAACTTGCCCGATTACCCCGCTTTAACCAGCCG
Organism: Rhodospirillaceae bacterium; assembly: GCA_002724395.1. GTDB lineage: Bacteria > Pseudomonadota > Alphaproteobacteria > UBA8366 > UBA8366. Next base: position 79,977 of record PBOR01000040.1, on the reverse strand, counting down.
CCACCCAGAGGGATATCGGTTGATACGAGACCAACGAAATAGCGGCAAAGACCCAAGGGCGACGCATATTTTATTACACAGCAACAAAAAGAACCCAAGTAAGATTTAAGTCGTATTTAGACGCGTAATACTGNTCTTATTCTCTCCGGAATTTCACCTAGAGAATGCACTACGATCGCCCCGGCATCCGCCAGCATCTTGCGTTTTGCAGAAACCGTATCCTCTTCATCATTAATCATCGCCGCCACATGCCCGAAACTAACACCTTTAGGATAATTCTCCTGAAATTCGCCGGCTAATAAGGCTACTAACGGCTTAGTGCAGCACCCAGTCCTTAAAAACTCTGCCACTTGATGCTCGGCCTTTGTGCCCGGCTCACCGAACATCACAATCGCATCCGTGTCCGGGTCATCAACAAATCGCTGAATATAATCTACCATGGGATTACCTGGAATCACGTCCCCGCCCATGGATATACACGTAGAAACGCCCAGTCCACCGCGCTTAATGGCAAGCGATAGCTCCGCGGACATGCCGCCCGAACGCGATACCACGCCCACTCGGCCCGGCACGAATACCTCGCTTGGGTCATCGCCGCCTATCGCGCCCAGCTTACTTTTACCCGGTGATATAATGCCATTCGTATTGCAACCGACAATAACGCCGCCCTTAGCCTGCGCTGTCGCGGCAATAATCGCCGTATCATGGCGAGGCACGAATTCTGCCAGCGCCACCACTAGTTTGATCCCCGCATCCAATGCTTCTAGTACTGCATCCCTAGTTGCAAGTGGGGGCGCATAGACGACGGACGCATCAACATCGTGCTGTCTTAGCGCTTCAGCCACACTGCCATAAACAGGCAATCCATGCACAACTTCCCCCCCTTTACCCGGTGTGACACCACAAACAATGGCGGTGCCATAGCGCAAGCAAAACTCTGCGTCCCGCATACCCTGTGCACCGGTAAGCCCCTGCGCTAAGACCTTTGTATTTTCATTGATGAGAATACTCATGAGTGGTCTCCCATCCTGTTACGGACGTCTATTGCCGCACGGACCGCATCGTCCAACGATGCATCGAAGGGCAAATAGACTAGCCCAGGGAATGCATCCAGGATTTCTTTTGCTTCCTCTTCACCCGGCCCGACTAGCCGCACGACTATAGGAAATTTCTCTGTATCTACTTTCCGTTCACGCAACACATCGGCTAAGGGTTCAGCCTTACGAGCGCAATGTGTGAGTTGCTGATGATTAAAACTAACCAATAAACATTTGACTGATGGGTTATCTAGAATAGCGCGGATTGTAACTTTAAATTTTTCCTCAATACCCGCACCGGGATTGGTATCCGTATGGTTCGCTGGTCTACCACCCATGGCTAACATCATATCGTGCTGCAACAGACCCGCACCGCCGCCTCCAACGAGCAAAGCTATATCGCCGTCAAGTTCCGTATAGCGAATGGCACCACCCGCAATCTTGCGATTAGCTTCTGCCACACTCATTTCACGCTCGTTGAACTGCCGCCAGGCAGCAATCAAACTACCGTCGGCCATTTCAGCCCACTCGCTATGCCGGGGCAATCCATTTTCATCGATCCCCATCATCGCCCCAACAATGGAGGGCTTTCCCGCATCGTCAAGCACTAACGGATTAATTTCCATCATCACCGCATCTGCTGTCACAAATGCTTTATAAAGTGTGGCGGTTACCGATGCTGTAACGGCCAACATATCGCCTTTTAAACCCGCTTTTAGCCATAAATCCCGCGCAATTTTCTCAGTGACACCGTTTAATGGGTCAATGTCTGAGCGAACGACTGAATCTGGGTTATTTTTATGAGTTTCCTCGATATCGACACCCCCATGGGATGACACTAAAATCTGCCCTGGAAATCCATCTAAGCTGAAGCTCAGATAAAACTCTTCCGCGATAGCAACCTTCTCTTCCACATACACCTTGGCAACGGCAAATCCGTGCACATCAGAGCCGATCATTCCCTCAACAACGGCTTCAGCAGCTGCTTTGTCATCTACAATCTTAACAGCATTTGCCTTGCCACGGCGTCCAGTCGGCACCAGCGCTTTGACAACTGCACCACCGACCAGACCATCTGCAAATGATGCTGCGACGGACCCATTGTCAAAGGCTTTTCCTTTCGGCACGGGCAAGCCCAAATCCGTTAAGAACCGCTTCGTCAAGTCTTCGGTCAACGTAAACAAGCTCGCTCCTCCTCAAATTCAATGTTTTTATTGTAACCACCCCTCAAACAGGAGTATGCCGTTCACTCCTAATAGATAACGCCAACAAAAACAACGTGGCCGGCTAAGTAGGCCAGAATGAGAAGAAAATGAGCTGGAAACCAGAAGTCGATGAACTCAATAAACGCGGCGCATTCGCGGAGGAATTAGGCGGCAAAAAAGGCCGCGATTATCAGCATTCAATTGGAAAGAAGACGGCTCGCGAGCGTATCGAAATGATCCTAGACAAGAACAGCTTTCGTGAAATAGGGAAGATTGCAGGCAAAGCCAACTATGATAAAGAGGGTAATTTCGTTGATTCTCAACCGTCCAATGCCATCATTGGCAAAGGCCTGATTGATGGCCGTAAAGCAGCACTCTCCATTGATGATTTCACTATTCGGGGTGGGTCGTCGGAGGCTACGATTTCCGATAAATGGCTCTACATAGAGCGCTACGCATTAGAAATGAAAATGCCGCTAATTCGCTTGGTCGATAGTGCCGGGGGTAGTGTGAAATTGCTGGAAAAAATGGGGCACACAAAAATACCTGGCTATCCAAGCTGGCCACAATTCCAGCTTATGGGCGAAGTACCGGTTGTGGGGATCGCGCTTGGTGCCTGTGCGGGCTTAGGGGCAATCAAAGTCGGATACGCTCATTTCTCCGTTATGGTGAAGGGCACGAGCCAAGTTTTTGCCGCTGGGCCACCGGTTGTAAAAGCTGCTCTCAAAGAAGATCTCGATAAGGAAGAGCTAGGCGGCTGGCGAATTCAAACAAGAGACAATGGCGCCGTTGACAATGCCGCTAAAGACGAACAAGACGCCTTCGATCAGACCCGGCGGTTTCTCTCCTATATGCCGCAAAACGTTCATCATTTACCACCTCGTATTGAACCAACCGATGCCCGGGATCGGCGTGAAGAAGATTTGCTTGAAGCAATTCCGCGCAACAGACGGCAGTCCTATATAGTTCGTAAAATTTTGCAGATGGTACTCGATATAGACTCCGTGTTCGAAATTGCACCAAAGATCGGACCATCGTTCGTCACGTGCTTGGCTCGTCTTAATGGTTATGCAGTGGGCGTTATGGCAAATGACCCTAATTATTCCGGAGGTGCCATGACCCGTGCGTCAGCTATGAAAATGGAGAAGTTCATCGATCTTTGCGATACATTCCATATTCCCATCGTCAATTTCGCAGACGTGCCAGGCGTTATGCCCGGCCTGGCCGCTGAGAAATCGGGCACCATACGTGCCGTCTTAAAATGTCTCGCCTCCATAGAACAAAGCCAAACCCCTTGGGTAACTATCATTATGAAACGCGCGTTTGGCCTTGCTGGCGGCATGCATGGACGCAAACGCGGTATTAATCTACGCTATGCGTGGCCGTCTGCATATTGGGGCTCAATTCCTTTAGAGGGCGGAATTTGGGCAGCTTACCGTAAGGAAATAGAGGGCTCGAAAGACCCAGAAGCACGGCTCGTTGAACTTGAAAAGCATTACGCGAAATACACATCGCCCTTTCGGACTGCAGAGAAATTTGCCATTTCAGATATAATCGATCCGCGCGATACCCGGGAAATTCTCTGCGATTGGGTTGAGGAAGCCTACGAAATAACGAAATCCCAGCTGGGACCGGTTAGCAAAACTATGAGACCATAGAAATTAGAGGAGACCGATAGCGTGGGGACTGAAGTCATACGTCTGGGCGACGTCATGCTGGCAGAAGTAAAAGGCGTCGACATCACCAAACCGATCGAGCCAGAGACATGGGCCACGGTCTATCAGGCATTTCTCGATCACGGTGTATTGGTGTTTCGTGACCAGCCATTGACGCCGGGTCTCATGGTACAGTTCGCCACCTATTTCGGTGAATTGCAACCTCATATTACTAAGAAATATTGGCACCCGGAGTTCAACGAACTTATCGTCATGACCAACTTGGATGAAAACGGCGAGATCAACCCAAAAGATGATTCTCGCGGCGACACCTGGCACACGGACATGTGCTATTTCGAAGAACCAGCAAAAGCAACAATGCTGCATACTCAGCAGATCCCTGATGTCGGGGGTGATACACAGTTCGGCAATATGACAAAGGCATTCGATGAAATGCCTGTAACGCTAAAAAATCGTATCGAGAATAAGATGGCGACGTTCCGCTATGGCGGCGTGCGCGTCACTGGCCAAGAACGACTGGAGAAAGCCGATAGAGGCAAACCGCCAGTACCCCACCCCGCAATCCGCACCCACCCCGAGACCGGCAGACGCTCGGTCTTTGTCAATCCAGCCCATGCGGTTTCCATCGAAGGCATGGAAGATGATGAAGCTTGGGAACTTATGGAAGAAGTCTTTGCCTGGTGCATCCAGGAACGTTTCCAGGACCGCCACCACTGGCGCATGAACGATACGGTCATCTGGGACAATCGCTGCTGCTGGCACCGCGCCACCGCAAATAACCCGCTGCGACAGCCGCGTATTTTTCTAAGGACAACCGTGCGCGGTACGCCGACGCATTGATATCTATGGCAAATCTACCAACTTGTGGGTTTGCACACTCACCCTCCACTGCGGATTCTCAGCACAATACTCAGCCACAAGTGCGGTATTAGAGTCACGCATTGGCCCATCCATGGGCTGCAGTAAAAAATGATCAAACGCAAGTCCCTCAAATCGCTCTGGCGGGACGCCTTCCTGCGGGTAGACCAACTTTAGCTCATTGCCAGAGTTTTGAACGAGGGCTTTATCCGCTTTCGGGCTGACACAGATCCAATCCAGCCCATCTGGGACCTTTATAGTGCCATTGGTTTCGATGCCCACCTCAAATCCCTCTTCTTTAAATGCAACGATTAACGCAGCGTCTACTTGTAAAAGTGGTTCACCGCCGGTACAGACCACGTAAGGTACGCCTTCTTCAGCTTCAGCCACCCAAAACCCTGCCACCGCTGCGGCTAGCGCTGCGGGTGTAGCAAACTTGCCGCCTCCTGGCCCGTCGGTTCCCACAAAGTCGGTGTCACAAAACCGGCAGACAGCCGTGTCCCTATCCTTCTCCAAGCCAGTCCATAAATTACACCCAGAAAACCGGCAAAACACCGCGGGGCGGCCCGACTGCACGCCTTCGCCTTGGAGCGTGAAATAGATTTCCTTAATGCTGTAAGTCATCGAGCACACAGTTGGTTTGGGCAGCTATCTTGCCGCTCCGTTCAGTTCCGGCTTTAATGCCCCAAATTGGAAAAACAATCGAGTCATCGATTTATCGCATGACCAACTTTATGGGAGGACGGCCCGTGACCATCACCGGCGATCTCGTGGATATCTTATTGTCCACAAAAACCAAAGACATCCCTGAAGAGGCACAAGAGCTTGCACGGCAAGTTTGTTTAGATGGTATTGGCGTTATGATTGCCGGCGCCGGCGAGCCACTGGGGCTTGGCCGTCTGGCTTTCGAATACACCAAGGAACTCGGCGGTGAACCAACCTCGAGCCTAATTTGCGGCGGCTTTAAATCAAACGCGCTGAACGCGGCCTACGCAAATGGCTGCCTAGCCCATGCACTCGATTTCGATAATACCTGGTGGCCGCTCAATCACCCTACTTCTCCCACCTTGCCCGCCATTCTCGCCATCGCGGAACGGGACGGCTGTTCCGGTTCGGATATCGTTCGCTCAATCGTCCTGTCCTTTGAAGTGCAAGGCCGCATGCGGGTCGCTTCGGCCTCTATCGACGCGGGCACCGGCTTTCATAAGCCAGGAGTTTCGGGTCTGATGGGCGCTGTTACCGCATCGGGTATTTTACTCGGACTAGATGAAGATCAATTTTTGCGCGCCTTCGGTATCGGCGGCTCACGCGCCGGATCAATTTCCACTAATACCGGTACTATGACCAAATCTAGCCATTCGGGCCATGCCGCACGAATGGGCGTTGAGTGCGCCACACTGGCAAAAATCGGGTGGACCGCTAATAAAGATATGTTCGGCGCCGGCGGCTTTCTCGAGTTATTTTACGGCGCGGACCATGTGGACCGCGACTTACTTCTGAAAGAATTTGCTGATCCGTTCCGCATGATCAACCCTGGTGTTGGCTTCAAAAAGCATCCGGCTAACTATTTCACCCATCGGCCCATCGACGCGTCTATTGAGCTGGCAACAACTCATGACCTGCAGCCCGAGAATATTGACAGCGTCAACGTTGATTTTCCCACATTCCACTACGTCAACCGTCCGAATCCAGAAACCGGCCTCGACGGCAAATTCAGCGTTCAATACGCCACTACCGTGGCGTTACTAGACCGCAAAGTGAAAGTCGCCTCCTTCTCCGACAAACGCCGCTTCTCACCCGATGTTGAGGAATTATTGCCGCGGGTCCATTTGAACATGCGCAACGACATTACGCGCAGTTTCCAGGATTGCTATGCCATCGTCACCGTACAAACAAAGGACGGTCAGAAACTGGTGGAGCGTTGCGATAAGCCGCGCGGCATCTGGGGAATGCCGCTGACTCGTGACGAACGCATCGCCAAATTCCGCGATTGTTGTGAATTGGCGCTGCCAACTGAACAAACTGACCGAGTGATTGAAATCGTCGAAGAACTGGATAGCCTGGAAAACGTTAGCGAACTTATGGACATTATTCGTGATGGCAAAGCCATCACGCCGGAATGGAATAGCTAATTAATCGACTTTAGGGAGAACTTAAAAATGTCTGAAGCATATGATGTAGTCGTAATCGGCGCCGGAAATGCAGCCATGGCCGCTGCTATGTCGGCCCATGAAGAAGGTGCCAGCATCGTCGTCCTCGAAAAAGCACCGAAGGAATTCCGTGGTGGCAACACCCGGTTCGCGGGCGGCCTTTTCCGAGTGTCCTTCCAAAAACGCGAGCAAATCGACAAGGTTTGTGAAAAGAACGGTAATCCCGACGAAGTCAACATGCCCGTCTACACCAATGATGACTTCTATAATGATGTCCAACGCGTAGCTGGAGGCCAATCTGACGATGAACTGCTGCGCTTCATGGTCGAAAACTCCCTTGATGCGGTGCAGTGGATGACCGATATCGGTGTCAACCTTAACTACAACAAACTGTCAGCGCTCAAGAAAGATGCAGACGGGCGAACCGATGTGCCGAAGGGTGGTCCTGTGCGCTCCGTCGGCGATGGTATTGGGCTCTCCAATGACTGGTTCGATGTGGTCGACAAAGCAGGCATTCCAGTACACTACGAAACCGCTGCGCTCGACTTTGTCCGTAATGACAGCGGGAAGGTAACTGGCGTGCTAGTGCGCGGGCCGGAAGGCGAACGTGTGATAGACGCAAAGGCGACCGTTGTTGCCAATGGTGGCTTTCATTCGAGTCCTGCCATGCGCACCGCTTATCTCGGCCAGGAATGGTGTAACGTAAAAATTCGAGGCACACGCTACAATACGGGCGAAATTATTCGGGCCGCCGTGGACAGAGGTGCAGAAGCCTTTGGAGATTGGTCCGGCTGTCACGCCACACCGATTGATCTCGATGCACCGCAATATGGCGACTTCGAACTGACTGACAAAACCAATCGGCTCTCTTACCCGTTCTCGGTGATGGTTAATTTGAACGGGGACCGCTTTGTCGATGAGGGTGAAGACATCAAGTTCAACACCTACGCGAAGACAGGCCGTGCGATCCTTAATCAACCATTCGGAGTGGCCTTCCAAATTTTCGACCAAAAAAACGTTCCGTATTTCGAACCCCGATATAAAACAGGCAAACCAGTTCAAGCAGACACGCTCGAAGACCTCGCAAAAGGCATTGCGGAACGTTACAAGCCTCTCGAATTCAATGTAGAAAATTGCCTGAAAACGCTGGAGGAATACCAAAAGGCCGTTGTCGCTGATAAAGAGTTTGTACCAGATATGAAAGACGGTAATTCGACCAAGGGTCTCGCCCTCGAAAAAACCAATTGGGCACTAAAACTCGATACGCCTCCGTATCTCTGCTACGCGGCAACTTGCGGGCTCACCTTTACCTTCGGTGGCGTCAAAACTAATATTGAAGCGGAGATCATCGATATCAATGGTAAGCGCATCGAAGGCCTCTGGGGCGCCGGTGAGTGTCAGGGCGGGTTTTTCTATAACAACTATCCCGCTGGTTCGGGCCTCACACGTGGCACCGTTTATGGCCGCATTGCCGGACGCAACGCAGCCACATACGCTAAACGGAACGCCTAACCACACGTATGTTTCGACATGATCAGAATGAGGCTGTCGCAAAGACCTCGCACTGAGATCATCGAAATATGAAAGATCCTTCAGGAGAACGATCACATGACCGCCCACACAAAAATGCTGGCGTCCTTCGCCGCCGAGCTTCGCTTTGATGATATTCCGGCTTCCAGCGTTAAAGCCGCTAAGGCATGTGTCCAAGATAATGTAGCCGCCTGTATTTTTGGGGCAACGACACCATGGACCAAAATAGTCATAGATTATGCTCAAAAAATCGGCATTGGCGGCACGTCAACAATTCTCGGAGCAAAAGGGCCAAAGGTTCATGCAGCGCTTGCAGCACTCGCAAATGGCGCATCCTCTCACGCCTTCGAAATGGACTCCGTACGGATGCCGTCGACAGGCATTCACCCTGGCGCCTCTGCAGTACCGCCTGCGATGGCAATTGCCGAAGAAATCGACGCATCGGGCAAGGATGTGATCACTGCATTCGTCGCCGGCATGGAAGTAATGACTCGCGTCGGCTTGGCTACACACCACACCTCAGAGACAAAGGGTTTTCATGCACCGGGCCTCACCGGCACTATTGGCTCGACCGCCGTGACTGGCAACCTTTTAGGACTTGATGAAAAGCAAATGGCCAATGCATTGGGTATCGCGGGTTCACTTTGCTCCGGCCTCATGGAATTCACCCGAGCCGGTAATGGCGCGATGGTGAAACGCCTTCATATTGGGCGTGCCTGTGAAAATGGCATCATGGCCGGAAAATTAGCCGCCGACGGTTTTGAGGGACCGGATACGGTGCTCGAAGGTGAATTCGGTTACATGAATGCTTTTGCAATAGACCCGGATCTATCAGAAATTTCCAGAGACTTAGGCACTGTGTGGCATACGGACACTATCGGCTACAAACGCTGCGCCCTACATGGAGGCGCGCAAGGGCCTGTGCAGGCCCTAGAGGAACTGCGCATAGAAGGTGGTTTCAGCCCGGACGAGATTGAGGCCATAACCTACGGAACTAGCACCAAAATATGTAGTAACCACAATATCCAAGAACCAGTCGATTTAGTCGGCGTACAATTTGGCCTACCCTTCGCCATTGCCATGTCCGCCTATGTTGACGTGACTGATCCGTACCAAGTTTACCAAACCGATCCATTTGACGAAAAAATTCGTGCCCTTTCCCGACGCACCACTATCGAGGTAGATGAAGAAACAAAGAAACCAGGCAAAGCTTGGTGGTGTCGCCTCGACGTGGAACTGAAGGATGGCAAAAAACATCAGAAAATTATTCCATGGTTTCGCGGCTCGCCAGAATCTCCCATGAGCCAGGAGGAGCAGGACCGCAAGTTTCGGCTCGCAACGGCAAATGAGGACGAGGTCATACGCGATGGGTTGCTCACTCGGATAAAAGATTTAGAAAACCAGCCGGATATGGCGACACTGCTTGGATAAACACAGACTAATGGCAAAGGAAATACCGCCATGGCCAATAACGAAGTGAAGCCCACATATCGCCCCGAAGTATTCCACGTCAAGAACTTGGAGCACGCAAAATCGATCATCCTAACACCAGAAGATTCGACAACCGACGAAAGATGGGAAAAGGAAACACCCTATCTCGCCGATGAAGCATTCCCGTATCTCGGACTTGGCCCGGACAAGGTCGTCCTCGATTACGGCTGCGGGGTAGGGCGAATGGCAAAAGTGCTTATCGAACGTTCGGGATGTACTGTCATCGGTGTCGATATCAGCCAGCAAATGCGCGAACTCGCGCCGGCCTATGTGGAAGACGACCGTTTCACGATCTGCGCTCGGCCCGCCTTTGAGGCTATGATTTCCAACGGCCTGCGCGTCGATGCCGCGATTGCCATTTGGGTTTTGCAACATTGCCCCAACGTGAAATCGGAAATCGATATAATAAAGTCTGCCCTCAAACCTAGCGCTCCATTATTCGTTTGCAATAATTTACAAGCTGTCATTCCAACAAATCTTGGCTGGGTAGATACTGGCTTTGAGGTGAAAACACTGCTTGCAGATAACTTTGATGAAATAAGCCGCTCACGGCTGTCGCCGAAATTTGTGGCTCCCCTCGTATCTGCCACTAGCTTCGTGGGAAAATACAAAAACAAGAGTGACTGATGATGGATAAAAAACAGGCGATGACGGTTCTCCGGGCTTTTGGCAAAGCCTTTAACAAAGGTGATGTGGATGCAATTTTAGAATGCGTGACCGATGATTTTGAATGGCGGCTTGCAGAAGGCGAAGAAGCACCGGACGGTAAAATCGTCAAAGGCAAAGAGGCGGTACGTGCGGCCTTGAAAGACCGCGACCGGGCTACCAAATTCATGCGTTTTTCGGAAACTTCAGTGCACTTTGCCGATGACTCCGTTATCGGCTGCTTCCGTGCAACAGGCGAATTGGCCGACGGCACAAAAATAGATCAACGCGGCGTTGATATCTACGAATTCCAAGGTGGAAAAATTGCCGTGAAAGATAGCTATTGGAAGCGAATAATCTGATAACACGGCGATTTCGGCTTAAGCCGCCTTAAAGCGAGTGTTTTGGTTGGAATGTCGTTGGCCGCGGCACATCTAAATCTTCAAGGGCTACGTTTAATGCGCCAACCTCCAATTTGACGGCACCACCACCAGCAAAATGCATTGCCACCAATCCATCCGCATAGTTTACAGATAAAAGCGCAAGAAATTGATTTCGGTTTTTCCGGTCTATGCCTCGAAAAGCGGCTTTTTGCACTTGGTCAAATCGCAAACCCGCAAGCACGCGCATGCCTGTTCGCTCGCCGTCACGTTCCCAACAATATCGATTTGCCACCAAAACAAATGAATTTTCTTCTCGGAGAAATGCGATATCGCCGATTGGCACCACCGCATCCTGCAACAAGGCAGACATCACCGACAAATCTGCCAGTGAGCGCGCCCTGAGACGAACCTGTCCTGTATCTTCGTCGCCAGCCATACCCTATTCCCCGATGCGTTTAATCTCCGCGCCACATTCGGCTAGCTTTTCTTCGACCCGCTCATAACCTCGGTCCAAATGATAAACTCGGCTCACGATAGTCTCTCCTTCCGCTGCAAGGCCAGCAATGACCAAGCTGACGGATGCCCGCAAATCCGTGGCCATAACCGGAGCGCCAGTGAGGCTTGTGGTACCGCGCACCATCGCGGATCCACCATGGAGATTGATGTTCGCGCCCATGCGAGACAATTCTGGCACATGCATAAATCGATTCTCAAAAATAGACTCAGTAATCATGGAGGCTCCGTCGGCCAAACTCATTAACGCCATAAATTGTGCCTGCAAGTCTGTTGGAAAGCCTGGAAATGGCTCTGTCATCACATCCACACCGACAAGCCTGCCGTTGGGACTTGATACCTGTATGCCCCCATCAGCCTCGCTCAGTTTGACGCCCGCTTCATTGAGTTTTTCCACGAGGGAACCAATATGGTCCATACGTGCACCTTTCAACAACACATTGCCGCCAGTCGCCGCAACCGCCATTGCATAGGTGCCCGCTTCTATCCGGTCTGGAATCACCCGGTGCGAGCCGCCACCCAGTGCCTTAACGCCACGAATGATCAATGTATCGGAGCCGATTCCGTGAATTTTTGCACCCATGGTGGTTAAACAGTTAGCGAGATCAATAATCTCAGGCTCACGGGCGGCATTGATAAGCTTGCTTTCGCCGTCCGCAAGAGCGGCCGCCATCATAATATTTTCCGTAGCGCCAACAGACACAAAAGGGAAAGTGATCTCCGCGCCGTGCAAGCCATCCGGCGCTTTGGCATGCACATAGCCTTTATCGAGTTTGATTTCCGCGCCTAATTGTTCCAGCGCTTTCAAATGCAAATCCACTGGGCGCGTACCGATGGCGCAACCGCCCGGCAACGATACCGTCGCCAAACCTTTACGGGCTAAAATGGGTCCTAATACCAAAATACTTGCCCGCATTTTACGGACGAGATCGTAGGGTGCTGTAGTGTTGTTGATTTTGCCTGCCTTAAACGCTATCGCGCCATTCGCCCGATCCCAATCGACTGATACGCCATGTTGAGCCAATAACTCCGCCAACGTGACAATGTCCGCCAACTCGGGCAAATTAGTCAGCGTCAGAGTCTCTTTAGTTAAAAGGCTCGCCACCATCAACGGCAAAGCAGCATTCTTTGCGCCACTTATTGGAATAACACCCTGCAGCTTCCGTCCACCTTTAATGCTTATCCGGTCCATACCGCTCTTCGCTTTTATGCTCGCGCTGGACGCGCTCTCCTCAGCAATGGTATCAAAATCCCGTGGGGTCAACGACTGATCCTACAGCTCGACTTTATATTTTTGGCAGCGTGACACCGCGCTGGCCCATATATTTGCCGTCGCGATCCGCATAAGAAATCTCTGGCTCGCCCTCGCCTTTGAGAAACAAGAATTGGCACGCCCCTTCCTCTGCGTAAATTTTTGCAGGTAATGGCGTGGTATTGGAAAACTCCAGGGTGACATGACCTTCCCATTCAGGCTCTAAGGGCGTCACATTGACGATGATACCACAGCGCGCATAGGTCGATTTACCAAGACAAATTACCAATATATCACGCGGAATACGAAAATATTCCACTGTCGAGGCAAGCGCGAAGCTGTTTGGGGGAATAATGCAAATATCCGTATCCCGCTCAACGAAACTTTGATCGGAAAACGCCTTGGGATCCACGATAGCGTTGTCCACATTGGTAAAAATCTTGAATTCGCGACTGACCCGCGCATCGTAGCCATAAGAGGATACTCCGTACGAAATCATTCCTTCTCGACGCTGCGAATCCACATATGGCTCAATCATTCGGTCTTTTTGGGCGCGTTCGCGTATCCAGCTATCAGGCATGATCGACATCTAAAGCACCTCCATTTGGCAAACGACCACTGACCACCAAAGACCACCGGCCACCATAACAGACCTCACTTTTACTAAGGGATCGGTCTACTGGATGACTAATAGATGATGATGGCGATCACAAGGCGCGGATGCGACCAAATTGAGGCAAACCCTTAACAACTTTTATTGATACCACCTGTCGCGGCACGGTCGCGCATTTGCGCCTTTCTTTTCAACAGGTTCTCACGCAGCAATGCGCCTTGCTTAGCTTTGCGCACCGCTTCGCGCCTTTTGCCCCGTCCCGTTGCCGACGGTGCTGGTTTGGATGATGTCTCGCTCATTTACTCGGTGATTCGGCCTTATTGAAATTCGCCCAAGTACCATAATCCGAAAACAGCCTAAAAACTAGCGCCGTACAATGTTGCAACGCTTGCCCACCAAGATGGCCTGTGGCATAAGGCGAACTTCTTTGCACGGAGCCGCCGTAGCTCAGGGGTAGAGCGCACCCTTGGTAAGGGTGAGGCCCACAGTTCAATTCTGTGCGGCGGCACCATTTTTTCCTATGAGGCATTCACGATATTTGTAAGTACCCATAGGTCCAGCGGTAGTCTATTAGCTTAAGCAACTTCACGCTAGTAACCTGGACGAAATTAAGCTTGCTATCCGGTTCTGCTTCCCAGCAATACAGAAACATTTTTTTGCGCGGCACGCCCTATACTAAATCCAGTTTCTACCAAAAGAACTCCTACAAAAGTGAGAAATGGTCTGGCTAAGCCAAAACCAACACTCTCCCGTAGAAGCCTCTTAACCTAGCTCAGCGCCCCGGGGATTTGAGATGAATGGTGATGCAGGATTGGAGCCGATCGTTTCAAATCTAGAGCAAACGTAAATCGAGAGGGGTAAGTGAGAAGCTTTCCGGCATCTTCATAGGCGAAGTCATAATACCCAGAAACCACCGCCGTGCTTTCCGCCGGTTGGACGACGGTGACGGTTTCCTCGTGCAGGGTAACGCAAAGCGAGTCGCGTGAAAGAAGTCCCTCAAAATACGCGTTCAAGGCAAACCGACCGACTGTTATGTTTGGCGAAAAAGTAGGCAATAAGGTCGCCTCAGGGTCATATAGATCAAGAACTGCCTCCCCTTTTCGTTCATTAACCAAACTCGACCAGTACGCCGGAAAACCGCTTGCATCAACGGCTAGACTCATTCTACCTCACTCCTTTTTTTAACTACCAATTCAATTAATTGGGAAAAGGCTCTAATGGGTTTACCGCACCTCGTCCAGATAGAATTTAGTACCGCGTAAAATCTCAGTGTTTTTTTTCCAAACAGGTTATGCTGTCCCATCCAACTTACCAACTCACCAATGTCACCCACCGAATGCAAATTAATACTCCAGACGCCATTTCAAAATTTCAGATACTCAAAAACGTCTTTGGCTTCGACTATTTCCGTCCCGGACAAGAACAAGTTATTGATGCTCTGTTGGCCGGACGCCACGCGCTTGCGGTAATGCCTACCGGATCAGGCAAGAGCTTCTGTTTCCAAGTACCCGCGCTCATGCGTGATGGGTTGGCCATTGTCGTCTCGCCGCTCGTTGCCCTAATGCAGGACCAGGTTGCCGCCCTAAAACTGGCAGGCGTCGCTGCGGACAGTATCAATTCCGCTAAAGACCGGTCGGACAATGTGAAAATTTGGCACCGTGTAACTGATGGAAATCTAAAGATTCTCTATCTGGCGCCGGAACGACTAATGACCGACCGAATGTTATCGGCGTTGGGCAACCTAAATATCAGTCTCATCGCCATCGACGAAGCCCATTGCATTTCCCAATGGGGCCCGTCTTTTCGGCCCGAGTATGAGATGCTGAGTAACCTTCGAATGCGGTTCCCAGGCATCCCTATCGTCGCCCTCACAGCAACAGCGGACAGCGTCACTCGAGCGGATATCGTCGATAAGTTGTTTGATGGAGATGTGGAAAGCACGGTACTTGGCTTCGACCGGCCCAATATCCGACTTTCGGTGGAAATGAAGCGCAACTGGAAAAGCCAGATGTTAGCAACGGTCAAATCTCATACGGGGAACAGTGGCATTGTTTATTGCCTCTCACGCAAAAAAACCGAAGAAACCGCAAATTTTCTATGCGAAAATGGCATTCACGCACTGCCCTATCATGCGGGCATGAGCGCAAACGACCGCGATGCGCACCAAAACCTTTTCATGACGGAGCCCGGTGTAGTCATCGTCGCTACCATTGCCTTTGGCATGGGCATCGATAAATCCGATGTAAGGTTCGTTTTTCACGCAGATCTCCCAAGCAGCATCGAAGCCTATTACCAGGAGATCGGTCGGGCCGGCCGTGACGGTGCGCCGGCGGACGCACATATGCTTTATGGACTGGCCGACATGCGCATGCGCCGTGCATTCATAGAAGGAGAAGATAGCGGGCCGGACCGCAAGCGGCGTGAACATCAACGGCTCAATGCGCTACTCGGCTATTGTGAGGCGCCCGAATGCCGGAGGCGCACCTTGTTGGATTATTTTGGTGAAACTAGCATACCATGTGGCAACTGTGATCTTTGCTTAAACCCGACAGACCGTATCGACGGCACTGAAGACGCCCAAATACTGCTGAAGGTGATCCGCCAAACCGGCGAACTATACGGGGCAGCCCACATCATTAATGTGATACGCGGCAGGAAAACAGAGAAAATACTCAAAGCCAAACATGATCAGCTAACCACTTTTGGTCAAGGTGCAAGTCACAAAGTCCAAGAATGGCGATCAATCATACGCCAGCTTGTCGCGGTGGGTTTTCTCAAGATCGATATTGAAGGATATGGTGGGATCAAAATTACCGAAAAAGGCAACGCACTTGAGAACGGGCACGAAACATTCCAATATTACAAGGACACCTTAAAACGTGCGCCTGCTAAATCAAAAAAATCAAGGCCGATAGATGAGGGCGACCCCCTAACAGAACCACAATCAGATTTATTCGGCAAACTAAAACAACTCCGCCTGCGCCTCGCCAAGGACCGCAATATTCCAGCTTATGTAATTTTTCCCGACCGCTCGCTCATTGACATGGCACGCCGCCAACCCCGCGACCAAACCGAATTCGCTCAGGTAAATGGTGTTGGTGCCGCGAAACTACGCGAATTTGCGGAACCCTTTCTACAAAAAATCAATGAATCAGACACTTGAGAAAGGGGCCTATTCAGGTACATAAACCGGCGCTAAAACCGGCTCGCCAGCAAAAAACGCCTGAAGATTTTTGAGACACATGTCTCGTCGAATATTGCGAATATCCCGCGTCGCCGTTCCCACATGGGGCACCAAAACCGCGTTTTCGCATTTCCGCAGAGCATTAGGAATATCCGGCTCGGTCTGATACACATCGAGACCAGCGCCCGCAATCGCCTTGTCCTGTAATGCCTCGATCAGTGCTGCTTCATCCATGCAGATACCGCGACCCACATTGACCACAATCCCGTCTGGCCCAAGCGCGCGAATCACCTCACCTGTGACAAGGCCAATCGTCTCCGGCATTTCCGGGCAACACACCATAAGAAAATCACTGTCTGTCGCCATCGCTAAGAGGTCATCGTAATAGCGGTAATCCACATCGGCCTTCTTGTTCGGCCCGAAATAGGCAATATTCATATCGAATGCCGCCGCTCGCTGCGCCACCGCGCGTCCGATGGTACCAAGTGCAATGATGCCGCAGGTTTTCTTATAGAGGCCGATTCCTTGCTCATCGAAAGCCTCGGTTGCCCAACGTCCGGATTTAACGAACTTGTCCCCTTCAGCACATTGCCGTGCCACCGATATCAAAAGCGCCATCGCAAGATCCGCGACCGCGATCCGAGAATCATCGGGAGTATTAGAGAGTATGATGCCTTTCTCTTTCACCACATCAAGGTCCGCCGCCTGCAAACCGGCACCCCAAATAGAAATCATTTCCAAATTAGGCAACGCTTCCACCAGTGCTCGGTCAAACCCCCGAAACCCACTCGTCACCAACGCCCGAACATTGTCTTTCACACCTGCCAGGAACCCTACAGGGTCGTCCGCATCATATAACTTATGGCACGTGTAATGCTCTTCCAGCAACGCCACACTGGGTTCGTTCAAGTTCGCATTCAGTACAATTTCCGGTTTCACAGCTTCGCTCCCAGGGTTACTTTTCATGGCTATCAGCAGATTAGCCCAAACCCCAAGGACGTTGAAAGCAGACATTCCTTATGCGACTGTATGGATCAGCCTCATAACCTAGGAGCAACCAAACAAATCGGGAGGACAGCATGGCCAACGACTTCAAACTCGTAAGTTTTAAAACCTGCCCATGGGTTCAGCGCGCGGCAATTGCATTGCGCGAAAAAAATATCGATTACGACATCGAATATATCGACCGCAATAATCGGCCTGACTGGTTCCTCGCAATTTCACCTCACTCAAAAGTACCGGTACTCAGGGTCTGCGGCAATGAGTCCCTGTTCGAAAGCTGCGCCATCGCAGAATATCTCGATGAGGTAGCAGAACCGCAATTGCATCCCCAGGATCTAATAGCAAAAGCTAAAAACCGCGCTTGGACAGATTTTCTGCCGGGTTTTGCCAACGCCATTTCGCGAGTGGCTTATTCGGATAACGAAGAGGCCTTAAAAGAAAACGCCAAAGTTCTTCCGAAGGGGTTCGAAAAACTCGAAGGTGCGCTTGAAAAACGCGGCAATGACGGCCCTTATTTTAACGGCCCGGATTATTCCTTGGTCGATTGCGGCTACGCACCGTTTCTGCAGCGCTATACATTTGTGGACAATCTCTATCCACTCGGTGTTATCGAGCAATATCCATTGCTAACCAAATGGCGCGAAGCGATGATGGCCCGAGAATCTACGCACAGCTCTACCGTCGCTAACTTCGAGATCGAGTGGCAGCAAAACCTGATTGCCCGTGGCCGCTGGCTTGGCAGTTTGGTTAAAAATGCCGCTGCTGCCGAATAACGCTTTACCACGCCAGTGACTAGATTGCTTGAGGACGACGCGCTTCGCCTGTTACGCAAGGCGGGAATATCAGTCCCAGACTTTGAAACCGTTAAAACGGTAGACGCCGCTGTCGACGCAACGCAATGGCTTGGCGGACGGGCTGTCCTTAAAGCGCTTATTCCAGCAGGTGGACGCGGCAAAGCGGGCGCGGTGCGTCTTGTGGAAAGCCCTAATGAAGCGGGCGCCTTTGCGGCATTACTCCTCGGCCAAGAAATTCTGCACTACCCCGTAACTGAGCTACTGGTGAGCGCACCGGTTGATATCGCGCGAGAAGTTTTCGTTTCCTTCGCATTCGATAGCGAGACAAAGAAGCCGGTTTTACTATTTTCAGCAAATGGTGGCGTCGACATCGAGACCATTCTCGACAAACATCCCGCCTCGCTCATTCGCCAACCATTGAGTCTGCTGACCGGGTTCTCCAAGACAGACGCGCGTGCGCTTACTGAAGCCGCCGGACTGAGCAAAACGGCGGCAAAAAACGTCGCCAAGGTTTTAGTAGTGCTATGGCAGGTTTTCATCGAACGCGAAGCGGAATTACTGGAGGTAAATCCACTAGTCTTGGCGCCTGACAGTTTGGTCACGGCACCCACCGCCGTCCTCAACATGGACGAACAAGCGATGGCCCGCCATGACGACCTTTCAGTTGCTACAAACCGTATCCGTACCAATGGCTGGCGGCCCCTCACAGAACTCGAATTGGAAATGCGCGAAATCGACGCCACGGATATTGGCTCTTCTATTCGATTCAATGAGTTTCCAGAAGGCGACATTGCCCTCATGGTGAGCGGTGGTGGCACCGGCATGTCTGCACTTGATGCGATTTATAAAGCTGGGGGACGGCCAGCCTGCACCATGGATATCACGCCCGGTCAAATCGAAGAGAAGACCTATTTGGCAACCAAGGCCATCGTGTCGCGCCCGAACGTCAAAGGACTTCTAGCGGGTAGCCCCTTCATCAATTTCATCCCGGTCGACATTAAAGTACGCGGTACCATGCGGGCGCTCGAAGAGCTAAAAATTGACCCGACGAAGTTTCCCATCGTCTTTCGGTTCGACGGTCCCAACATCGATGTCGCGAAGGAATGCGCCGCCGCCCTGCCAGGCATCTGCTTCCTTGATGCCGCCACGCCGATGGAAGAGGCAGCGGTAGAAATCGTCAAACGCACTTATGGAATCGATGCCCTATGAGCATTCTCCTTGACGAAACAACGCGGGTTCTTATTCAGGGGATCACTGGGCGGCAGGCGCGCCTGCATGTGAGCTATATGCAGGAGTACGGCACCAACGTAGTGGCCGGCGTCTCACCGGGTCATGGTGGCGAAATCGTCAATGACGTGCCGGTCTATAACAGCGTTGGCGAGGCGCTCGCGCATCACCGGATTGATATCACCGTCCTGTTTATCCCGGGCATTGCCGTCAAGAGCGCGGGGATGGAAGCCATTGAGGCAGGTATACCCCATGTCCATATCCTGGCTGAAGGCGTGCCACATCATGATGCGTCCCTCATAATTGAAACCGCGACCGCCAAGGGTATTCGCGTGGTCGGCCCCAACAGCCAAGGCATCATCAGTGTTGGCAAAGCGAAAATTGGCGGCACCGGCGGGCCGGTGCCATCACGGATTTATTCAGAAGGACCTGTCGGAATCATTGCGCGCAGTGGCGGCATGGGCGGTGAAATCGCGAATATTCTGACACGAAACGGTATCGGCCAATCCACATTTGTACCCATCGGGGGTGATTTTCTTGTAGGTACTTCCTTCGTCCCGCTGCTCGAACTCTTTGAAAAAGACTCAGACACCAAAGCAGTCGTCATTTTCGGCGAAGCGGGCACCGGCCAGGAAGAAGCGGCTGCCCGCATGATTAAGGATAAACAATTTACCAAACCGCTTATTGCACTCATCGTTGGCGACTCCGTCGCGCGTTTACCGAAAGGCCTCAGCTTCGGCCATACGGGCTCCATCATCGAACATGATGTGGGCTCTCCCGCGCAAAAGCGGAAATTGCTGCTGGGGGCGGGCGCTTCGGTAGCGGACACCTTGGCCGATATTCCAGCCCTTGTCCGTGCGGCCTTGCGCGCGTAAACAAATAGCATGTCTTGGAAAGAAGAAGCCGATGAAATTATCCGCCGACGCGCAATGGCTGAAGAAATGGGCGGCGCGGAACGTGTCACGAAACATCGAGAACGCGGTTATTTCACTATTCGCGACAGGATCGCGGGCACCATAGACCCGGGTTCCTTCCAGGAAGTGGGCAAGCTTTCCGGAACCGGCAGTTATGACGAGGACGGCAATCTCATAAACGTTAAGCCCGCGCCCTATGTCATGGGCCTGGGCCGCATTGGCGGACGGCTGGTTGCCATTGGCGGAGAAGATTCCACTATCGGCGGCGGTACGAACTGGGGAGACATTCGCCGCAAAGGTGGCCAAGGTGGTTTCGTTGATGACCTGGCCGAACAATACCGCCTCCCTTTGGTGCGTTTCATTGACGGGTTTGGGGGCAGCGCCGCCACCGGCAAAAAGAAGGGTTATACGGTCCTACCTGGCCATGCGGTCCACCCGCGGGACAATTCAGCTATTTTGTTGGGTTCCGTGCCCGTGGTCTCCGCCGTCATGGGCGTTGCTGCCGGCGCGCCGGCGGGCAAAACACTGATGTCGCATTTTTCCATCATGATCAAAGGTAAAAGCCAAATATTCGCTGGCGGCCCGCCCCTAGTAGAACGCGGCACCGGGGAAACTGTCACCCGCGAAGAATTGGGCGGCTGGAAAATCGCCGTGGAAAAGGCAGGCGTCATCCACAATGTGGCCAAGGACGAGGAAGACTGTTTCCGGCAAATCAAACAGTTCCTCTCCTACATGCCGCAAAACGTTTGGGAAATGCCGCCTATCGTTCGCACCGACGATTCGGTAGACCGGCGCGAGGAAGAACTGCTGGATATCGTTCCCCGCGACCGCCGCAAACCCTACGACATGCATAAGCTGATCCGCCTCGTCATGGACAAGGACAGCACTTTCGAAATTCAGCCGCGCTATGGCCGTGCCGCCATCACGACGCTCGCCCGCCTCAACGGCTACCCGGTTGGTATCATTGCCAACAATCCCATGTATGGCGGTGTGGTAGATGTGAAATCGGGCCGCAAGCAGGCGCATTTCATCGATCTTTGCGACTGCTTCCACATTCCGCTGTTGTTCCTCATAGATGTGCCCGGCTACGCCATTGGCACTGTCGCCGAGGAAGACGGCACACTGTTGGAAGGAATGCGCCAGCTCCATGCGCGCCTGCAATCCACCGTGCCGCAAATGTCACTGGTGATTCGCCGCTGCTTCGGCATGGCGGGTGGTACCGCGCTCGATAAGAACGTGCTTGATTTCAAGATCGCCTGGCCGTCCGCCGAATGGGGTTCGCTGCCCATCGAAGGGGGCGTAACGGCAGCCTTCCGCCGCGAGATCGCCGAAGCCCCAGACCCGGAAGCCCGACGCAAGGAACTGGAAGACGAAATACGCTCTTACGCCAACCCGTTCCAAACCGCCGAGGCTTTTTCTGTGGAAGATATCATCGACCCCCGCGAGACCAGGCAATACCTCTGTACTTTTTATGAAGCAATGCAGGCTCGTCTTAAGGAACAGATTGGACAGAAAGCCAAGTTTGGCGTCAGGCCATAAAAAAACGCTCAACCTTCCTTAAAATTTGAATGTCGTCGTTAGCTTGATAGTCTGTTCCGCTTCATTGTACCAGCCCTGGGGCTTGTATTCGTCGGTGTGCATGTAGCATTGTGCTCGCACAACGTCAGAACCTTCAGTGAAGGTAAGTAGCCAACTGTGGGGGATTGCGTGGTCCGGGACATGGTAGCGCGTTAGCGCACAAATATTCATGAACATGGTGCCACCGTATTTCCGCTCAAAGCAGCCACGGCCACCCTTGCGGTCATCCGGGTTTGAATGAGTATGCCCGCCAAACCACATATCGACGGCATCGGGATTATCCTCAAGGAAACTTTCGAACTGGCCAGAATCGAATTGTCCGCCGACCCAACACAAAAAAGACGCGCCCGACGGCGATCCCTCTTCGTAATACTGGTGATAATCAGGCATCCAATTGTCATCCTCATCCTTGCGCATCCCCTCCCAAAGGCCGGAGGCAAAAGTGGTATCTTTCAGCACGTAATGATGTGCCGTAATGATAATCTTCCCTTTATGTTTTTGGACCTGATCCTTCCACCAATCGAACGTTTCTTGGGTGACGACGCCGCCTGGATTACCGCCCAGGTCACCGCGCCCCACTGTCATGCTACGTTCGTTCACATCGCTCATCATCAAGAAAACGATGTTGCCTGCCTGAAAAGAATAGCGCTCCCACGTGCCCTCGACCGGATAGGGATAGCGCGACACATCTACCTTAGAAAATTCGGTATGCTTACCCATGGGGTCAATCCATTTCTGAAACCACCAGCCTTCAGGTTGCTCAAGACCGCCGCGGTCATGATTCCCTGCCAGCGAATAAATTTGCTCTCGTTTATGCTTCTTCAAGACTGAGAATTGCTTGATGATTTCCGCGCCCTCTTCATCAACCGGCAGGGACCGAAAACCACAATAATCGCCAACATTAACAGCTAAATCCCATGCGAAGGGCGGACCGCCTAGATCACCACCCTGCTCCGATTGCAAAAGCGCATCGGACAAGCTGGCACGGCCAAATTCCAGGTCGCGTCCGACATGGGCATCCCCTTGCGCCCAAAGCTTCAGCGTTTTTGGTTCGTCCATAAACCAACCCTCGTTGAAAAGGCACTAATTAGAAATCAACAATGCCGGTCCTTTAATTTCATTTCCAGCCACGTTGCTTTCCGGTCCTACAATACCAGTCAATAGATCAATCACCGTCACTGGACGTGGCACATCAATGCCGCTTATGGCCATGGCCCCAGTGTCAGGCAGCAATAACCAACAGTCTCTCCCTGCCATTTCGAACGCACAAACCAAACCGCCCGCAGCTTTATACCGTTCGCCAAGTTTAACGTCAGAACCAACGCCCAAAATGGTACTTTGCAAATACTTGAAGACAAAGCTTGCCGGACGCGGATTAAAGCGTCTATCGAACAAGCCGTGCCGTGGAAAATAACCGCGATCCAAGTCCATAAACGTGTCGATGAAGACCGAAACATCATCGTAAGCATAGCCAACCAAAACCGCTTCGGCGACTTGATTAGCTAACTTTTGATCATCGGTAATATATTCCGCCGGGTTCTCGGAAGCTAAGCGAATATTTACTATCGCTGTTGTATTTCGTTCACTCATTAGCCGGTGTAACTCCTGCACATCTTCCCAAGGAGAACAATCAAGTGAAATTCGGAATACATAAGCATCCACTGTCTGCTTCGCGTCAGGCGCATTCTTTAGAAAACCATCGATCTGGTCTATTTCTGAAACTCTAAATCCGTGGGCTACGAAATGGCTAAAGCGAGACCCTGCTGCCTTCTTATCCGCCGACGTTTCGATTTTGGTTAACACGATGTCAAGACGAGTTTCTTCTTTCAACGCTTTGAGTTCAGGCACCGCATATTCAGAATCAGCCCAAGGTACAACGATCTCGATAGATTCAATCACCTCCCGGTTCGTCACCAGCGCGTCCCGATAAGCACCCTCCGGTACCCCGAAACAAAATGCGCCGAACCTATGACCAATACGACTGAGCGCAATCATACGATCACGGATGCGAGGCACCATGAGTTCCGACAACGGCACGCGAACTTGAGAAATGCCAAGTTCCCAAAGCGCCATTAACGTATAATCGTTTCGCACAGATTTCCTGTGGAACTCATCCATTGGCCCGTTATAGGGAAGCTCCGTCTCTTCAGCCCAAGGATGGCGAAGGTGCACACCAATAGCAGCCTTCTCAGCTTCCTTTGTATGGAGCGCCGGTACACGTGGCGGCCAGTTTGGCTCGGGTGCCCCAAGCGAAAGTCTTTCGCCATTGGTGCGAATAAGGCGCGCAACATGGCCATCCGCATAAACAGTTACCATAAAGAACCCAAGTTTCTCCGCATCATTCCGCCCATGCTGATCCGCCGCCTCGACACGAAATAGCTCACTGTAATCTTGTCGGAAGAAAGAGGTAGAGGGCAGAATATAGCTCTCCGCATCCCCATGGAGATTATAGAAAAACCCGTGCACATGGCCGCAAAAAATCGCCTCGACCCAATATTCTCTTATCAATTCTAAAAGCCACGCTCGGGCGGGCTCATCAATATTGTCATAGTTTTGCGCTTCATCCTCAGAGCGGATACATGGCGGATAATGAATAAACAAGAATTTGCGTTTATGCCCCGCTAACGCCAAATCTTCTTCTAGCCATTCCGCCTGCTTTTTCTCGCGGGCGAGTCCTGAATTCATGACCTGCGCGTTGATTAGTGTGAAATGACAATCGTCCTTGTCGAACGACTGCCAACTTTCTCCAAACTGTGCCTCATAGGCATCTAAATTAGCATCAGAAACACCAGCCGCTGGCATTTGAGGGTTAGGTTTATCACCCACATCGTGGTTGCCTGGCAGATAATAGATCGGTGCATCCAGGCTATCCAAAACAGCTTTTGCCGCTTCACAGGCTGGGTCATATGTCGGTAATACGGGCACCGGGTGCACGATATCGCCAAGATGAATGATGAAATCTGGCTTTAGGTTATTGAGTAACGAAACCACATAACGGGCGCGGTCATTTGCCATTTCATTGACCGGAAAAGGCGATGAATCATCACCTTCTTCCGGCCGTATATGAGTGTCCGCGACGACCGCGAACGAAAATAACGGGTTGCCGCTAACGGTCATCCACACACCTTTTTAATTCTTAGGATTCTGAGGTTTATTTGGCTGCAGCTTCTTCTTCAATTGGCTCAAACCGGTCACGCTTCACAAAATCGAGGTTAGACCCTTCAATTCTGATTAGCTTGGTCGCAGCCTCGCGCTTTGGTGAATGCAAATCATGCTCGTTATAAACATATGCATCACCACGTTCCATACGATAGGACCGATTGAGTTTGACTTTACCCGGAGTGTCACCAGCCGGTGCTGACACCAGATCCCACTCATTCATATCGGTAATACCTTCAGCCTGACCATAGATTGCCCATTGCGGACCATGATCGTGGGGCGGGCTTTGTTTTGCACCGGTGTGAACATGGGCGAAGATACAAAATCCCAATTCTTCGTCTTCATACAAGCACTTACGTGGATCTTCATTTTCCGGACCAAAATGCGCGGCAATAAACTCGTCATCTTTCAAAACTTCGCTTAACAGACTACGAACTTTTTCACGTCCTGCGGGGTTAGGCTCCGCCTTCAGAATGTCGTGACACGCCGTGCTAAAACTCTCGATCGTATGCCCCATCACTAGTTCTCCCTTATAAAATTAATCTTCCTTATCATAAACTAATTTATTGCCAATTGGAAAAGCCCTAGAGCGTGTTAAAAATGAAAACCTTTCGCCACTAAGGATCAATCGAATGTCGACTTTTCGCCTCATCCAAGTCTCCGACACTCATCTCAGTCGCAGCCATGCATATTTCCAGGACAATTGGGATGTCTTTGTCGACCTAATGAAGGAAGAAATGCCTGACATGGTGCTAATCACCGGGGACCTATGCATCAATGGACCTAAACAGCCGGATGATTTCGTCTTTGCCCGTGAACAAATGGACCGTCTGTCTGTACCCTGGAGAGCGATCCCCGGTAATCATGATGCAGGCGAGACACCGCCAGACACGCGCCTCGGAAAACCGATCACGCCTAAAGGTCGAAATAATTGGATTAAATACTTTGGCAATGATTTTTGGGTTGAGGACTGGGCCGGCTGGCGATTTATCGGGCTAAATGCACAACTAATGGAAAGCGGACTAAAAGGCGAAGATGCACAAATTAAAATGCTAGAAGAGGCTCTTAAAACTGCGGATAGGTGTCCTATTGCCATCGCTAGCCATAAGCCACTCTATAGGTTGGGTCCCGCTGAAAAAGGCAAATCGCTCAGTGCTATATGGCCCAAGAGCCGAAAGTATCTGATGCATCTTTGCGACCATCATAAAGTGAAATTATTTATGAGCGGACACCTGCACACCTATCGCTCGAGCCGACATAAAGGTACGAGGCTCATCTGGGCTCCATCGTCAGCCTTCATTAACCCATCGAAAGGCAATTGGGGCCTCAGAATGACGCGAAAACTAGGCTTCATCCGCTATACGTTTGAGGGAAGGAAGTTTACCCACGAACTTGTCCAGCCGCCGCTATTCGTCAATTACGACGTCAGTAATTGGCAAAAGCAGTTTGGCTCGACGACCAGTTTGCCGCCACGTCCATTGGATAGACACGCAGCGGGGTAGACCGCATTCCGCTCCGTAGTGTCGGGCCTTGATATACTTGCCCACAATCCCATCGACAAATAAGCGATAGCTAATTCGGCTGCCACCTAATGTTTGAATTACGCCCCTAAGGCAAGTCCGGGCCGACGTGGATCGGCCGCGCCTTCCATAACACCAGTCGTCAGATCATACTTTATCATGCTGACAGCACCGGCACGCCATTCCCAGTCCTGCCACATCTGAACGTCGTGGCCTTTAGCATTTAATGCCTCGCATGTAGCACTATCGATACGGCTTTCTGCGTTTAACCGGCCAGCGAAATAGTCATGTGGCTCCGATGAACGCGGGAAGTTAGTGCTGGCAACCCGAGGCGCTTCAACCGCCTCCAACGGAGCCATGCCCCATAGGTGATGATTGAGCAAAACCTGCAACATAGCTTGTGGCTGAACATCATTACCCGGCGATCCGAACGGCATCACCCATTCACCTTCTTTGACTGCAATTGCTGGGTTCGGAGTCAAACGGGGCCGTTTACCCGGCGCTAGACAGGCAGGATTATTCGGATCGGTCCAGGACTGAGTCCCCCGATTGGACGGCACAAAGCCTAGGCCCGGAATTATTGGAGAACTATGCTGTCCATCGCTCGGCGTTGCGGAGAATGTATTGCCGTCTTTATCGACCGCGCAAACATAGGCCGTGTCCACCGCCATTTCCTTATAGCCTTCGGCTTTATAACCTATCGGTACCCCGCCGCGCCCGGCAATACCAAGCTCTTCGGGGGTTCCAGCAGGTGGCATCTCGCCAAACGCCTTATTCGGATTGATCAAGGCCCGTCGTTTCGCGCCATAGGCTTGGTCCAGCAGCTCATCCATCGGCACATCAATAAAACGCGGGTCACCCTGATAAACATGGCGGTCCGAATAGGAAAGATTGAGCGCTTCAATGATCGTATGAAGATATTCCGGCGAATTATGACCCATCGACTTCAGGTCAACGCCATTCAATATATTAAGCGTCTCCAAAATGATTGGTCCTTGGCACCAAGGCCCGCAGCCATAGACCGTAAAGCCCATAAAATCGACCGTATACGGCTCCTCATGGCCGGACTCATACTCCGCTAAATCTTCGCGGGTGACCCAGCCACCATTTTCCTTATGATAGTCCGCAATCGTGGCGGCAATATCCCCCTTATAAAAAGCATCGTGTGCGGCTTTGAGCCCCTCCAACCGGCCGCCTTTTGCCGCCGCCTCTTCGTCCACCATGTACTGCATCGTCTTTGCCAGATCACGCTGATAGAGGACATCGCCAGCTTTGGTTGGCTTGCCGCCGGGCAAGAATATTTCTGCATTCGATGGCCATGATGCGTACCCCTTGGCGTTCGCTGCCATCAACTCGCCGTTTAGTGTGGTCGCCGGATAGCCATCGCCGGCCAAACGCTTCGCGCCAGCAACCACTTCACCGAATGTCATGGTGCCATAGAGTTCAAGCGCTTTAATCCACGCATCGGGCGCTGCAGGCATCACCGTCCGCATCAGACCCGGCGGCATCTTGCCGTCAAAATTTTCATGGAAATATTCGATATTCGCTGCCTTCGGCCACCAACCCAGACCGCTGATGGTCATTACTTTGCCGGTTTCCGACATGCGGATCATAATCGGCGCGACCCCGCCGAAATTCACTTGATCACAGTTCGTCACGCCAAGCACAATGCCCGCGGCCACCCCCGCATCCACGGCGTTACCGCCCGCTTCCAGAATATTCATACCGACTAAAGCAGCATGGTAGTTTCCAGCCGCCACCATGTAGCGGTTTGATAGCGCGCGGGCTCGATGTGGTGCGGGCATGTCTCTCTCCTGTTTTAAGGCCTTTGTACGGACCTATTTCACAGCCAATTCAGCGATTGGACCGACCTTATCCAACGTCTCCAACTTAGCAACCTGTTCGATGATCTGACCGGCCTTGTCAGCGCCGATGACTGGATCGGCCAATCCCTGGAATTTCTCAACCAAACGCGACCATTGTCGGCCCTGGTCGCTTTCGGGGTCGTGAACATTGCCACCCTGTTGAATGACCACACCGTCTTTCCTGGTGAGCCAGATATCGGCAACCGCATGATCGTGCTCTAGATCGTCATTCGCGACCACCTGGATACGGTCACGCATCGCAACGAGCGCGGGGTGTTCGCATTTAGCCTTGGAATAACTATCCATGCGGCCGGTATCCTCGCCAAGTAATCCCATCGCCGTCGTAAAGCGCAGACTGAATTTACCTTCCAGTCCGTTCTTCGGCTCTTGAATGTTGCACATTTTAAAGTAACTGGACGGCACGTGCAGTTCGACCGCTTCAATGTCATCGGGAGTCACGCCATGGTTTTCCCGGAGTTCACGGGTCGCTTCAATCGCCGCATGGGTGCCGTAACAAGCCGCATGATACTTGAACAACATTCCACGAGTCATGAAGCGCTCACCCAGCCCATCAAGCGCTAAGTCCGGTGTAAAAGCACCGGTTTGCGTATCCCCAAACCCTTGCACACATTCAAGAATTTCCGGATTACTCGTCCAGCCACGCTTGGCCATAGAAGCCGCAAATAAACCGTTCTGGCACGCCTTACCCGCATGCATGGGCTTGCACATGGTACCGAAATTGCTCTTGAGCCCCGCTGCCTGGCTGGCGGCAATACCGAAGGCGGTTGTCATGGTATCCCTATCCAGCCCCATGAGATTGCCCGCCGATGCGGTAGCGGCAAAAGTGCCTGCGGTGCCGGTCATATGCCAGCCTTTTTGATAGTGGGATTCACCCATTAATTGTTTCCCGATGCGGCACCCGATTTCGGTTCCCGCTACAAAGGCTGTAATGAAATCTTCACCGGAACAACCATCACGTTCGGCGACACCGAGCATGGCCGCAAAGGTGATCACGGATGGATGGCCGATCATGTTGAGGTTAACATCGTCGTAATCTAGCGCGTGGCTAACAGTGCCGTTAATCAAGGCGGCTTGCGAAACCGATGTTTGCAAACCATTACCAATGACCGTTGCTTGACGATTACCCCCCTGCTCTTTGGCCTCCGTCACCAACATGTCGGTAATCGGGTCATCATGCGCCGCAAGCGTCACCCCAAGCCAATCGATAAAACAACACCGCGCGATGGAAATCACGTCGTCGGGTAAGTCCTTGAAATTCAAATCAGCGGCATGCCTTGCCAATTTCGCTGTCAGCCCTTGGGCTTCTGGTTGTTCGAATGCGAGTTGAGCCATTTTTTCCTCTCTTCTGATTATCATTAGGCAAATATGCTGTCGCGGCGACGCCGCGCGAGATTTGCGCTATCGTATTACGAACGGATTGGGCACCTCAGTCGCGGTGCTGATCCATACACTTTTGGTTTGCATATAGTCTTTAATGGCCTGCTGGCCGCTTTCCTTGCCAAGGCCGGAACGTTTGTAACCACCAAAGGGCGAAACAAAACTCACTGCGCGATAGGTGTTTACCCAGACAGTACCTGCCTGAATAAGTTTTGAAATACCAATGGCGCGCCGAATGCTCTGGGTCCAAAGACCGGATGCCAAGCCATAGACCACATCATTGGCGATCTCAACCGCGTGATTATCATCCTTGAATGGGATCACCGAAAGCACGGGCCCAAAAATTTCTTCCTGGGCAATGCGCATGGAATTGCTGACGCCGGTATAGATTGTCGGCTGCACGAACCAACCGCCACCCAACGCGGGGTCATCGGGCTTGCCGCCACCTAACACACATTCCGCGCCGTCTTCTTTTGCTACATCGAAATAGGAAAGGATTTTCTCATACTGCGGCGGCGTGGTGACCGGTCCCACCTGCGTATCCAACGACATGGGGTCGCCGATCTGCGC
This sequence comes from Rhodospirillaceae bacterium, assembly GCA_002724395.1. Lineage (GTDB taxonomy): Bacteria > Pseudomonadota > Alphaproteobacteria > UBA8366 > UBA8366. The sequence continues at coordinate 49,413 of PBOR01000040.1, read as the reverse complement.
CGTCTTCGCAAAGGCTACCAGCTTATCAACAAATTCGTCATGAATGCTTTCCTGGACCAGTAAGCGGGACCCCGCGATGCAGGTCTGCCCGGTGGCGGCAAATATGCCCGAGATAACTCCTTTGACCGCATTATCCATTTCGCAATCATCAAAGACGATATTCGGCGATTTACCGCCCAGCTCGAGGCTAACCTTCTTGAGGCCTGAGGCCGCATTCTCATTAACCCGGGTGCCGCTCATAGTCCCGCCGGTGAAGGAAACTTTGGCCACCTTGTCGTGGGAGACCAACGCCTCACCGATTTCCTTGCCGTAGCCGGAGACCACATTGACCACACCAGGCGGAAAGCCCGCTTCTTCAACCAGCTTCACAAACTCGAATGCGGAGGCGGACGTAAATTCCGATGGCTTTAATACCACTGTGTTCCCGGCCGCTAATGCGGGCGCGAGTTTCCAGGCTGTTATGAGTAGTGGTGAATTCCATGGCGTGATGGCGACGCAGACGCCTAGCGGCTCATGGAGCGTATAGTTGAAGGTGTCGGGCTTATCTATCGGCAGCACGGCGCCCTCGATTTTGTCTGCAAGCCCGCCATAGTAATAATACCATTGCGGCACGTAGCCGAGCTGCGCACCCATTTCGGCTATCAGCTTGCCATTATCCTGAACCTCGATTTTTGCTAATTCCTGCGCGTTGGTGGCGATCAAATCCCCTAGCTTGCGCATTAGGGCGCCGCGCGCCGTGGGCCCAATTGACGGCCAATCACCCGACGTAAATGCGTTATACGCGGCCTCAACAGCGCGATCCGCATCTGCCTGATTACCGCGAGGAAATTCAGCCCAAGGCTGCCCACTATAAGGATTGGAACTCTCGATCCATTCACCGGATGCCGGATCCACCCATTCGCCGCCAATGTAATGCTGATACCGCTTAAGCGATCCCATTAACACCTCCCAATTTTTATCTTTGTTTACAAGGCTTGATTACACCCGGAGTTGGGCTTGGGCGCAAGACCGGTATTTTGATCCAAATCGGTCACTTGTTCCGGAAGACGGTTCTTGCTAAATCGCGCCTATGACCTTCACCTGGATAACGCTCCCCTATCTTCTCGCCATAGCCACCATCATCGGCTTTTGCTTTTGGAAACCTAACGTCCCAAATTTGCTCGCTCAGAAACTCGGCCTTAAACATGAACGGGGCGAGAAGATTTTTCTCGTTGTCTACTGGATCACGATCCCGGTGATCATTCACCGCCTCATGGCAGCAATGCTTCAGGGCTAATCACTCTGCAACCTTCTCCGCACCGGACATTTGACGAGATACCAGCTTCGCGTAAAGGCCGCCTTTGGCGACCAGCGCTTCATGTGTGCCTGTTTCCGCCACTTGGCCGTCTTTCAAAACAACAATGACATCCGCGTTGCGGATCGTCGAAAGCCGGTGGGCAATGACTAGCGTTGTGCGGTCAGCCATTAAGTCCTCTAGCGCGGAACGCACCGCAGCCTCACTAACCGCATCCAAATGGCTTGTGGCTTCGTCCAACACCAACACCGGGGCATCCTTCAGGAACGCACGAGCAATGGCGACGCGTTGGCGTTGACCACCAGAAAGTTGCATGCCGCGTTCGCCGACCGGCGCGTCAAGACCGTCGGGCAGCGTTGCGACAAAATCTGATAATGCAGCGCGCTGCACCGCTGCATCAACTTCCTCAGCTGTAGCATCAGGCTTGGCGATCAAAATATTGGCTTTGAGCGTGTCATTGAAAAGATACGTATCCTGCGCAACCAAGGCGATGCGTTGGCGTAGATCATCCAATTCAAAATCGCGCAAATCCTGCCCATCCAGCGAGACGGAACCCGCTTCGGGGTCCCAAAACCGCATAAACAGATGGGCGGTCGTGCTCTTCCCCGCACCGGAGGGTCCAACCAATGCTGCCGTTTGGCCAGCGGGCACTTCAAGCGTCACATTATGGAGCGCACTGGCGGCGCGCCCGTAATAACGGAAAGACACATTCTCCATTGCCAACGTAACGCCACCGGGTTTCGCGCGGGCGTTCACCCCGATGCCATCGGTGACGTCCACCGGCTCGCCATGCACCGCATAAAGACGGCGCGTCGAGCCCAGCGTGTCAGCCAATTGGCGACCAATATTGGCGATCTCGGAAATGGGCAGAAACGACGCCATGGCAAGGATCGTCAGCAACGGCAATGTCGTTGCCTCAAGCTGACCCGTGGTGACCAAATGTGCACCTGTGATAACCACTGCGAGACCACCCAAGCCGGTCGCCGTCTCCAGCATCGCCATTTGACCGGTCATATCACTGAAAAACGGCAGCCGCACCGAATGATGCTCGCGCACTTTAGCAAGAAAATCCTGACCCCGTCGCCGCTCGTCCTGGAAAGCCGCCACTTCTGCTAACCCCTGCACCGTATCCACCGCGTGTGCATTAAGATTGCCCAACACTTCACGCGCCCGAGACGCCAACCGATCGATCCGCTTTCGCATCAAGAACGGGCTAAGCGCCACCCAGACAAGAAACGGGCTCAAAGCCAACGCCAATGACCACCCTTCAGCCAACAACAGGGTGAACACCACCGACGGTACGAGGATGGCAACAAAAGCAGGCGCGATGGTGTGGGCGAAGAAATACTCTACTGTCTCCACATCTTGGGTCGCCATCCCCACAAGGTCACCAGTTCGCCGCCGCAGTAAATAAGACGGGGCGAGTGCTTCCAGTTTTTCAAACAACTGAATGCGCATTTCTGCCAGCATGCGATACGCAAAATCATGGGCAAGCCAGCTTTCCAACCAATGAAGAATTCCTGCCGCGGGCGCCAGAACGGCCAGCCAAATCAAGAGATTTTCAAACGGCTCGCCGCGCTTTACCGCGCCAACGGCCAAAGCCCCGACAGCGCCCACGCCGATAAAGGCGCAAACCCGCGCGACACCCAAAATAAAGGTCGCCGTCAATTGCGTACGCCACGGCCCAGAAAACTTGAGCAGTTCACGAAACACCGCGGCCCAGCCCATACTATCGGCGCGTAAAATCGCGTCGGTCGGCTCGCGTTCGGCTTCCCCTTCAGCCAACCGAATAGCATCATCCGACGCCAGGACCGCCGGCCTGCCCTTGCTATCTTCGATAAGTGTATCAGTGATACCTGCAGCGCCACCAGACCACTCATTCGCCTGGTCCGCCATAAGTTTATGATAGGTGCCGGCTGAGGCAAGCAAACTATGATGGGCGCCTTCTTCGGCGACACAGCCATCTTCCAACACCAAAATTCGGTCAGCATCGATGACACTTGAAAGCCGGTGGGCAAAAATCAGTACTGTTCTGCCCTTCATCAATCGGTCGAGTGCATCTTGGATCACCGCTTCATTCTCTGCATCAACCGACGACAACGCTTCATCCAGCACGAGTATCGGCGAATCACGCAGCAGTGCCCGGGCGATCGCGATACGTTGGCGTTGGCCACCTGAAAGCCGAATACCGCGTTCGCCGATGACGGTTTCATACCCTTGCGGCAAGCGATCAATAAATTCGTGGGCATTTGCGGATTTCGCTGCCGCCTGCAACTCGTCATCCGTCGCGCACGGTTTGCCAAGACGAATATTGTCCTCAACGGTGCCGTGAAAGAGATAGGTGTCCTGATTAACCACTGCCATCTGACTGCGAAGATCGGCAAAACTGAGATCCCGTAGATCCTTACCGCCCAGCCGGATTGTGCCCGACGTGGGGTCGTACTGGCGCAGTAAGAGCTTCACCACCGTCGACTTACCGCAACCAGACGGCCCGACAACGCCAATGCGTTCGCCTTTTTTCACCGTGAAATCGAGCCCCTCATGGGCCCGCCGCCGAGCGCCTGGATAGGCAAAACTCACATTATCGAACTGAATGGTCGGCTCCAGAGGACCTGCCGATGTGACGGCAGGCATCTCTTTCACTACCGGCTCCGCATCTAACAAGCCCATCATGGTTTCGGCAGCCGAACGCCCGTTCATGCCCGCATGGAGCATGGAACGCATTTCCCGCAGCGGACGATAGGCTTCGGTACCCATCATCAGGATCATCAGGAGCGCCGTGAGGGACATCTGACCGTCGACCAAACGGTAAGCGCCGAGCGACAATGTGGCCGCCACACCGATAGTGATGCCCGCATCGGTCAACCCACGCGCAATCTGGTTCGTCGCCAGTACCCACATGGTACTCCGCAAAAGGTCTCGCGCCTTGACCGCCAACACATTGGCCCGCGCCTTGGCTTGACCAAAAGCTTTCAACGTACCCAAGCCTTGCACCGCATCGAGGAACTCTGCAGCAAACGCTTTGAACGCTATTGAACGCGTACGCGCATTGCCGCCCTCCATGCGATGAAAAACTTGCGGCCCCAGCAATGTCACCAAGGCTGCGGCTAGCATGACACTGGCCACCGGCAAATCGAGAAATGCAACAAAGGCGAAAATGCCGATGGGTGTTAACGTCGCAATACAGAGCTGCGGAATATATTGGCCAAAATAGGTTTCCAACTGCTCGACGCCGTCGATCATTGCGACGATCACTGCGCCGGTTCGCTCATGACTAAAATGAGCCGGCCCCAATTCGACGACCTTGTTGTAGAGCAATTCTCTAATATGGAGCTGCACAATAGAGGCTGTTTTATGGGCAACCATGTTGCGCCAATATTCCAGCCAGCCGCGCAGCAGCATAATGGCAGCCACAATGCCAAAGGGCAGAATCAATTGATCGAAGGATGTGCCGCGCCACACCTGACCCAACAACCAGCCCAACAACGCTAATCGACCAATACCGACAGCGGCTGCCAGAAGGCCCACTAACACCGCTGAGGCAATGCGCAAACGCACACCTTTTGTGAATGGCCAAAGTTTCGGGTCGAAATACATTAGATTAGTATAGTGCGCATGGACGCATTAATCATTGGATTCAAAAAAGGCTGCTAGTTTCGCGTTCATCTCATCAGTACTTTCATAATTCGCCCAATGGCCTGCGCCTTCAATGGTATCGGTCTCGACGCTGATATGCCGAGCGGTGATTTGTTCTTCATAAGCCGATAGATAAAAAGGGTAATATTGATCCTTCGTACCCCAATAAACGCAAATCGGCGCTTCAATTTCTTTTACGATCTCAGGCAAAGTAAGACGGCGCACAAATTTATGAGATTTAACCCGCGCCCGAGGGGCGTTGTTGCACTGCAGATATAGGGCCAAATCATCCACCTTAGATTTATCGCTCAGCATAACGACCCCGAGATTATGGCGATGGGCTTCAATTCTCTCTGCTTCCGTCTCAAGACGTTTCCAATTGATCAGCCCTTCAACCATAGTCCGTTGGCCGGTCAAGCGCGCAGATCCAATCATACCGAAGCTCTTAAGCCGACCAGTTAGTTTGATAGCCATATAGCCACCCAGCGTGCTGCCATAGGAAAAGCCCGCCATATGGAAAGCCTTGCGTGGAATTATGACATCAAGCCCCGCATTCACGATTGCTGCCATCTCATCCATAGTATGCGGTTCGGGCGGTACGGCCGAATTGCCAAGACCCGGAGCATCAGGCACAAGCACCCGATAACGCTCGGCAAAAAACGGTATATTCTTAATCCAATGGGTCCAACTGCCGTGGTTGCCGTGCAATAATACCAACGGTTCGCCTTCGCCCCACACATGCCAAATGAGGTCGCCATCGCCGCACGGTGTAATGATTTTCTCAGCCGCATTTTGAATGCGTGCCACGCACTCTTCTGGAGATTCTCCTGGGCGGGGAACGCCGCCTTCTAATTCCTTGTATAAAGCGCCCACAAAATATCCTTAATCATATAACCGGAACCACTCGAGTAACCATTCATTAACTTGCTCGGAAGCTTCGTATGGCGACCAATGGCCAACCTGGTCAATGATTTTCAAATCGAGATTAATATTATTTCCGTCGATCAGCTCCTCCTTGCTATTAAGGAAATGAGGATAGAACGCGTCACCGGTTCCCCAAATATTGCGGATCGGGATATGTTTGATGGCAATCAATGCTTTTAAAAGAGAGTCGCGAGGAATGAATTCCTTTGTCCGGATACGGGCACGTGGGGCATTCCAATTCTGTAAATACACCGCCAAATCATCGACTATTTCCGGCTTACAGATCATCATTTGCTTCAAATTATGCTTATGGGCTTCCCAGCGTTCTTCCTGTGTTTCCAAACGACGCCAACTGCGAAGGTCACGTTTCACCTCTGCTGTCGCGGTAAGGCGGGCTGATGCGCACATCGTGAGCGTCTTAACGCGATCAACAAATCGCCAAGCGGTGTTTGCCGCCGTGGCACTACCATAGGAGAAACCGACCACATGCATTTTCGCATCGGCTGGTACAATCTGCTTAATACCAAGCGCGAGCGCATCGATAATACCGTCTAGACTATAAGGTTCCGGTGGCAGCGCTGAGTCCCCAAGCCCCGGTGCGTCAGAACAATAGACCGCGTAATGCTGAGATAATACGGGGATATTGCGGATCCAATGCGACCACGAGCCATGATTGCCATGGAACATGAGGATTGGCTCACCTTCGCCCCATTTATGCCAAATTAGATTACCGTCACCGCAGGGAGTTTCAAACACTTCGGCCGATTCTTCAAAGCGCTTCACGCAATTTTCGGCCGATTCACCGAGGCGCGGAGCGCCCCCGGACAATAGTTTTTGTTGCTTATCCGTCAGCATATGGGGCTCAACCCTTCAACATTTCCAGGGCCATTGGATTGAATTCGTTAGGCGATTCATAAGGTACCCAATGACCCGCATTATTGATTACCCGGAAATCGCAACCCGGCTGGATTTCTTGGAAAATTTTCTGACGCTCTTCCATATACAATTCTGCATAAACGTCCTTTTCACCCCAAATGCCGTAAAGCCTACCTTTTAACTTTGGCAAAGCATTTAGCAAGGCAGGAGTACTAGCGATTTGGCGCGATTTCATTCGCGACCGGCGGGTGTTCTTATCTTGCAAACAAATCGCGACATCATCTACCCGGTCTGCGTCGGCGAACATAATGACTTCTAGGTTGCGACGGTGACAGGCCAAACGATCTTCCTCATTCTCCGCCTTACGCCAGTCCTTGAGGCCCGAAACCGGACCTTTGGTGCAATTTAAACCGTTGGAACCAACTACTATTAATTTGTGAACGCGATCACCCTGCCAGACGGCCACATTGCCCGCCATGATACCGCCAAATGAAAAACCACAAAGCCTGAGTTTTGCAGATGGCGTTAGAATGTGGTCCAACCCATCAGAGAGAATTTTACTAATATTTGGCGCATCATGGGGCTCAGGCGCTAGGGCTGAATCGCCATGGCAAGGGATGTCCGGGCAAATCACCTGAAAATGTTTTGCGAAATATTCGATGTTATTTATCCAGTGCAGCCAGCTACCAAAACCACCATGGAAGAACACCAAAGGCTCGCCGTCGCCCCAAACATGCCAGATCATTTCACCATCACCGCAAGACGATGTTCTAACCTCCGCCTTCGCTTCAACCATTTTTAAATATTCTTCGGCTTCCATCTTTTCCTCAACTGATCTCTTTATGGGCCTTCTTCAGTTCTATTCCGCCTAATTGCTCCAAAATTGTGGCATTGAATTCGTCAGCAGCCTCATACATCACCCAATGGCCCGCTCCGTCAATTATCCGGCAGTCCGCCTCCGGGCGTATTGTCTGCATCAGGACTGACCGGGATTTGATATTCGGCAAGGAATAGACGTCCTCGGCACCCCAAACCGCGCTGAACGGCACCTCCAGGCGCTTTAGAGCCAGAAGCAATGTATCGGTTCCAGATATGCGGTGACTTCGGAGGCGAGCTCGGGTAACGCACTGAATTTGCAAATGCAGCGCAAGATCATCAATATTTGCCGAATCACCAAACATTACAAGATGCAGATTATGACGGTGAAATTCCTTTAACTCTGTTTCATTTTTTGCATATTTCGGTGATTTACGATGTCCTTTAAGCCCACCCCAAGGCAAACCAAGCGACGCTGGCCCCACTAATGCCAAATGTTCAGTGCGATCTTGCATACGTGCCGCCACATACCCGCCAGTAATAGAACCAAAAGAAAACCCTAATATTTTAAAGGATGACCCTGAGGGTAAGAGCGTTTCAATGCCCACACAGGTTATTTCGGCTAGGTGATCAACCGATCCCGGAAAATCGTCCACGCTAAAGGGGATCGGCGGATCGGCAGAATCACCCAAACCGGGCAAATCACCTACATATAAAGTATAATACTGTGCTAAGAAACGGATATTGAGCGCCCAATGGCGCCATGATCCGGATCCTCCGTGTAACATAATTAGTGGTGGTCCCTCGCCCCACTGATGCCAAACCATGTACCCATCGCCGCAAGGCGTATGATGCACCAATGCCTCATCCAACAGAGCGGCTTCAAAAGCGATGGCGGATTTATCTATATGCATACTGTGTAGACGCCCGGTATGTACGTCGCCCAGATAATGGAACGACGTTTCTATTGCATTAGAAACGCTATTATTCAGCTGCTTTAGCGCGTTCGCTCCTTACCGGCAAGTGATCTGAAAATATTTTCAAACATTGCTCGAGTGTTCGATCTTTATCATAGTTTTCTCGGGTTTCACGTCCGATCGGCGTGGAATCAAGCAATTCCATAGTTTCAGCGGCTCCCTGATGAAAATGAGAGGATGCGCCTACACTGCCCATGGCTTGAGCGATTTCTTCCATTTCACCGATCCACCGGCCTGCATCCAGCGGCAATCTTGGCAGCATTTTCTCAATGTCAGACCAAATACCCGGCCTGCTGTCCTTTAACGCCGTATGAACGGGGTCACTGACCCCCAGCGCTTCAGCGGCCACCAGAGCGGTCGTATATAAAGTCCAACTTCCCTTCGTAATTGCCGCATAACACATTTTAGCAGCGGAGGCTTTACCGATTTCTAGGCCCAGGTTAATAACGTCAATATGGGGATTGGAAATTTCCTCAATCACCGTCGCATTGGGCCCACTGACATACATGCTAGTAGCACGCTCCCGTGTACCCGGGCCCGGACCTACAATTCCGCCATCGACATAAGTTGCGCCAGCATCGATGATCGGATCGCTTGCTTGTTTACTTGTATCAGGCGAAATGGCATTGCAATCGACATAATGCGGCGTTTCACTAGTTCGTTTCATCGCCGCCGCGACCGCTTCGGCAAACCCAACCGCATTTGCCGGCGGCATAATTGATAGAACTAAATCCGCTTCGCGGACCAAGTCATCCAAACTCGGGACTTCCTCAAATTCAGCTTTAGCGGCCAAAGATTTAGTGCGCTTGCTCCTATCAGCCAAACAGGTGATAATTCTAAATCCCGCTGTTTTTAACGTAATACCATAGTTGTGCCCCATATCGCCGGGGCTCATCACTGCCACTGTCTTAATCGCCATTTTTGGTTCCCTTCATTCGTTCAAACTGTTAATCGCCATCGGCTGGTTTGCTGCCAAATTGGCCCTATCATAGCTAGAATCTTCCCCTAGCAAACCATCAAGCCTCTATGCTAGGATCTTCGGCAAGCGGTCAAGGGGTTACGAATGCCGTTGCCGCATAAAAATACTTTTTTTATTTCGTATTGGTACAGGGAGAATATTATGAATTTCAAAAAGCTTATCGCTGCTGGCGCGATTGCAACATTAGCATCGCCCGCATTCGCAGCATTTCCGGAGAAACCCATCACACTTGTTGTAGGCTTTGGAGCGGGTGGTGGTACAGATTCTTATGCTCGCGCTCTTGCTAGTGTGGCGCCTGAATATATTGGTCGTCAACCGATGATTATTGTCAACAAGGCTGGTGGTTCTGGTGTCCCTGCCGCCAAATATGTAGCTGATTCCAAGCCTGATGGTTACACGCTCTATCTTGCATCAGGCGGTTCATTCTATTTCTCAACCCAGTTCCGCAAAGCGCCTGTTGACCCATTTAAAGATTTTAAAATCGTTTGCATGGTCGGCCGCCTACTACCTGCGGTTTTTGTTCATAAAGATAGCAAGTTCAAAACTGCCAAGGAACTGGTAGATCATGTGAAAGCCAATCCAGGCAAAATGCGTTATTCCACACCAGGTCGAACCAGCACTTGGGGTATCGCCGGCCTAGCCTTTACTCAACGTAATGGCATGAAAGCCGTTGATGTCCCGGCAAAAGGTGGCTCCCCCGCACGTGGCCTTTTGATCGGCAAACAAGTTGATTTTTCTGTAATCGGTGTTCATCTGATCAATGGCTTCCAGGATCAAGTCAAAGCCCTTGGGCTTATCTACCCCGAGCGCGACCCCAACAATAAAAAAATTCCGACGGTTAAAGAGCAAGGACTCAAGCTACTTGAAGTGTTTACGCCGATGATCATCATGGCACCAAAGGGTGTGTCCGATAAGCGAGTTGCTGCTCTAGACGCATCTTGCAAAAAAATGACGAGCCATAAAGCATACGGAAAATTGCTTAAAAAGGCTGGTCTGCCTGCGAAGTACAAAGCTGGTCCGGCAACGTCAACCTACTACAAAGGTCTCGCCAAGAGCTGGGATCCCTTAATTAATGAGCTAAAAGCCGCTAGCAAGAAAAATAAAAAATAGGTTTCTAATCGAGATACGGGGTGGTTGCGTAGCAATCATCCCGCTTTTCTTTGCAGCACTAAATTTTAGACATTTGATTTCGGCAGGATCAGAGTATGTCGGCACGTAATAATTTTATTTCGGGTCTCGTTATGCTGGTGGTAACGCTAGTTTTCTTCATCCAAGTTTTTAGGATTGAGGAAGACCCATTCGGCCACGGAATGGACCCCGATACATTTCCACTCAGCGTTTGCATCACGTTGTTGGCGCTCACTGTAGGGTTCGTAATTTCATCTTTCTTCGTAATGCGGAAGGAGAATTCCGAACCAATGCAACTGGAAGCTCTAACCGTTCTAGGCCGCCAAATTGCAAATCTACCCCACGAACTAAACCTGTTCGTCGGATGGGTATTGCCTATGTCAATGATAGCATTTGCTTACTTGGGCCTTATGAATTTGTTTCAATATTTAATACCGTCAATTCTGTGTTTATCGGCAACTTTAGCTTTGTTTGGGAACAGGGGCGTAAAATGGCTAGTCATCATCCCGACTGTTTCGATGACAATTTATTACATCATCTTTTTTGGCATCCTACGCTTATCCGAGCCACGCGGCGCTTTATGGGAATATGACAATTTTTACATATTCGGTACGTTGCGAAAACTCATGGGCGTATAAATCATAAAGGACATAGCAAGTCATGGATCACCCCATTTTCGATGGAATTGTGACACTGTTTAGCAGTGGTTGGGCAATATTCTATGCCATTCTGGGCACGACTGTTGGCCTCCTTGCAGGCGCCACACCCGGCTTAACAGCTTCCGCAGCTATCTCGATGATTATACCACTTTCTTTCTACCTTGAACCACTATCTGCGCTGATTTTCGTCTATACCATAGGTAAATCAGCCAGTTTTGGCGGCTCCATTCCAGCGATCCTTTTCAATACGCCGGGCACGCCGCAGGCGTCTGCTACACAAATAGAAGGGTATCCGCTCACACGGCAGGGTAAACAAGGTAAAGCCCTTAAGATGGCGGTAATCGCGTCTGCCGCCGGTGATCTATTCTCCGAATGCCTATTGATTTTTGGCGCAGCGTTCATTGCAATCTACACCGCACGTATGGGGCCGCCCGAGGTTTTTGCGGTTTACTGCACCGCCTTCGTGATCATCGGCAGCGTTATAGGCTCGTCAGTAATGCGCGGTTTAATCAGCACGGTTTTGGGCATTATGCTGGCCATTATCGGGCTGGATCCGATCAGTTCATTGCCCCGGCTTACTTTCGATGTAAATTACTTAGAGACAGGTATTGGCCTCGTGCCCGTCCTTCTTGGCGTCTTTGTTTGCTCAGAGGTTTTCGTTCAAATTGCCGACCGTGGGTCTCTTGGCTCAGAGCGAATGATGTCCAAGCGATCAAAGAAACCTGAAGATAATTATGTGACATTGAGGGAACTCCTGTACTGCTTCCCCGTCATGGCCAAATCAACCGGCATGGGCACCATCATCGGCATGCTACCTGGTGTCGGTGCATCGGCGGCATGCTTCGTGGCCTACGCCGAGGCACGACGGTCAGCAGCTCCCGACGACAATTGGGGTAAAGGAGAAATAAAAGGTGTTGCAGCCGCGGAGGCTGCAAACAACTCGGTTTCGGGTGCTAATATTATCCCCCTCTTAACGCTTGGCATTCCCGGTAGCGTCGCAGCAGCCCTCCTAGGGGGTGTTTTTCTAATTCACGGAATGCATATTGGGCCGCGCATATTCGTTGAAGAACGAGATACAATTTATGGTCTGTTCGCATCGGGCCTTCTTTGTATAGTGACCTACTTCATAATGGGATATTGGGGTAGTGGCATTATTGGTAGAGCGATGGCAAAACTACCCATGCGTGTCATTTATCCATTCATCTTCTTGACGTCGGTTGTAGCAGTTTACGCACTGCGCAATACATTATTCGACGTCGCAATGATGTTTCTTTTTGGCTTCGTAGGGTATTTCTTTAAAAAATTTGATTACAGCCTACCGGCTTTCATCATTGCTTTTATCTTAGGGCCAGGTGCGGAAAGAGCATTACGCCAAGCGCTATTGCTTCATAACGATGGACCGATGATCTTTCTCGAACGACCGCTGGCCATGTTTTTCATGTCGCTCGCAATTTTGGTGATATCAATCCGCATATGGCAAACAACCCGGTCGAAACCAGACCCACTTTCTGTAGGGCCGTCAGGAAAGCAATAAGCGATGCTATGGAATAATTTCTAGAAAAGAGGCCGCCTCAACTATGGCGGTCTCTTTTTTTGTCATACAACCTTGACGAATTGAACAGCAATTAGATGCTTTACAAAAGCGCTGAAAAATCCCTCATCAGGCATTTTATTATTGCTACCTAAAAATACGGAGACGGCATCATTATCACCCGGTTTGTAAACCTGGCTAAATGGTGCCGGCATCTTTAAGTCGATTAATGTCCTCATCAATTATGCCAAGCAGCTTGCCAAAAATTTCGTTATTGTGTTGGCCTGCTCTTACGGCTGGGCCGTCATAGCCTGTCTCAGAATCGCTAAATTTGATCGGAAAACCAGCTGCAGCTAAGCCTGGTAACGGCCCAATTGTTGGATGTAAAAGCGGTGTAACCATCCCGCGCGCTTGCATTTGCCGCGATCCTTTAATCGCATGAATATCAGGTATCGCACTCGATGGAATCCCAGCCGTTTCAAGCTTAGCAAGTGCTTCCTGGGTTGAGCATGTTTTTGACCACGCCTCAACCACCCCATCTACTATGTCATTATTCTCTAAACGCCACGCGGTACGGCCAAAATCATTGTCGGTCGCCAACTCTTGACAGCCCATAACCTCCGTCAATTTACGCCACATTTCATTATTGCTAGTACCAATAACAATCTCACCATCCTGGGTTTCATAAACATTAAATGGTGAAAATCGCGGAATTCGATTTCCCTGTCGCATTGTCATACCCAACTGATCATAAGCCTCCAATGGGTCGTCATAGATTAATGAAAACAGGCAATCGACCATAGAGATATCGACAAGCTGTCCGTGACCCGTCCTTATGCGATGAAATAATGCTGCTAGAATACCCGACAGTGCAAAACTTGCACTGATCGAATCAGCAAGCGGTGACCCGGCTTTCATTGCTTTACCGCCAGGTTCGCCGGTAATACTCATTAGGCCCGACATGGCCTGGGCAATAACGTCGTAAGAACGTTTAGCCGCGTCCGGGCCCGTTAAACCAAAGCCTGTAATGGCGCATTGAACGATCTGTGAATTAATTTCTCTAAGTGTCTCATATGAGACCCCCAGGCGTTTGGTCACCCCAACACTGAAATTATCCACCACAACATCGGATTTTTCTACCAGCCGATAAAAAAGTAATTTACCTTCTTCGCTCTTGAGATTGAGAGTAATAGCTTTCTTTGCACGGCACCTTTTTAGAAATACCGCTCCCATATCGTCTTCCGTTTTCCGCTCCACTGAGACGCCTTCAGGCCCAGCATAGAGAGGTGTATCTGAGGATAAATCACCGGTAGGCGGATCCACGCGGATAACCTCAGCACCCAGACCAGAAAGGTAAAGCGTCGCCAACGGCCCAGAGAAATATTGGGTGAGGTCTAGGACACGAATATCTTGCAGAATTCTGTGATCATCTCTGTTGGTCACGGCTATTTCCAGCCGTCGATATTCAATGTTGGATCGACGTTCCCTTCGTCTTCTAACTCAATCTCGAAATTCTCGAGATATCTACAAACCATCATATAAAAACCGATCGTTAGGACCGCTTCGTTCAACTGACGATGATTAAAATGTATAGATAGGGCATCGAATGTCTCATTTGTCGCTTTTACACCTTCCACCACTTCATCGACAAAACGAAGCACCAAGCGCTCCACTTCACTAAACACTTCAGATTCCCTATCTCCTGCTATTGCCGCTATTTTAGCTAAGGACATTCCTACATGTGCCGCAATCTTTTCATGCTGATGAATTTCATAATTCGCACGGGATAAGTGACCAACACGCAAAATCATAATCTCGCGTAAAATGGGATCTATCTGCGTTTTCAAGAGCAGCGAATTACCAAATTTCATGAACCCGTAAAAGGCACTTTCCGCATGCGGCAACATACGAAAAATATTGAGCATCGGCTCAATCCGCTCAGCTAAATCGCGGACATCTTTAGAAGCATTGGACAAATCGGGATAGGGGATGCGAGCCATACTATACATTCCTAAGAAATCAGTGGGCGAGCTTCCGAACCTAATTCGGAACTTCACAATCGAAAAGCGTTGGCGGAAGCGTGTGGGAGTCGAACCCACCAGGAACGGCTTAACATCCCTCACCGGTTTTGAAGACCGAGCGCACCACCGGGTAACGTTACGCCTCCACGTCCGACCTTAGGGCCCGACAAAGCATTTGACAACGGCTTCTATACGATAAAAATTTCTCGAGCCGGTCTTTCAATCGTACGTTGGTCACCAAGGCGTTTGCAGAATTTTTGCTTATCAAAAAATTCTAGAACTTCGATAGCTACATTTCGACCAATAGTCGTCGCATCACGATATTTTTTTGCATCAAACATTCCGTCAGCGGATTTGGCCGCGACCCTTTCCGCTATCTCTGCAAGTTCCAATAAGGTCTCAGGCAGAAAATAACGGTTATCGGCAACCCTATAGACTAAACCCATACTTGCCGCTCGATTAAGAAGGTTCTCGATCTGCTTCAGTGCCACACCAATTTCTGCGGCTAACTCACGAGTTCGCGGTGGACGCAACTCCTTGGTGACAAGTAACCGACCAATTTGTTGCCATAGGGCAGCATCCTTACCTTCAAATTCAGGTCGGTGACCGGGCAGTGCGATACTCGGACCGTCACGTTGCACCTCCCCATTCTTGATCATTTCTAGTAAGGCCGCGTTAAGGATGTCCGATTTAATTGCAAGTGGCAGGCTGCGGCGAAGTCGCTCATCCTCAGGGCCGGGACGCTCCGGCCATTTTGTGTGCCAATTTCGGAGCTCTGCTAGAATACTGTCTTTTATTTTAGACCAAGCCTGCTCGGCGACGCCCATTATCTGATCAGATTTTCCAATCTTGATCATGTCAACACTCCGCCAAATTTCCTCAGCCTCGCCAGCATTCAGATTTCTGGTCTGCTGGAATCTTCCAAGGTCGACCCCTCCAGGTTGTGCGTCCAACAACGCCCTTAGAGCATCCCCGGAATCATCCAACATAAGGGCTCTTAAGAATTCAATTCGCTCCGGCTTGCGGCGTCCTTGTTGTGGTGAAAATGGATCAAGAACAATACCACCAGCGACAGTTCGCCGTGCCGATTGATCACGTAAAATCAGACGATCCCCCCGCACAGCACCTATTTGCTCATCCAATACGAGCTGAACTAAACCTTCCTGGCGGGGATCAATATGCCAATCTTCAAGCATTGCCACTCGGCCAGTCACATCTTTTGCGCCTACATGCAGATGAACCGAAGTCCAATGCCTCAACGGCCGCTGTTCGGATGCTAACACTCGGACCAATCCGTCAAATCGATTTGTCGGTGCATGCACGCCGCCATCCAAAACCCAATCGCCTCGCTTTACCGCCGCTCTATCTACTCCAGTGCCAGTCAAATTAAGCGCACACCGCTGCCCGACAGACCCTGTTTGACTTTCCTGATCTTGTGCATGAATTGAGCGAATGCGTGCCGGTAAGCCTTTTGGAGAAATGACTAAACGGTCACCAACTTCTGCAGAACCGGAAAACACAGTACCTGTAACAATCAGTCCAGCCCCAGTTAAATTGAAAGTTCGATCCACTGCGAGCCGGAACTGACCATGCGCTGATTGCCCAGCGGAACGATTAGCGGCCTCGTGCAAGTAGGCTTTTAGTGGCGAAATGCCTTCGCCAGTTTGGCCAGAACACGGGAATAACGGCGCATCCTCCATGATTGTATCTGCAACCAATACACCAATCTCTTCTTGTACTTCAGACAGCCTATTTTTATCCACCCGGTCAATTTTAGTAAGCGCGATAGCTCCGAATTCGATACCTAACAGGTCAAGGATTGCTAAGTGCTCCTCAGTCTGAGGCATCGGACCATCATCGGCAGCGATTACCAAAAGAGCAAAATCGATACCCGTGACGCCAGCCAGCATGTTGCGTACGAATTTTTCATGGCCCGGCACATCTATGAACCCTAACGTTGCACCATTATCAAGCGGTTGATAGGCGAACCCTAAATCAATAGAAAGCCCGCGCACTTTCTCCTCTGGCAATCGGTCCGTATCCACACCTGTTAGTGCGCGTACTAATACGGTTTTGCCATGATCAATATGTCCAGCAGTTGCGATAATCATTGAATCAAGGAACCGTCAGCCTTTCCAGTTGATCTAGAAAATCCTCGCACGCCTCGAGGCATCTCAAATCAAGAATGAATGCATTGTCTTTTACACGACCAATGACGGGAATAGGCAATGATCGGAAGGCGGATGTTAGTGACTTTAATCGCGCACCGCGTCCTCGCTTACCACCCACGGGTTCTATAGCCAGTCCTGCACTCGGTAAAATCTCAGTCGGCTGCGCACCGCTGCCGATTTGACTATCTAGTTCAATAATACGAACTGATGCAGCTGCACCTAAAGCGGCAGCCACCTTGGGAAGGATGGCATTTGCAAGATCACAAATCTCCGAGCGCGTCCGCATCAATGCTCTCAAAGAAGGTAGTTTCTCAGCCAAGCGGTCCGGATCAAGATACAGCCGCAACACCGCTTCTAGCGCGGCAATTGTCATTTTGTCCAGCCGCAAGGCCCGCTTAAGAGGATTTTTCTTAATTTTTGCAATTAGGTCAGCACGCCCCACGATTAAGCCTGCTTGAGGCCCCCCTAATAATTTATCACCGCTGAAGGTAACCAGATCCGCACCATCAGCTATCGCTTCTTGCGGCGTCGGCTCGTGTGGCAAGCCGAATTGCTTCGTTTCAACCAGCATTCCACTTCCTAAATCGACCACATAGGGAAGATCATGCTGGTGCGCCAATTCCGCCAGCTCGGCCTGCGGCACCGATGCAGTAAACCCGGTCACCTCATAGTTACTTGTATGAACGGACATCAGGAGTGCGGTTCTCGCGGTTACGGCCTCTGCATAGTCTTTTAGATGTGTGCGGTTTGTTGTACCTACCTCACGAAGCTTGCAACCGGCTCGCGCCATAATATCCGGAATTCGAAAGGATCCACCGATTTCTACTAACTCGCCCCTTGAGACCTGGACTTCCTTGCGCAGGGCCAATGCATTAAGCACCAACAATACAGCAGCGGCATTATTATTAACAACAGTCGCCGCCTCCGCGCCGGTGAGCTTACAAATCAGGCTCTCTATGTGACTATCCCTGTCACCACGCCTTCCCTTTTCAAGATCGAATTCCAAATTCGATGCGCCGCGGGTAACCATGGCTACCGCCCGAATAGCTTCCTCAGGCATTGGCGCCCGGCCCAGATTAGTGTGAAGTACCGTCCCAGTTAAATTAAAGACCGCCCGTAATGACGGTTGAGCCTGATTGGATAAGAGACGTTCAACTTCATCAACGATCAGCTTGATTGAATGATCTTGACCTATGGCCGAACCAGAGTTTCTTGCCTCCCTAAAGCTAGCTAGAACATCGCGTACTGCGTCGGTAACAAGCGAACGCCCATAGCGAAGGCAGGCTGACTCGATTCGGTCTGTCTGAAGCAATTTATCGACGGACGGCGGCCGCAAATCAAAAAAAGACCCTTCATGTGCCATAAAACTTCCTCCCAAACCTGAATTTAGCTCTCTACACAGCCAGTAGCAAAGGTCCTAAGAAAGATCGCAAGAACTGCAGTTAATGCATAAAAATTAATCATTATCACCCTATGCAAGAAATCCAGACGCGTGAAGCAAATGTTATTCCTACTTTCACGTCTGTTCAAATTGGCGCCATATCTAACTTTGCCTAATTATTACTCATTTTGTCTCAAAATAAACAAAATCCGCGCAAGTTGCTAAATTGCAACATCATATATAATCGCATGATTACAGTATGATAGGCTATTGGCAATGAATAGTCGCATGTTTATGTTTCTTTCAGCTCTTGTTGAGCAGCTAACAAAAATAAGCACTTAGTTATAAAGGATCAGCATTATGTTTAAACGAATAGTGGCGTTTTCATTTTCCGCCATGTTGGCTTTCTGCAGCGCAGTGAGCGCCGCAGACAAAAAGGATGGTATTGATGAGGCTTTCGATCTTATACCTGGCGAATTTTCAGCAGATGTGACGCTTGTAAATGATTATACGTTCCGTGGCGTTTCTCAAACCGGCGGGAATCCTGCTCTTCAAGGAACATTCGGGTATTCGCTCGGCCTACAAGAAACGTTTAGCGCTCCAGTTCCGGTCAACATTTATGGCAGCGTTTGGGGCTCAAACGTAAATTTTGGTCCAGCCGACCCCTCTTATCTAGAACTTGACTGGACTATTGGCATAAATACAGAACTGGCGGGTGTTTCAGCCGACTTCTTTGCAATTTGGTACACCTATCCGGACACTAGCGGCACTGGTAATGACTATGTCGAGTATGCTGGTGGTCTGGGCTACGACTTTGGACTCGCGTCAGTAGGCACCACATTTACCTATTCTCCTGATTATACAGTAAATGCCGGGGAGTTCTATTATTTCAACGCTTCTCTCAGCGTACCACTGCCTCTAAAGTTTACACTTGATGCAGCTGTCGGCACTGGGTGGTTTGAGCGCGATGAAGGCGTGGAATTTACCGATTGGTCTATCGGGATAAGCCGAGAAATTCGAGGGTTTGGAGTTAGCGCGGCATATATTGATAACGATATGGACGACGACACAGATTGCGGTGGAATCAATAATTGTGACGCCCGTGGAATAGTATCGATTTCTAAATCCTTTTAGTTAGTGCTTGGAAACGCACATTCTGTGCGCAGCTGAATTGGGAACCAGCGTCGACTTAACATCACCCCAGCAGACCCAGCTAATTTAGGTCGGGGTTGGTTCCCAAGCTTTATTAAAAGAAGGCAAAAGCACCTAGGGCTTTTAGGCACAAGTGAAAATATCAAACCACCTCGTCTGACCGAGAAGTGGTCTCGCCATACCGCTTAAGCGCCGGCTCTCGCAATCCCTCATATACTTTGCCGAGGTTCTCATTAACGGCTCGATTTTCCTGCTCGAATAGCGAATTCCCCTTAAGATCACTTTCCACCAAGAAAGGTCCAAAATTCTCTACTTCCAAGACCCACATTGCTTGAGCAATACCCAGATCTTCTAGCCAATGGGCCGCCTGAACGCCCTTGATACCGCGCCCCAATAATGCACCGGTTCCATAACCAACAGTCGTAAGATAGATAGCATCATTGGGAACGAAGTACTTTTTGTAGTCCTCTTCGGACATTCCGCCTTTACCTATAATGATTTTTACACCCGATATCTCAAACCATTGGGTCAACCATTTCGCAAATCGGAAACTAGCTGTCGCCGTAACAGCACCCATGTTGAAGCTACCATCATCATTGACCGAAGCCGCAGGCGAACAATGGAATGTAACATTCGTTAGCTTCTTCAAATCAACCGGCGGTTCAACACCTTCGCTGATAATACGGTTGTAAAGGCCTTCTCGACCCGTATACACAATACCATCAAGATAGACCACGTTGCCGAGCTCAAGGCCCTGCAAGTCCTCCTGCGTAACAGGTGTTTTCAATCTAACTTTTTTTAGCCGGCCGCCTTGGCCAAGTTCGTCGTTTCCCATGTCACCGTGTCCCGTCTCATATAAGGGGTAAACCAATTGGGGTCGGTCCTGTAATCGATTTCCCCATTAGCATGAAGTCGTGCTGTTGCCCGTCGTGATGACAAGCAAAAGCTATGAACGCTGACCGGCATCGCACCGGTATGGCAATAACCGACTTCGATATGACAATCTATCACCATAGATTTACCGACAAAACCCATGGGACCCATGCCGATATTATTCCCGAGATCTTTCATTTCTTGCTCAAGCGCGGCAATTTCCGGATCTGGGTTAGCCTCCCCTACGGTCCGAAGACAGGCAGCCTGTTTGCCAAGCGACATACACACATCCTTGGAGCCACCAAGCCCAATACCCACAATCGCTGGTTGGCAAGCCAATCCGCGACGGCCAAATTCATACATCACATCTAAAAAGAATTTCTTGATACCGTCCACTCCATCACCTGGAAATAACATACGGTAGTCAGAACCAAAAAGACCGCCCTTATGGACAGTCGTAATATCAATCCAAGAACCACCGGGCTCAAAAGAATATTCGATCTCTGGTGCATTGATTCCAACATTATTGTCATTGTCTTTGCGGCTAAGCGGATGAACTCGATTAGGCCGCAACGGAATATTTTGTGTGGCTTCCGCGGTCGCCCGGCGAAGGTTTTCTTCTAAAGCAACAAACCCGCCCTCAATAATCACTTCATTACCTGCCTTGACGAAATAACGGGGGACACCAGTATCCGCACACATAGCCCGACGATCACTTTCCGCAGCCTCCCAATTCTCCAGCATAGATTCGAGAACAAATCGACTAAGCTCCTCTTCCTCTTCATCGACCATTTTTCGAATGCCATCCTTATAATCAAGCGGTATATCAATGGCCGCCCGACTCATTATTTCCCTACCAGCCGTCAAAATATCTTCTTGTCTTATCATCGCCTCTTTCCTTCTAACGGCACTCACGCAGCTTCTTCAACGATAAGAGTTTCACCCGGTTTTACGCGCGTGAAATCAACGGGTACATTTTCAACGACAAGCTCACCGTTTGCTTGCCGCACGACGGTATTTGCCGAACCAGTTAGATCGCTAGTTTCCGGAAAGTCCTCACGGAAATGCGCTCCACGAGAATCCTCACGAGCCAGAGCAGCTTTGGCAATCGCCTCACTAACCAGGATTTGACTGTCTAGATTGATCCAGTCCTGCCAGGAGAGATTAAAAGTGCGGCTATTATCGGGTAAACCAATATTGTAAAGCTCTTTACGCAACGCACCTAAAGATTTAAGTCCCCGTTCTATGCCCTCTTTGGTTCGTGTGATTCCCACATCATCCCACATGACGTCATACAGCTTTAGGCGAACGTCATTTAAATTCCCACCCGAATTGCTAAACGGCGTCATACTACGTTCAACAGCACCATCTATTAAGCTTTCATCCGGATCAACCAACTCGCACTCTTTAGCAATCCACGGCGGCATGTGGTCGCCAGCGACACCGCCGAAAACAGTAGAATTCGCTACGCCATTACCTCCCAGCCTGTTCGCACCATGCACGCCACCACAATCCTCTCCAGCAGCAAATAAACCTGGTAAATCAGTTCGGCAATCGCGGCCGAATTTTACACCACCCATCATGTAATGGGCTGTGGGAACGACTTCCACCAAACCGCCTACTAAATCGAAACCCACATCACGGCACCTATCCACCATCCCTTTGAACTGTTGTACCACCATTTCTGGGTCGAGGTGCGCCATCGTAATATACAGTCCGCCATTTGGCGCAGCCCGTCCGCGGCGCATCATTTCGTACATTGAGCGGCTAACGATATCGCGAGTAGCCCGCTCGCCCCGTTCATCAAACTCCTCCATGAAACGTCTTTCTTCGCCATCGAGAAGATACCCACCCGCGCCACGCAGGCCTTCTTCAATGATCGTACCGGTAATCCGCGTGTCTTCACCGGCGACTAGGCCTGTCGGATGGAACTGTACCATTTCCATGTCGAGCAAGGGCAAACCTGCGCGAAGTGACATCGCCATACCATCGCAAGACTTATCACCAGATGGCGTATGATATTTATACATCGTCGGGCCGCCACCAGTGCCAAGCATCACTGCCTTCGCTTGAACAAATTTAAAGTCGCCAGCCTGCATGTCGATCATAAGCACACCGGCTAAATGCGAGCCATCCTTCGACGGAACCAACTCCACTGCACGATGCTCTTCGAGTCTATTGATATTACGTGCCCAGACTTGCTCGGCAAGGCGACTAATAATCTCGATCCCGGTCAAACTACCCTTATGAACCGTCCTATCAAAGGTTTGGCCTGCAAACGCTTTTTGATGAATTGTACCGTCCGGGTTTCGGTCGAAGAAACACCCTATTTCATTCTCAAGCTCATGAATACGCTCGATAGACAAATTTACCAGGTCCCAAGCGAGGTCCTGGTTGTTAAGCCATTTGCCACCCTCAATCGTGTCCATAAAATGCCGTTCAACGGAATCGCCATCAGCGATAGCTACATTGTAGCCCCCCTGCACCATCCGCGTGCAACCGCACTTACCAAGTAACCCTTTGACTGCAACCGTAATATCTAAATTGGGGTTAGCATTATGGGCATGCAGAGCCGCGAACAATCCTGCACCACCAGAGCCCAGTATGAGAATATCCGTTTGCAGACGTTCTATCTTTTCAAGACCCACAACCAACTCCTTCTATATCGCCCTCATGAGAAATAAGACGCCAAAGGCAAAAGCTACAGCAGCACCCAGCGCCATTATCGTTTTCTGCCAATTATGCCAGGTAAAGAATTCCAATACTAATAGCCGCAGGCCGCCGGCCATGTGTGCGGCTAATAACAAAACTAATCCGCCTTCAGCCAACTTAACAGATAGAGCGTCCGTCCATTGTAGAAAATTATTCAGCCGCGCTTCTTCTAACGCCATCGATAAAACATAGAAATGGAACGGTAAGAATAGAGCCAAGCCAAGACCTGAAATACGATGAACAATGAATGCCCAATAAGAAGGCTGGTTCCTCATTACACTACTGCCCTAACGGCCTGTATGCCTAAATAGAGGAGCGAACAACCGAAAAGCCCAATAGATAAATCCAGCGAACGGCCATGCCAGGTGGACATTTCTTGAATGATCGCACGGAGCCCAATTGATCCATGCACCGCAACCGCGATTACAAAAAGACTATAAAGTGAGCCCCAAAGCAAATTGCCCTGTGTACGCTGAAGAATTTCGTCTGCCGTCAAGCCGCCTTGTATCGCATAAATTATAGTTAACAAGTGAACGATCACTAGCGGCGCAAGAATCATCGCACTAACGCGTTGGGCGACATAAAGCCAAAGATCGACGCGGTTCATTTTAACTCGCCCTTTAAAACGGCAGCCACGCTCATACGTTTCAAACCAGCAATCGCGCGTGTCGGGTTTAAATTGTTAGGGCAATACGTGGCGCATTGCTGATGGCTATGACACGCGTGACAGCCCGCATCCACAGCAACGGCAGCCAAGTGTCCCATCTTATCACTATCCCGTTCGTCGTTTACAAGAGTCCACGCTCTATTGAGTGCTGCGGGTCCAAGATAATCTTTATTCCACGCAAC
Organism: Rhodospirillaceae bacterium; assembly: GCA_002724395.1. Lineage (GTDB taxonomy): Bacteria > Pseudomonadota > Alphaproteobacteria > UBA8366 > UBA8366. The sequence goes on along the minus strand of PBOR01000040.1, from coordinate 25,434 downwards.
AACATCACAGGCAGCATAACAAACACCACATCCAAGACATTCTATACCCGCGTCAGCCTCCTTGCGCTCTTTCGATTTAGGCTCGACAGCGGCAAATTCTTGGGACTGCCCATCCGTCGGTACGAAACACCCCTTGGCTGCTTGCCATTTTTCAAAAAACTCGGTCATATCAGTCGCTAAATCTTTGATAACCGGTAAGTTGCGGAGTGGGCTTAAACGGATCTTACCGTCCTTCAATACTTTCGACGCATGGGTACGACATGTCCAGCGGGGCTGACCGTTTACCATCATTGCGCACGAACCACACATACCAATCCGGCAAGCAAATCTATAGCTAAGTGTTGGGTCTATACGTCGTTGCACATAGGTAACAACATCAAGGATAGTTTGGCTCTCCTGGGCAGGAACCGAATAGGACTGATAGAAGCCTTCCTTCTGCCCACGCCAAATTTCCAGTGTGATCTGCCGATCAGTCTCTTCTTCTACTGCGGACACTTTCAAACAATCCCATAATTTATTTTTACTTAATGTTAAGCCTGCTTAAGCCTGGAGAATATCTAACACCTATGCTTAGCCGTCAATCAGAGTATGCCCATTATGTATCCACCTGCTATAACCGTTATTTTTTATAGGCCTAAGACATGCGATAAAACGAGCGCCAATTTATTTGAAAGACGCACTTCAACTCATGCTACGCCCTACCCAACTCCTATCCAGTCGCTTTCGTAGCATCCTCTTAATGATCATCTCGACGATCAGCTTCGCCATCATGAACGCCAGCATCCGCCATGTGGCACAGGAGCTAGAACCCATGATGGTCGTTTTTTTCCGAAACTTTCTAGGCCTTATCGTATTAGCACCGTTTTTCATTCGCCATGGCCTCGCCCCCCTGAGAACCGAAAGAATTGGTCTACATTGGGTACGCGCGGGCCTTAATTTGTTCGCTATGGCGGCATTTTATATTGGCCTTAGCCTAACACCACTCGCAGAAGCAACCGCGCTTGCCTTCACTGCCCCCTTATTCGCAGTTCTACTTGCTATTTGCTTTCTCGGCGAGAAAGTCGGCCTTCGCAGATGGACAGCGATTGCTATTGGGTTTGCCGGCGCACTCATCATCTTGCGGCCTGGCCTTGAAGCAGTGGAAGTCGGCGCATTGGCAGTATTATCATCGGCTATCATTTGGAGCGGCACATTAATCGTCATCAAAGTTCTCAGTCGAACCGATTCTAGTCTAACGATCACCGCGTATATGGCCCTACTCTTGGCTGTTTTATCACTACCCGTTGCACTTTTTTATTGGCAAACTCCTACATTCGCGCAATTTCTATTACTGACCTTGATAGCGATAACGGGTACGCTCGGACAATACACCCTGGTCGAAGCACTTAGCGGTGCTGATGCACAGGTAGTAATGCCTCTAGATTTTATGCGACTATTGTGGACAGCCTTATTAGGCTTTTTGCTATTTCAAGAAGTTCCAGATATTTTTGTATTCCTAGGCGCAGTAATGATTGTTGCCAGCGCTACCTATGTTGCTGTCAGAGAACGTTCGAGAACCGAACAAGAGCCTCAGAAATTACAGCAATAAGATGATTATTGTATAACATCAGAATAGTAAAAATAATATTTTTATTATATATAATAAATAAATATATCTATTTTAGATTCTTTATTCCGATTTTTATTTAATATTAGAATGATTTTTCTCTAATATTTACAAATACTACTCCATGCTTTTTATATTATTTTACTGAAAATACTAGATCTACTAACATCTTTATACAATAAAACTTGAAAATTTTATAAAATAGGCTCATTTTACTAATATGACTGACATTAGTTCAGCGCAGGCGCTATCTAATACTGGACCCGCTGGCATAACGCAAAACAGCGATGTGCAGAGAACACGTACGCGCGCGGAATCAACCGAGTCCGACGGTCAACAATCAAATAGCCGAGCATTAGCCTTTACGGCTAAATACAACGAGACTGATAGGGAAACAGGCCTCCGTATCGTCCGACGCGAAGAGCTTGCGGCGATTGAAAGCGCAGATATTCCGGAATTATTAAATATTCGACGGTCACAAGCGGCTTCACGAGTCCTCATTTCCCTGCAAGAAGTTCAAGACGACAACAATGCGCCTGCTGTAAGAGGTGCAGAATCCATCTCACAAGACGACAGCAATGCGCCTGCTGTAAGAGCTCCAGAATCCAACTCAACAGAGCCGGTACAAATTGATGCGCCGGATTCAGTTGGCTCAACGCCCTTACTTGAAGCCGAAGCCCCAAAGACTGATAGTGCCGGTGTCAGCAACAATCCACCGAACATTGAAATCACATTACCAGATGGTAGAATAACGACGGGCGGTACGGGCGGTCCACCGCGGGGGGCCGTTCTAGATATCATCGTCTAGCGCTCCACCTTGAAGTCGACAATCGCACACAGAATTTCTGCATGTACACTTTGGAGCCTCTCATTACAGTGGCACTAAATTCGAATGGTCGAAATAATAAGGAAAATTGTAAATGCGCGTCGCTGTACTCGATGATTATTTCAATATAGCGCTTAGCGTTGCCAATTGGTCACCAGTGAATGGGCGTGCCGACGTTAAGGTTTTTAATGAACATTTAGGCGATGAAAATAATGTCATCACCGCGCTTAGAGAGTTTGATATTATTGTCGGCATGCGCGAGCGTACGCCTTTCCCTCGATCAACAATCGAGCAATTGCCTAATCTAAAATTACTAATAACGACAGGCGGGCGAAATAAGTCCTTCGATCTTGAAGCTGCCACCGAACACGGTATCACCGTTTGTTATACGGGTGGTGCAGGCTCGCCTACATCAGAACATACTTGGGGCCTAATCATCAGCCTTATGCGCGATATTCCCGGGCAATATCGCTCCATGCAAGAAGGCGGCTGGCAAACCAAACCGGGACAAAACTTAAGCGGCAAAACTCTCGGTATCGTAGGCCTCGGCAATCTAGGCTCGCGCGTGGCAAAAGTCGGCTTGGCATTCGAAATGAACGTTATTGCATGGAGCCAAAATCTTACCGATGAACGCGCGGCAGAAGTCGGTGTAAAAAAAGTGAATAAGGAAGAGCTCTTCGCCAATTCTGATGTCATCACTATTCATTACGGCATGAGCGATCGCAGCAGAGGCATGATTGGCGAAACAGAATTTCTGCAGATGAAAGAAAACGCTTACATCGTCAACACATCTCGTTCGCCGATAATCGATCAAGAGGCGCTATACAAAGCGCTTACAACTAATTTGATAGCGGGCGCGGCTTTGGACGTCTTCACCGTCGAACCACTGCCCGCAGATGACCGGTTCCGTAAACTTGACAATGTCCTTCTTACGCCACACCTCGGTTATGTAACGATTGAAAATCACGCAAAGCACTATTCAGATATTATTGAAAACATCACCAAATTTATGGATGGTGATCCAATCCGCATCCTAAATGCGGTGTAATCGTTTCTCTAAACGTTGACATCGACTACTAACCGACCACGAATTTCACCTTTAATGATAGCGCTGGCAGCATCTGGTACGGCGGCAATGCCGACCGTTTCAGTCAACGCGTCCAGTTTCTCTAATGGCAAATCTTCAGCAATACGTTGCCATGTTGCTAAACGGTTATCGAACGGCTGAACAACAGAATCGATTCCAAGTAAGTTAATGCCACGCAATAAGAATGGGATGACAGTGGTTTGCAAATCGGCTCCACCTGCCAGCCCGCAAGTAGCTACCGAACTCCCGTACATCATTTGTGCAAGCACTGAAGCGAGCGTGGTTGACCCTACGGTATCCACAGCACCGGCCCAACGCTCTGCATCAAGTGGCTTACCAGATGTTTCGGATAATACTGTTCTATCGATAATCTCAGATGCCCCCAATGATTCCAGGAAACCTGACTCAGACCGCCTGCCTGTTGAGGCAGTAACACTATAACCAAGGTTGGCGAGTATCGCGACGGCTATTGAACCTACACCACCAGCAGCCCCAGTTACGACCACAGGGCCCGTATCGAGAACAAGTCCGCACTCTTCTAAAGCCATGATAGCCAGCATTGAAGTAAACCCTGCCGTGCCTACCGCCATGGCCTGACGAGTAGAAAGACCATCAGGCAACGGAACCAACCAGTCCGCCTTAACACGCGCCTTTGCCGCGTAGCCGCCCCAGTGACGCTCACCGACGTGCCAGCCGGTTAAGACAACCTTATCACCTGGTTTGTAACGATCATCATCAGAGACTTCCACCTCACCCGCTAAATCAATTCCCGCAACGTGCGGGTAATCTCGCACTAATCGCCCAATACCGTTCATTACCATGCCGTCTTTATAATTAACGGTGGAATACTCTACCGCAACGCAAACATCACCGTCGGGCAAATCATCAACGTTCAGCTGTTTTAATTCGTGGGATACTTTGCGGTTATCTTCGTTTAGCACTAGCGCGGGAAAAGTTTGACTGGCCATAAACGGCTTCTCCTAAATTATAATTGGCTCTTTAACCAAGAGCCTATCATATAACAAATCGTCCAGCCCTGGGTCCATCTCCATTGCCCAAACACTTGCGAAGAGAGATAATAACAGGGTACCGAAGGTGTCCAGAAGAGAGGTTATTTATCATGTCCGAGTTTGTCGAAATTCGGGACGGTACCCCGAACAAAGAATCGCCGCCTCCAAGTGATACGACATACGATGCGGTGAATGAACAACCGCTCTATACAGGCCGTCTTCGCAAACTTATCCCCATTGTCCTTAGAAACATACTCCTATCGATAATAACGCTGGGCATTTACCGCTTTTGGGGCAAAACCAAAATCCGCCGTTACCTTTGGAGCCAAGTTTCATTTCGGGGCGAGCCGTTGGAATATACCGGCACCGGTACCGAGCTGTTCCTTGGTTTTTTGGTGGTGATGCTCATTCTCATTCCCGTCTTACTGCTCAACTCATTTCTCCAAATTGCGCTACAAAGCAAGCCTTATATCTTTATCGTGGTCCAAATCCTATATGGGCTAGGCTTCTTTTACCTTATTCATATCGCCTCATATCGCGCTCAGCGATATCGGCTGACCCGTACCTCGTGGTGCGGTATACGCGGCGGCATGAGTGGCTCGGCGATCACATTTGCAAATAAAGCGTTTCTCTACACGTTGCTGACAATTGTCACACTCGGTGTCATGTATCCAAAAATGCAGCTTGCCCTGCAGAAATATCGAATCGAAAATAGTGTGTTTGGCGATGTGAATCTAAAATTCGATGCGCCGCTCGCCCCATTGATGAAATCGTGGTTGTTCAGTCTAGTCTGCCTTCTCATCCTTTATGGCGTGATGGGGTATTTCTCCTACAAATTCTTTGAGGCCATTGAAACCAAACCTAGCCAAGCTGAAATGTTTCAACTGGTTGTCGGGGTCCTCATCGCATTGACACTGATTGGTATCCTGACCGCTGTCGCAATGGTTTGGTACAGCGCCGTCGTCATTCGTCATTTTGTCTCGGCAACCAAATTCGAAAACCTGTCAGCCACCTCAACAATGACGGTCGGACAACTTTTCAATGTCTATATACCCGCTTATTTAGTTTATGGCGGATTGGTGGTGCTGTTTGCACTAACCATCGCAATGACATCTGGCGGCAATGATGCAACAACATTCCTAATATTACTGATCATTGCCCTCGCGATATTTGGCACTCTTATTCCTATTATCATCTTCAATCGTTTTATCTCCGCATTCTGTGCCAATATGACAATTACCGGCGCTTTCTCGGCGGCGCGTCTGCTGCAAAACCAGCAAGACAAGCCTGGTTATGGTGAGGGATTGGCGGAAGCACTAGAAGTCGATGCACTCTAATGCAAATCTGCAATGCGGAATCCGAAACTAAATGACAAGTGACATATCAGTACGGTTTGAAGCGCGCTACAGCAATGGCCAATCCGCCGAGCAACACGACGTTGCGGTGCTCTGTGCCATACAGGGTCTCATTATCGAGAACACGAAAAGCCAACCCATCGCCGAATGGGACTGGAAAGATGTGAAACTTGCGGAAGCTCTCACCGCAGATCGACCTATCCGTCTGCAAAACCGTTCTTTGGAAGGCGAGCGTCTGGCCATTCCAGACCAATCGATTTTGAGCCAATTAGAGCAATTAGCACCCTATCTAAAGCGAGACCCAGTGAGCCGGGCCGGTGTCCAAAAATTCACCATTATCGGCGCTCTATTTTTGTGTTTTGCCCTATTTGTAATATACGGGCTACCGCGTATTGCCGGCCCGCTCGCCGAAAGCATCCCCATGGAATGGGAAGAAGAGATCGGCGCAGGAGTCGTTAAGACTGTCACCAAAATCTTTAGTGCTAATGAGAGTAAGTGTGAAAACCCTAAAGGTTTACTTGCTTTGCAGCATCTAACGGATCGGCTAGCAGCAACCGTCGATACGCCCTACCGGTTCAAAGTACGGGTCGCCAAAAGCAAGGTGGTAAACGCTTTTGCAGCCCCCGGTGGCCATATCGTTATACTAAGTGGATTGATTGAAAAAGCGGACACACTGGAAGAAGTAGCCGGCGTCCTCGCCCATGAGATGGGCCATGTCATCAAACGTCATCCCGCTAAAGCGCTGATCCACGCCTATGGCTGGTCGATGCTTATTACGGCTCTAACAGGCGTATCCGGCTCATCCGGTGATTTAGCTTCTGGCTTCGCCTTACATTTAGCTAATGCCTCCTATTCCCGCAGCAACGAAGCAGAAGCCGATGAGACCGCTATTGAAATACTTACCCTCGCCAAAATTAATAATACAGGGCTAGTGAACTTCTTTAAAAAGTTATTGAATGAAGGCAAAGCCGAAGGAACGCGCAATGACGATGATTTAGTTCTTAAGTATCTCGCTTCCCATCCAACGCTTCGAGAACGTATCGATGCCATTCAAGCTAAACCAAAGCCGCCGAGGGGAACGCCTATCAGTGAAGACGACTGGCAAGCGATTCAGAATATCTGTGACTAAAGCTTCAATCAATTTATAAACTAGCACTAGTTCCTTAGATCCCTTAAATCCAAAATCGTGTATTTCAACCAACGTAAGTCCTTTGACCTGCATCAAGTAGAACACCAAGCTATACGTTCTTCGGAGCACTTATTATCACTAGTATTTAGGTACAAGAGCTTTAACAGTTCTGATGCTCAGCTATTGCAACCACTGGTTAAAAATCCGCCCAATCCGGTTTTCGTGGAAGGATTATCCTACCCTCTACCGACAAAGAACCCTCGCCCGCCAAAGCGCGCTCCAAATGCTCCAGTCGCAAAAGAGCGATACCAGCTCTTCCACAAGAGGTCCGCATTTCGCCAGCATTCTTTCCGTCGAATAAAATATCGGCACCCGGTACAGGAGGTTCCCCTTCGATTCGGACTGGCACTAAACGTTTCTTGATCAGTCCCCGGTATTTGGTTCGTGCGGTCAATTCTTGGCCCATAAAACAGCCCTTATCCCAGTCGATACCATTCAATTCGTCAAAATTACTTTCAAGAAGGATGGATTTCTCGACTATCATGTCTCGGCTACCGTCGGGGACCCCTGCCTCAAGCCGCCATCGTTCATAGTCATCAAGTGTTCCCTCTTTGAAACCGCGGTTCGTCAAAATCTCACCCGCTTTCGTGTCATCTAAAATCGCGCGTAAACCAAGTGCGGAAAGCCTTGGATCCTTATAAAAAATGGCGCCATCAATGGTTTTTGTAGCGCCTACTTCATCGCCCAAGCCAAGGCCGTCGGCGACGTCATTTCCGAAAACTACTGCTACAGATTGCTTTTCAGACATGCCTAAATCCACATTGGCCCGGAGTTTGTAGCGGCTCAACCTTTGCCCCAAATCCACCAAGCGGTCAGCTTCGCAATCCAAGAAGAATTTATCATCATTTTCACTTATAAAAAAATCGTGCAAATATTTTCCCTGTGGTGTCAATAAGGCCGCCCAGATACACCGCGCGTCCGAAACATGTCGGACATCGTTCGAGACCAATCCTTGCAGAAATTCTACTCGATCTTTCCCACCAACTGTGAGTAATCCTCTAGACTTCAAAATCACAAACAAGGCTTTATCACCAACCATGTCCATTTCCTTGCTAAAAACACGCATTCAATTGGTAGCAATACTTTAAAAGGCAAGCTATGTCCCGTCTCTTAGCATTACTATAATCATACGCAATGCGCATTTTGTTCATAACCGCTAATCGCCTAGGCGACGCCGTCTTATCGACCGGCCTATTAGGCCATTTGGCCGAGCAATACCCGTCTGCTAAGTTCACTGTAGTAGCTGGCCCTTTATCATCTCCAATCTTTGAGGCTGCTCCGGGTTTAGAGCATATTATAAGAATGGAAAAGAAACCTTACGCAAAACACTGGCTATCGCTCTGGCAACAAACCATTTTCGTTCGTTGGGATTTAGTTATTGACCTCCGTCGATCCATAATCGGCTGGCTATTGTCGGCAAAAGAACGCCGAACTATGCCAGCACCAGATCCTAGCTGCCATCGAGTACGCTTGATCAGTCGTATCGTAGGACTTGAAGATTGCCCTCCCGCACCAAGGCTCTGGCATACTGACAACCAAATAAAACATGCTCAGAATATTATTCCCGAAGACCAACGAGTAATCGCCATCGCGCCCGCGGCAAATTGGCTTGGGAAACAATGGCGCGCTGCAAATTTTGCAGACTTGATGAAGAACCTAACCGTTACAGGTGGCCTTTTCCCAGATGCCTTAGTCGCGGTGATTGCGGCAAAAAGCGAACGCAATCAAGCCGTTCCGCTTTTGGACGCTATTCCTCCTGGAAGGCGGATAGACCTCGTGGGCACCGTTGACTTGGGAACCCTTGGTGCCTGTCTCAGCCGATGCAGTTTTTTCGTAGGCAACGACTCAGGACTTATGCATATGGCAGCGGCAACCGGTATACCCACATTAGGCCTCTTCGGCCCAAGCAAGGAAACACTTTATGCGCCATGGGGTAGACGCACGCATTGGGTGCGCACACCAGAATCTTTCGAGACATTAACCGGCGCGCTGGATTACGATCATCGCACCACGGGCACTTTGATGGACGGACTTACGGTAGATATGGTTGAAGATGCGACACGCCAATTTTGGCAGGGGATAAAGAAAGGCACGGCATGAACGAAGGTGCACTCAAGAAATTATCCGCACTCGTCGTCACTCATAATGAAGAGAAGCAACTTTGTGATTGCCTCGAATGCTTGAAATTCGCTGATGAAATCGTTGTAGTGCTGGACAAATGTACAGATGGCTCCAAGGCCGTCGCCGCGAATTACACCGACCACCTCATAGAGGGAAGTTGGGAAATCGAAGGAGAGCGCCGCAATACCGGCATAGAAGCTTGCAGTGGAGAGTGGATTGTCGAAGTAGATAGTGACGAACGTGTATCCTCGGCGCTAGGCGACGAAATTAGGCAAACCATAGAGAAATCAAAATCTGGATATTTTTTAATTCCCTTTGATAATTATATCGGCGACAAACGAGTTCGCTACGGATGGGGTGCGTCGTGGGGTGTCAGTGCGGCCCCCCGATTATTTTATAAAGGTCACAAACGGTGGGGCGACCAGCGTATTCATCCCGCATTAGAACTCAAAGGACCAAAAGGCGAATTGAAAAATCGTATGGTCCATTACGTAGATCGTGATATTTCTGACATGATAACCAGACTCGACCGCTATACAACAGCCAAGGCCGCAGACCTTCGTGCTTCTGGTGATATAGGAAGTTTCGGCCATAACGTGCGCAGAATTTTCTCCCGATTCTGGAAATGCTACGTAGCGCGGAGCGGATACCGGGAGGGGGTCTATGGGTTTCTAATTGCCCTTTTTGCCTCACTTTATCCCGTACTCTCATATTTAAAAGCTAGATTGGAAAAAGATTGATCCGTGTGTTCCATGCTATGGCGGGTGCTGAACACGGAGGTGCAGAGGCATTTTTTTGTCGCCTTGTCCCTGCGCTTGCGGATGCCGGATTGAAACAGGAAACCGCTATTAGACCTTATGAAAGACGCCTTAAAATATTAGAACACGCGAATATTCCGACCCATAAACTAACCTTTGGCGGAAGATTTGATTTTCGCACTCGTGGGCGATTGAAAAGTTGCATTGAAACGTTTGCCCCAAATATCCTAGTGGCCTGGATGAACCGCGCCGCGCGTTTTTGTCCAACCGGAAACCATACAATCGTTGGACGTCTTGGTGGTTATTATGATCTAAAATATTATAGCACCTGCAATCACCTAATCGGTAATACACAGAATATTTGCGATTATATTATTGGTGCGGGTTGGCCGATGGAGAATTGCCATTACCTGCCAAACTTTGTAGATGGGACTCCTGGCATACCAATTGATCGATCAATTTTCAACACACCCAATGACACCCCATTGCTCCTCGCAATGGGCCGGTTACATGAAAACAAAGCGTTCGACTTATTGTTGAATGCAGTTGCATTAGCGCCTGGTTGCCACCTTTGGATCGCTGGTGACGGAGCTTTGCGACAATCACTTTCCAAACAAAGCAAACAGCTTGGCATTGAAGAACGTGTTAGATTCCTCGGCTGGCGACAAGATACGGCAAACCTATTAGCCACCTGCGATATATTCTTGTGTCCATCTCGTCATGAACCCCTTGGCAATGTGGTGATTGAAGCGTGGGCACAACGCAAACCTGTCATTGCCGCTGCTGCCCAGGGACCCACATCATTGATCACCCCTTATCTTAATGGGTTGCTATTCCCCATTGATAACGCGAAAGCTGCCAGTGATGCCATTCTTCAAGTGATAGCATCTGAAGATTTGAGAACGACCCTTGCCTATAATGGCTTCAACGCTTATCAGAAACACTTCACCAAGGCACGGGTTGTTGCCCTCTATCACGAATTTTTCGAAACGGTCAGAAGTTAATGTGTGGCATTGCCGGTTTGATGACATTTGATGGGAAAGCACCCTCGCAAAAAGTGCTAGATGCTTTCGCTGATTCCCTTGTCCATAGAGGTCCCGATGGTGAAGGACGCCATATATCGGGCAATGTTGGCATGGTACAGAGACGCCTTGCGATCATTGACCTAGAAACTGGTGACCAGCCCCTTTACGATTCAACCGGCAATGCCTTGATTGCCAATGGGGAAATCTATAATTATCTCGAACTCCGATCCACCATGACTGAGCATTCTTTTTCCACTCAATCGGATTGCGAGCCCCCTCTTGCACTTTACCGACGAGACGGAATGGACTTTGCCGCATCGCTCCGTGGCATGTACTCCATCGCAATCCATGACCCTGTGCAAGAGCAGCTAATTTTAGCTCGTGATCCGTTCGGCATTAAGCCGCTTTATTTTGCTGAAACAACATATGGCTTTGCATTCGCCTCTGAACCGCAAGCAATATTTGCTGCTGGTCTGCTAGAACCAACCCTGGACGATGACCGGCTTGATGAATTATTGCAAATGCAGTTCACCTGTGGCGACACCACCATTTTCAAAGGTATAGAGCGCGTTAAACCGGGCGAGACGCTTTTAATTCGTCAAGGAAGGATAATTGAACGCACGCGCTTACCAGCCCTGCCGAATGCTGCAGGCGAAGAACTTTCAGCTGATGATGCGATCAAAATGTTAGATAAAACACTACTCGATAGTGTTGCGATCCATCAACGGTCGGACGTACCATATGGCTTATTCCTCTCTGGTGGAATTGACTCATCGGCAATACTCTCGGTCATGGCGCGCCTTAATGAAAAACCAGTCCAGGCTTTCACCATTGGCTTCACTCATCAAGGCGTATCAGACGAACGCGCTCATGCGCGTGACCTCGCGGCATCGGTCGGTGCCGAACATGTGGAGGTGGAATTTGGCGAAAGTGATTTCTGGTCCACCCTGCCAAAAATTGCCGCAGCGATGGATGACCCGGCGGCGGACTATGCAATTTTGCCTACTTGGAAACTAGCACGCGAAGCAGCAAAAAGTGTTAAAGTTATCCTGTCTGGTGAAGGCGGCGACGAGTTGTTTGCCGGTTACGGCAGATATCGACGCCTTTTGCGGCCTTGGTGGCGTGGTGGGCGTACCATTCGATCGCGAGGCACCTTCGATCAACTCAAAGTTTTGCGCAAACTTCCCCATGCATGGCGCGATTCTATTGCGTCCTTAGAGGCAAGCGGTGGCTGGGGCGCGCGTACCAAGCTCCAAATCGCTCAAACAACTGATTGTCGAGACTGGCTTCCCAACGATTTGTTAATGAAACTTGATCGATGCCTCATGGCACACGGTCTCGAAGGCAGAACTCCATTTCTAGACCGTGATGTGGCCGCTAAAGTCTTTTTGTTGCCCGATGACCTAAAAATTAATGAGGGTCAGGGAAAGTGGATCCTTCGCCAATGGTTAAACAAAGCAATACCGCAAGCTAAACCTTTTTCTCGCAAACGCGGCTTTACCGTTCCGGTGGGCCAATGGATTAGCGAACGAGGAAACCAACTTGGGCCAATGGTTTCTGCCCTTCCTGCAATATCTCGCATCTGTCAGCCTGATTCTGTAGAACGCATTTTTAAGTCGAATGACAAAAGAGCGGGATTTGCTGCCTGGACACTACTGTTTTTTGCCCTTTGGCATCGGCGCCATATGGAAGGAATTATAGCAGATGGTGACGTATTCGACGTACTTTCAACGAGGCACTAATGCCTACTATCTGATTTACAGATTAAAACAGTCTGGCTGACAACTAACGCCCAATTAAAAACCTACCTTCGCAGTTCCGCTGCCGTTGCACGATCGGAAAACTGACGCACCATGTCGGTGATCTCAGTTACTGCACTGTCTTGTGTCAGATCCGGATTAAGTGCCAACAATATTGCCTGGGAAACCTCCGCAAGCACTTGGACGTCCATTGGGTCGGGCTCAGGCAATTTCTTTCGGACGGAGCTTGCAATTTCGGTAAAGGACTCACTAAGCTCCACCACATTCTCGAATTGAGGATCATCTACCCTACGTTCCATATCTTCACTAATTTCACATAGTTTCTCAATTTGCGCGGTCGTATCAACGGTGATTTTTCCTTCCTTAACAGCCGGAATAATGAGCCGCACTAAAAATTCAATCTGATAGGAATGTCGCTTTAACCGTTGTTCATTTACTTCAGCCATCGCTTCCTTAATCAAGCCATCCAATTTGGTCTGATCAATATCCTCGCCGCTCAGCGCCATCTCTAAAGTATTCGGCACATCAAAACAGGGCATATCTGGCTTTCGGGCGCTATCATCACGGCGATCAGGCCCAATATAGTCACTGGTAACCACGAACGGCTTTCTGTTATCCGCAAGGACACTAATCCGCGTCATCAATTGCGCCGGTGATAACGGTTTCACTAAAAGGTCATCGGTACCACTATCAACGATTTTACGAACCGTATTTCGATCAGGATCCCAGGTTGTTGTAATAATAGGAACAAATGGATTACGCCCGACCTTCCCCAATCGCACATCAGAAATAAGCTTAATCGCATCTCCTTCTGGTAACCCCGAATCTATAATAATGAGATGAGGGTCTAGATTGCGGATACTATCGCGTAACGTCTGAAGTTTATTAAAAACCTCAATATTACGATAATTCTCGCTAGCCATCGTAGTCCGAATAACTTGGCGAATAGGCGCATCAGGGTCGCCGAAAAAAATTAATACGCGATCACGATTATCATTTTTCATTTATCAATGCCGAAATATCGATATTTCGATAAATAAATAAACCCAAATAACACTCAAATCAAATGCAAAATTAACATCAAGAAAGTACATGTAATTATTTGCTAATATTTACAAAGCAGTTCCGTCTGCACCTACCAAAACTCGCAGTAAAAGAAGTTTACGTTTAATTAATTTCAAAAGGTATATTAGTTGGAGTTTTATTCGGACTAAAAACAAAGATTAGTTCGCCAGGAAACGGGTTGAGCAAAATCCTATCGATGCTTGATCACCGCCATGCTCCCCGCAAATACCAAGCTTTAAATCCGGCTTGGTCTTGCAGCCCAGCAGATTTTGCATCGTGGCACCCCCGTCGGATTTACCATCGCCGAATGCATAGACCCATTTATGCATATAATCCTAACCCTCAATTTGGTTGAAATCTGCAACCGTTCGCATCGTTTCCCGAATACCCGACAACAATTTTAAGCGGTTAACCCGCAGAGCTGGTTCTTCAGCATTGACGGTTACCTTCTCAAAAAACCCGTCAACTGGTCCCCGCAATGCGGCCATAGTCTGCATAGCGCTTTTATAGTCCTCTTTTTCAAGAGCGCTCTTAGCGTTGACCGCTGCCTGCTTCAGTGCCGATGCCAATTCGCTTTCTTCCGGTTGCTCCAACTGAGACTGGTCCGGCTCACCATTGAACCGAGTATCATCCTTGTCCTCTTCTATGCGCAATATGTTTGCTGCCCGACTATAAGCGGTCAACAAATTTGCACCATCTTCGCTGTCAAGAAAGGCCGACAGAGCATCTACACGCATCAACAGACGCACAAGATCATCTTCGCCACCTAATGCGAAAACAGCAGAAATCAGATCATGGCGAACACCCCTCTCACGCAAATGAACCTTGAGCCTATCAGAAAAAAAGCCAAGTAAGCTCTCAGTAGCTTGCCCAGAATCGTTTTTTGCCGGCTGTGCATCTAGAGCAAACTTAAATATTGGCCCTAAAGGGATCCGCAAATCATTCTCCACAATCAAGCGAATGACACCCAGTGCAGCGCGGCGTAGGGCATAAGGGTCTTTTGATCCGGTCGGTTTTTCACCAATAGCCCAGAAGCCAGCCAAAGTATCGATTTTATCGGCTAGCGCCACGACAACGGAGACCAGTGCTGACGGACATCTATCCTTGGGACCTTGAGGGCTATAGTGGTCAGCAATCGCATCTGCGACATCCGGATGCTCACCATCATGAAGTGCATAGTAACGCCCCATTATTCCTTGTAACTCAGGCAATTCCGCAACCATACCCGATACCAAATCAGCTTTACACAAACGAACAGCAGACAGGACGCGATCCCGACACACACCTTCGAGAACGATACAAAGTTCAGTCGCTAACGCCTGCATTCGATCAATTTTTGCATCAAGAGTTCCAAGTTTTTCATGAAACGTGATATCCGCTAGCATCGGCGTCCAGCTCGACAAAGGATTCTTACGGTCTTGATCCCAGAAAAATTTAGCATCCGCCAAACGAGCTCGTAGGACGCGTTCGTTACCGATAACAATAGCCTTACCATTATCTTCAGTAGCCATATTAGATACCACCGCAAAACGCGGCACTAACTTGCCACTGTGGTCCTCCAGCACAAAATACTTTAGATGAGTCCGGATCGACGTAATCAAGACTTCCGCGGGTACATCCATGAAAGCTTCATCAATTTCACCCAACAGTATTTCCGGCCATTCGACTAACCCTGCGACTTCCGCAACAAGAAGCGGGTCATCCTTTATAGATAAATCTTCTTTTGTTGCTAGAGCAGAAAGATCCTTCTCTATCAACGCCTGACGTTCATCAGGGTCTAGGATTACCGATGCCCTTCGGAGTTGATTTTGATAATCCGAGAAGCTGGCAACGGAAAAAGTCTCAGGCGCAAGGAACCTGTGACCAACTGTCGTGCGCCCAAATGGGATTTGTTCTCCCTTAATATTAAGTGCACCCTTTAGCACGTCACCATTAAAGATCGCCAAAATTGAATGAATAGGTCGCACCCAACGAAATCCATTGTGGCCCCACCGCATGGATTTCGGCCATGACATCTTCTCTACCGCATCGATCAGTATCGACGGCAACACATCAATCGTTGGGACGCCTTTTTTTTCAACCACAACAAACAGGAAAGTACCCTTATCGGTTTCGCGCTGTTCACATTCGTCGATAGAATTCAAGCCAACACTGCTAAGAAATCCTTTAATTGCTTTATCAGGTGCATCCGCGCGAGGGCCGCGGCGCTCCTCACACACGTCCGGTTGCTTCTTTGCCAAACCATCAACAACCAACGCCAGCCGCCGCGGTGTGGAGAATGCATGCGCCTTATCAAATGCAAGACCAGCCTTTTTCAGCCCTTCCGCCACCAAAATTCGGAGATCGTCCGACGCACGGCGCTGCATGCGGGCCGGTATTTCCTGACTTAAAATTTCGAATAATAACTCAGCCATCGGCTAAATGTCCTTCGGTTCTGAGCCAGGACTCGCAACATGCTTTGGCAAGCTCGCGGACCCGCAAAATATAAGACTGTCGTTCAGTCACACTGATCACGCCACGCGCATCAAGCAAATTAAATGTATGGCTGGCTTTCAAACAATGATCGTATGCTGGCAACGGTAAATTCTTTCCGACTAACGCCTGGCACTCTTGTTCTGAATCTCGGAAATGCTGCAAAAGCATGTCTGTATTCGCATATTCAAAATTATAGGCAGAATATTGTTGCTCCTGCTTTAAGAATACATCGCCGTAAACTACGCCTTGGCCATTCAAATCAAGATCATACACATTCTCGATTCCCTGCACGTACATCGCGAGCCGTTCGAGCCCATAAGTCAATTCCGTGCTCACGGGGTTGCAATCGAAGCCTCCAACTTGCTGGAAGTAAGTGAACTGACTCACTTCCATGCCATCACACCAAACTTCCCAGCCAAGGCCCCAAGCACCCAAGGTGGGGCTCTCCCAGTCATCTTCAACAAAACGAATATCATGGCCCATCGGATCGATACCGATGGCCACAAGACTTTCCAAATATAGTTCCTGGCTCTCCAACGGAGATGGTTTCAAAATGACCTGATACTGATAATAGTGCTGCAAACGGTTTGGATTTTCACCATAACGACCATCAGTCGGGCGACGCGACGGCTGCACATAAGCAGTCTTCCATGGCTCTGGCCCTAGCGAGCGCAGTGTGGTTGCCGGATGGAAAGTACCTGCGCCCACTTCCATGTCATAGGGCTGTAAAATTACGCAACCTTGATCCGACCAAAATTGGTGCAGTTTCAGAATCAGTTTTTGGAAATTATTTTCGGCAGGCATGCTAAAGACCAATCATCAAAGCAATGCGCAAATGGTGCAGTGCATTATTCAGGACAAATTAGGGGTCACCCTAATCCCGGTCAATAAGGGCAACCAATACGATCACAAGGGCTTACACCGGATTTAGGAATATATATACCGCAAATTTTGCATCGAACGGTATCCGCAATACGGCCCTCCGCCTTTGAGCTTGTTTTGCGGCGACCAAATAGTCGCAACCCAATCAACACAACCAATATAATTGCGATGAGGAGAGCAAGTTTACCGACACTAATCATATTGAGAAAGATGGTACCAGATAATGCCTAAAGTCCGTAACGATTCCAAAAAGCACGTTCTTCGATAGCACCTACCAAATCATCAGCCCAATGCTCTGACTTGACCGACATACCCAGACGCTTGGCCAGGAATCCCTTTTTTTCTTCAATTGGATAAAATCGGACATCATTGCCAAACTTCTTGCGCATAACGGAACGAAAATCGCCAAGACCATCCACCAAACCAAGCTCTAAACCCTTTGTGCCGCTCCAAAAATCACCACTAAATAGAACCTTATCTGGCCCTTTCAGGCGTTTCCCTCGCCGCTCCTGTACATAGGATTTAAACTGTGCGTGCAAATCCTTTTGCAACGATTTCAGATGGGTCACGTCCTTCCTATTTTCAGGCAAAAAAGGGTCAAGTCGACGCTTATTCTCCCCTGCCGTATAAACGCGCCGCTCCACCCCCAATCGTTTCATCAACTCAGGAAATCCGAAACTGGCCGAAATAACACCGATTGAGCCAACTATGGAAGCTCCATTTGCATAAATTTCATCTGCCGCGCATGCGAGCCAATAACCACCGGAAGCCGCCACATCGTCACAAAATGCGTAAACGCGTACTTTCTTTTCTTTGGCCAATTCACGTATACGTCCGGCAATCAGTGCAGATTGCACGGGTGACCCGCCGGGCGAATTAATACAAATAGCTACGGCTTTAAGCCTCGGAATGTCAAAAGCCTGCTCAATGTTATCCTCAAGATCAGCGAGGTTTAATCCACCACGCCGCATTATTCCCGCTTCGCCGATGACGCCAGAAAGCTGCAGCACCGCAACGCGGGGCTTCTTTCTCAATCTACTGAGACGCGAACCTATAAACGGAACTTTCGCAAGCCAACTGGATTTTTGTTTTTTTATCATGGCATCTTATGTAGTGCGACAAACATTACACTCCAAGAGGAAACTTACTTAATTTTTTAGATTAACATCCGAGACATCGGGTTCGGATGCGGCTCGCCTCTATTGAAAGCTTGCATACCCTTCACGCAACGTACAATCCACCAAATTATTATGAATAAAAGTATGACAAACCTAATAAGTAAAAAGGTGGTTACGAAACCGATGATCATTCAAAGGATTGCCTTCTTAAAAACCCGAATTTGGAACCGTGAGTGGGAGTCAAGCCATACCGGTACATCGCCTTTTTTGACATAGCCCTCAATCACCCCGACGAGAACGCTTATTCGCACCGCTCTTACAACTAAATACATAATATAAATTAAATTTGCACCATCACCTACAGCCCTACTTTCCTTCAGATGACTGGACGATATATTTTACAAATACTCATGCCACTCTCTCTAACTTCAAGCGCGTTAGCCTATCATAGCCTAAGGGCCTCTCCATTACGTAAAATCCGTTCAGCTGCAGAGGTATAAGAACCATCGGCCTCATGCAAAACAAGCCCGGTGCATATCCGTGCCGGTGTCCGCACGCCTTTTCGAGCTTGTACGATAATTCGTTTTGCATCTTTACCACTCTGTTCCGGACCTATTGATGGCCAAAGTGGAAATACTATCACGCCGCCGAAACTTCCCCTAAGAGCCTCCATCAGTTCGTCTAACCGCCGCGGGTCATAGATTAATGTTAGGGAGCCCTTGTGTACTAACCGAGCGTGGGCGAATGATATCCAATCGGCAAGTCCGGCATGCCCTTCTACGTGGCTTGCTGCGCGCACGAGATCCATGGACGGATCGGCCTGCGCAGCGGCGACATAGGGCGGGTTCGCCATTACATGCTGGAACGAACCAGGTTCTAGCACTTTCGGTGCGTCCAGAAGATCACCTTCGACAATAGTAATCCGGTTGTCCAAACCGTTGGCAGCAACATTTTCTCGCGCTAGTGCCGCCATCTTTGGTTGCTCCTCCAATGCCATAACGCGATTACCGGGAACGCGATAGGCGTAACACAGCGCTGCAGTCCCAACACCGCAACCTATATCCAAGACTTTCCCCACCGGCTTCTCGCACACCGCTGCGGCCAACATAACTGGGTCGATAGCCGAACGGTACCCGGTTTTGGGCTGATGAAGTACAACACGGCCATTTAGCAAGAAGTCAGGCTTTCTGGAAAACTCTCGCTCCGCAGCTTTAACCAGCGTCATTGCTTCCTCATACTGGTCGTCATTTACCATCATGCGGCGCGGGATTGCCGAAATCGAACCCTCCATAACGCTCATATGTAAATCCAGAATAACCGCCTCTATGCCAGAATCCGCTAATAGCGCGGAAACCCAAGACAGGTAGACTACATCGTTACTACGTAAAATTTCTCGCATACAACTCCTAACCAGTGAGGCAATTTGCCGGACTTGACCGGCCACCGCCGTACTTTATGCTCATAATCACGAAGTGTGCTAGTTAGAAGAAAGGCGCAACCGGGTGGGTACCATCGTCAATCTCGAGAGTTCTCGGCGTAGACAATCGACCGAGCCATCATTAGACAACATGCTAGCTCTTGCCGGCAAGGACTTGCATCGGGTCAATCGACTTATCGTGGAAAGCATGAACAGCCCAGTCTCTCTAATTCCGCAATTGGCAGGGCATATTGTAGCATCAGGCGGGAAACGCCTGCGCCCTCTTCTGACACTCGCTGCAGCTAAACTATGTGGTTATGAGGGTGATCGACATATTGGACTTGCGACCTGTGTTGAGTTCATCCACACAGCAACGCTTCTGCATGACGATGTAGTGGATGAATCGATGTTGCGTCGCGGCAAGGACAGCGCCAATGCGGTTTGGGGAAATCAAGCCTCAGTGCTGGTTGGTGACTTTTTGTTTTCGCGAGCCTTTCAAATTATGGTCGCCGACGGCTCATTACGCATTCTGAAAATCCTATCAGATGCTTCTGCATTAATTGCTGAAGGTGAGGTCATGCAGTTGCTAACCACAAACGACACCAAGACTAGCGAAGAAGCCTATCTAGATGTTATCAGGGCCAAGACTGCGACCCTGTTTGCTGCCGCCGCGAGCGTTGGTGCTGTAGTTGCAGAGCGCCCGCAGGCTGAAGAACAGGCACTTGAAAGTTACGGCATGAATCTCGGCATCGCCTTTCAACTGATAGATGATGTGCTCGATTATTCTGCAGACGAAAAAGCCCTTGGTAAGACGGTGGGTGACGATTTTCGGGAAGGTAAAATCAGCCTGCCCGTCGTACTTGCCTGGCGCCGCGGCAATGACGAGGAGCGAGTTTTCTGGTGTCGCACACTCGAAGATTTAGATCAGAACGACGGCGACTTGCTGCATGCCATGGCACTTATGGATAAATACAATGCTTTGCATGATACGGTCGATCGTGCACGCCACTACGGTTCCATCGCCCGAGATGCACTTGGGCTGTTCCGTGATTGTCCGATGAAGGATGCCATGCTGGAAGCCATCGATTTCGCTATTGAACGGGCTTATTAGAGTTAGGTTTTTGACAGCTTAGCCATACGCACTTCTCGCTGAAAAATATAGAGCCCACTGCCAACGACTACGGCTGCACCGGAAAACATCATAGGATCCGGCACATCGCCGAATAGTAGATAACCGAAAAGCACCGCGAATATCAGCGAAAAATATCGGAACGGAACAACCACCACCGCTTCCGCAAGAAGAAATGCTGTGACCATAAAATACTGACCTACACCTTGCAGAGTGCCAGTCAGCGCCAAGAGGCCGAATTCCTCTAGTGTTGGCATTCGCCACGCCCCAATACCTGTTGTAAGGTAGCTAAGTGGCAAAGTAATCAAGCCACAGAGCAAGATAGACCCGGTCGACACCGCCATAATAGCACTTGTAGACTCTGTTCCCGACATCCGTCGCGTAATGATATCGCGGATAGAAAGCACAAATGTCGCACCCAAAACCAACATCGCCGACCAAACTAATGGATTGCTTCCGGGCCGAATCATCAAAAGTACACCACCAAACCCAACTAAGACAGCGGTCCAACGTCGCCAACCAACTTGTTCACCCAGCGCAAAGGGCGCCATTGCTGTGATAAAAATCGGCGATGCAAAAAGGATCGCAATTGCATCGGCCAATGGTAAATATCTAGTTGCTCCCAAGAACATAAAAGTTGTGACGACGACACAGACGGCGCGAGCACCTTGGAAGCGCCAACTATTAACCCTTAGCGATGACAACCCACCACGCCACCAAATCATTATGACAACCGGGACAAATACAAAACACGCACGAAAAAAAATAATCTCACCAATAACCAGTCGCCCAGTCAGATATTTCGCGAGCCCGTCGGTAAAGGATAGGATAGCACCAGAAATAATAAGAAAGAGAATCCCTTTAAGCTGGGATGTAAGCGGTGCCATAGAAATCTACTCGCGTAAAGGACGGAAACATTATGTTTGTCCGCAATGTCTAGCCTTTCAGCGCTTAGTCGTCGACATAAGGAACTAACCGACAGAAATTAGAGCGCCTGCGAAGCCGCTAAAACCGACGCCACATGGCCTTTGATGCGCACTTTCCGCCAGGCTTCACATACCACCCCTGTCTCATTTATCAAGAAGGTCGATCGTTCAATACCCATATAGGTACGGCCATAAAGTTTTTTTTCCTTCCATACACCGAACAAATCGCAGAGCGCGCCGCCTTCATCGGCGATGAGTTGAAATGGCAGATTATTCTTTGCTTTAAAATTATCATGCTTGCGAACGCTATCTCTGGATACTCCAATAACTGTGGTGTTCGCATTATTAAAATCTTTTAAACTATCACGAAAGTCGCAAGCTTCAGCTGTGCAACCCGACGTATTATCCTTCGGGTAAAAATAAAGGACCAGCTTTTGCCCTTGTAGTGATGCTGTTGAAACCTCACGTCCACCATCTGCTAAGAATGTCATGTCAAGAAGCGTATCACCAATACCGAGGGGCATTATAAAATCCCTTTATTAATACCCGTGAAAAATGGATATTAACCAGCTCGACCATAAATATGTTCGGCCAAATCAATTATCTTTCCGCAATGGTTTGATTCAAAGTCAAACTTCCAGCAGCCGCAATATCGCCATAAGGTTTAGTATCCCTTTCCCGACTTGGTAAGTGTACGAAAGTCAAATGCACCCGCTTGCCCTAATTCTGTGTTAGGTGAACCTAGTTGCGTTGTCGCACCATAGGAACCACCATATATTAGTAGGAGATAAAAGGATAATAATTCCCTATAACACATTATTTTTCTCTACAAATCGGATAGAAAGTACGGTTTCGCACGCTGCTAAATCTAGTCACCATTTTACTATTAGCAAAACTTTAAACCCAACCGAACGGCTTAAATAATGACAGAAAGACAAGATCCATGGCTCCTGACCCCGGGCCCGTTAACAACATCCGCTGAAACAAAAGAAGCTATGCTAAGAGATTATGGATCACGCGATAGCGCGTTTGTTGAAATGAATTCACGCATCCGTGGACGACTTCTGAAGATAGCGAGGGTTGCAAACAGTCATGTTTGTGTTCCGGTTCAAGGAAGCGGTACATTTGCCGTGGAGGCGACTTTAGGCACCCTAATTCCGAAAAATCAGAAGACGTTAGTTTTAATCAATGGCGCATATGGATCACGTATCGCTAAAATTCTCGATTACCTTGGCCGAGCACATGAATGTCTCGAGACGCCGGAACATGTGCCAGTAAATGTTGAGGCGCTTGCCGCTAAATTATCAGAATCGTCCGATATTAAATACGTCGTCGCGGTCCATTGCGAGACTACGGCTGGAATTCTAAACCCAATTGAAGAAATTGCACGGACCGTAGCAGACCGTGGAAGGTATTTATTAATCGATGCAATGAGTAGTTTTGGGGCCATCGATCTAGCCCCTGAGCGCGTGCCATACGATGCGGTTATCGCGTCAGCAAACAAATGCCTCGAAGGCGTTCCGGGCATGGGCTTTGCCATAATACGAGAATCTCTCTTGGCCACTTGTAAAGGGAATGCGCATTCCCTTAGCCTTGATCTTTACGACCAATGGCAGGCACTGGAATCTAACGGGCAATGGCGATTTACGCCACCAACCCATGTCATTGCCGCCTTTGACCAAGCACTCGACGAATTTGAAGATGCAGGGGGAATAGCAGGCCGATATTCACGCTATCAATCGAATTGCAGCACTTTGCTTGCCGGATTACGGGCAATTGGTTTCCAAACGTTACTACCTGACGCGCTTCAGGCGCCCATAATTGTAACCATACTAACGCCGGGCGACCCAAACTTTGAGTTCGGCGAATTCTATGATCGCTTAAACGACAAAGGTTTTTCTGTTTACCCAGGGAAGCTTACGAAAGTTGAATCCTTTCGCATCGGATGTATCGGCAAACTAGACAGCCAGGTCATTAAAGAAGCGTTGGCCGCAATAGAAACTGTCTTGACTGACATGGGGATCACAAACCTCAATCCTTTGGAGGGGAATGCGGCAATAGCCTCATAAACCACAACCAGGTTGTCAGGCGGTAACGGATGTAAGCCAGTAGCCTCGTAATGAATCTAGGTCCAGAAAATTTTCGCAATCGCACAACAATTGATAACCTCATCAACCTTAACATCACAAAGCGAGTAATCCAGAATGATAGATAGGGTGCTCGGTGCATCATAGATAGTAACAAATGCTGTCTAAGTTGTTTGTAATCATTTGTTTGCTTCCTCTGTGCCATTAAGGGCAAATTCAAAAAGGTTGTGACTACGCAGCCCATTCTCGCAGCGTCTTGCATACTCGTCTTTCAACGGCCTTGATAAAACGAACGGTACATCCGCTTCGTGCAAACTACCATGGGTTCTAAGTCGATGACCCTTCAATGCGGACAAATCATGATCGACAGCACGACCACCGATTACAGTCTTCTTATCGCCCACAAGTGCAACATCGCCCTCGCGGTCCAGCGGTTGTTCCAATTCCTTAGCGGCACCTTCCGCAGTCCAACATTTCTCAATGCCAGGTATATTTCTTACGACTTCAATAACTTCGTCAGACTGGGTATTGCCGTTGATATAAACCCGGACAAAGCCACCTAATGCGCCATGGTGGCCTACAAAAGCATCCGTGATCGGGCAGATCACCTTAGCGGCATTGCTCCCCAACACTTCGTCTAAGACATCTTGAAGCCAAATCACATTTGGCTCGCCCTGCTCATCCGCTTTGTCTCCCATACCATGATCAGCTGTGAGCGCAACATTTGCACCCAACTCCAGCATACGTGCAAATCGTGCATCCATATCCTTGTAAAATTGATCTGCCACAGGCGTGCCGGGCGCGTGCGAGTGCTGGATAAAATCTGTCAGGGATAGGTAGAGGATGCTGGGACGGCGTTCCTCCAACAACTTTATTCCTGCATCAAGCGCAAACAATGAAAGTTCTGCTGAATACATGTCCGGCAATGGTTGATCTACAAAACCGAGTACATTCTCAATACCGTTTTCTTGCATTGAGCAACGATCAGAATATTGGGAAGAAAAGCTCACCGAGCCATTTGACATATCCATCCCTTTTTGTAGCTGAGTCCGAAGCTTATCCTTAGCGGTCACCGAAGCAACGGTAATGCCGTGGCGCGAAAATTCGCTCATGAGTGAGCGCGCCCGAAGCAGTTCCGGGCCGGTCATAACAACCGGCTCACCGGTTTCTCGATCCAAGAAGAAATTACCAGAAATACCGTGGGTTTCTGGTTCCGTGCCAGTGACGATGGACATATTATTTGGACAGGTAAAACTCGGCATAGAGCCCTGAGCAATGTCGTAAAACCCATCTTTCATAAAGCCTTCAATAGTAGGGATTATCCCGTCTTTGATACCCTGTTTCATATATTCCGGGTCGCCGCCATCGATACAAACCACGACTAGCGGTTCACTTGGCGGTAGATAGGACTTTCCATTCAATTCGATAGAAGCCGCAGTCATCTTGTTCCTCCTTATCTATGTCCCAAATCTACTCCACATTTGCGATGACTGGATCTGGAAAATTGCGGAGATTAACTGGTCGGGGAGAGAGGATTCGAACCTCCGGCCCCTACGTCCCGAACGTAGTGCTCTACCAGGCTGAGCTACTCCCCGACT
>PBOR01000039.1 GCA_002724395.1 Rhodospirillaceae bacterium | reverse complement strand
CTTTTTCCGATAAGCCATCCTGACTTTCCGAATTTGTTCGGCCATGTGCGACGATTTCGTCACCGCGATCGCGAAATCGTTTAATAACTTCTGGGCAATAATCGTATATGGCGGTGTTGACCAGTAAGGATACTGGAAACTCGAGTTCCTCAAAAAGCGAAGCTAATCGCCAAACACCAACTCGATTTCCATAATCTCGCCAGGAATAGTTTAATACGTCAGGGCCAATGCCACGCCCAGGGACCAGTTGCGCACCTAACCCAGTTCCAAAAGCGAAGTGTTCAATGTTCAACCCAATATATACTGCTAATTTTGAGCCATTTGGCCAACTATAATCGGGCCTATTAATTATTGCTGAGTACGGATAGCGTTGATTCTCGTCTAATTTCATCATTCCCCGCCTTTTATTGCTTTATGGCATAATTTCTCCACCATTCGGGTGCAACAATTGACCACAGTAGTACTTGCCTTCTTCACTTGCGAGAAAAACGAAGGCAGACGTCATATCTTCAGGTGTACCAAGTCGAGCAAGCGGGAGACGAGAGGCATGTTCACGCTTTACTTCATCTGATAGAGGATCGAAGCCAGTGTCTACAAGGCCCGGAGATACGCCGTTAACGCGAACGCCCTGCGGAGCAAGCTCTTTTGCCAATGCGCGAGTAAACGCTACAAGACCGCCTTTGGCGGCCGAATAAGCAGTATAGTTTTCTCGGCCGATATAACCAAGTTGAGAGCAAACATTAATGATAGCACCTGACCCCCGATTGGTCATATGATTGGCCACGGCTCGAGAACACAGGAACGCTCCTCGCAGATGGACTTTCATCATATTGTCCCAGTCTTCTAGTGACGTCTCTGTTATAGACTGAGCTTTTTGAATTCCAGCATTGTTTATGAGTATATCGATATCTCCAAAGAGCTCTATCGCAGTCCTGAAAAAATTTTTCACTGATTTTTCATCGGTTACGTCTACCTGGATAGCTTTTACCGAGATATTATTTGCGGTAATTTCGTCAACTAGATTAAGTGCTTCTGCCTCGTGCTCGTACCAACCAATGACGACATTGCTGCTTTCTTCGGCGAAAGCTTTGCATATAGCTTTGCCGATCCCTGTATTGCCTCCCGTGATAACGGTTGTCTTATTTTTAAGCCTGGCACTCAAAATTATTTCCTATGAAAAACTTTAAAATTAGAAGAAAACAGATGATAAAACTGATATGATTGAATTCCATGTGTCATCGTCGTGGGCATTACATTTCAACAATTGTTGTTTTTCCATAAGATGTAAAGGTCTTGCTGCGAATTTATACAGAACAGTTCATGGAAATGGCAGATTGTAAATTTGTCGCCAACGTCCTCACTAGCTTTTTGCAGGACCTTTTTTGTGATGTGGAGGCTGAAGGTGCGTGATCTTTTGGGCTACGGCCAACGCCCACCTTGTGTTAAATGGCCAGGCGGTGCCAAGTTGGCGATTTCCATTGTCGTCAATTTCGAGGAAGGGGCGGAGTTCGCCGTCGAACAGGGTGATGGCCACAACGAAGGGATGAGTGAGGTTGTGTCCGTCGTCGCCGATGACAAGCGAGATTTCGGTCAGGAACAGATATTCTCTTATGGTATGCGGGCGGGACTCTGGCGATTCCTCGATGTCTTCGATATGTACGATTGCAATACTACGTTCTTCATGTGTGGCCGGGCTGTCGAACGTGTCGCGGGTCTAGCCAGTGAAGTGGTGCAACGGGGCCACGAACCGGCATGTCATGCTTGGCGATGGCAAGCCCACGCCGACTACGACTCAATCGAAAAGGAACGCAAAGACCTGGAGAAATGTGTCGACGTGATTTCATCCGCCACGGGGCGACGACCCGTCGGATTTTTCTGCCGCGGCAGCGAAAGTCCTCATACGCGCAAGATTTTAAGTGATCTGGGGTTTGAATACGCAAGTAACGGTCTCGACGACGATCTTCCCTACTATCATCACTTCGACGACGGACGCGAGCCCATGCTGGTGGTGCCGTACGCCCTGGACTGCAATGACATGAAATTCTTCCATCCCAATGGGTTCGTCACCGCCGACGAATTCATCCGGTATGTCCGTAATGGCGTCGACGTATTGNTAAANGAGGGCGAACGCGGGTTNCCAAAATTGCTGAATATCGGTCTTCACTTGCGCATTACNGGACGGCCATCGCGGTTTGCCGCNGTCGAGGGGATTCTCAAATACCTGACTGGGTTGGGCGACGCGGTCTGGATCGCCCNNCGNCAGGATATAGCCAACTGTTTTCGCGAGCAATTNCCCGCAACGTCGAATGAAGTTTGAGATNATGATGGATCCCCCCCTACGTATCGGCATGCTCACGCCATCTTCCAACACGGTGGTAGAGCCGGTGGTCACCGACATCCTTGCATCACTGCCGGAGGTGACTGCCCACGCTGCTAGGCTTCGCGTTACGGAGATTTCCCTCACCAACCAATCCCAGAGCCAATTCGCCACGGAAACCATGTTGGCGGCCGGCGACCTGCTGGCCGATGCCCAGGTTGGCATCATGGGGTGGAACGGGACGTCGGCATCGTGGCTCGGTTTCGATCTCGATCAGCGTCTCTGTGATGCCATAACAACTCGGTTCGCGGTTCCCGCAACCAGCGCGGTGCTGGCCATCAATGAACTCCTTGAAACCCTAGGTTGCCAGCGGATTGCGATGGTCACACCTTATGTCGACGACATACAAGCCCGGATCCTGTCACAGTACGGTGATGCGGGATACGAATGTGTTGCCGAGAGGCATTCGGGCGAAAGCGTCAACTACGCTTTCGCCGAGATCACCAGCAGCGAGATCGAACGGCAGATACGGGAGGTTGCCACCGACGGGCCCGACGCTATCATTGTCATGTGCACGAACATGCGGGCGGCACCGCTGGTTAATAGGCTGGAAGAGGAAACGGGCATACTTATCATCGATTCCTTGGCTGCCTACGTCTGGAAGGCGTTACGCCTCGGCGGCATCGATACGGCTCGGATTAGGGGTTGGGGGCGCCTATTTTCACGTTAGGTGGAATACACACGGAAGCATTCACGACAGCTACTGAGAACGCACGGCACGAAAGTAAATATGGCAACTCTCCGGATCAACGCTAAGAGCTTCTCAGACGTGATCTTGCGATGAACAAAAAAGTCGTCCACGCGTTGGTAGGTCCAGGGCTGTCAGCTAACCAGTTCTCAGCAAATGTCAGTCTGGTATTCAACATTGGCTCGGGTAATTTTCGCGCCAGCCAAATTCGTCAAAGGGTATTGCGTAACGATCACGATGGAGCTGCGGACATCTGGTGGCAGTGGCGAAGGAGTGGATCTGACCGGCGTATTCTGCCAGCTCTTGTGAAGCTTCGGGAAATAGAGCGGGACGTGAAGAGCCTGCAAAAGTTCGCCTCCGTTCATGTCTCGATCCACAATCATTTCAATCTCGACTGTCATCTCAACCGCCGCAAAATCTTCAAGCTAAACCGCTCAGCTGCGTTGGCTGAGTGGCGTCAGCTTGCGGCCTAAGCCTGACCTTTTCCAGATGCTTAGAGACAAGTTCGCGTTAGACTGACAGCACCGGGTCAAGTGTTCCCGCAGGAGGGGACCATCCATGAGTGGTCTTAAAGCCCCGTTGGTCGATTTCTATGGTGATTGGAAGTTCTGACCAATTTTAGATTTCCCATAACAGGTAACAGACGCTCAAGCTGCCTTTAAGGTGAAGCGCCCGTTGCAAAGAAATTTATGTGATTTCATGGATCGCCCGACAGCCGACTTTTTCAACAGCCTCGGCTAAAAGCGGATATTGCGACGCTCCAGGTGTGCCCCGCTCACGATATGAGGTGGGGTTTAAAACCCGCAGGCGGCACCATCACTGCGGGGGTCTGCTGCGCCTTCGAACGTACCATCCGGTCTTGCTACAACCGCTCCCGCATGGCCCATGATTTCATCGAAGGCATCTGTAACAAGGGGCTCGTGGCCTATTTGACGGAGACCATCGATCACCATTGGGTCAAATCGATTTTCGATGCGCAAGTCTACGCTCTCCGCTCCCCAAGTTCGTCCTAGTAACCAGCGTGGCGCGGTGATCGCCTGCTGCAGTTCCTGACCGAAGACGGCGTAGCGGCTGAAAACAGCCGCCTGAGTCTGCGGCTGCCCATCGCCACCCATCGTGCCGTAGGCCATGAGACGGCCATCATCGAGGTGCGCAAGAGCCGGCTGGATGGTATGGAACGGTCGGCGATGGGGTTTGAGGCAATTGTGGTGTGTTTCATCGAGGGAAAAACTCGTACCGCGGTTTTGCCACACAATGCCGGTCTCGGGCAGCACCACACCGGAGCCGAACTCCCAGTAAATGCTTTGGATAAAGCTGACCACGCAACCATTATTATCTGCAGCACCCAACCACACCGTATCGCCAGAGCCTGCTGGCGCAGGCCATGGCGCCGCCTGTCGTGGATCGATATCCGCGGCCAACCGATCAAGCGTTTCTTCATTTAAGAAATCTTTCGGATCCACCGTCATGAATTCCGGATCAACAATATGGCGGTCGCGGATGCGAAAGGCTTTTTTGGTCGCTTCGATAATGGCATGGACGTGAGCAACGGAATCGACCGTCGCACAATCCAACCGGTCAAACAGACCAAGGATGATTAGTGATGCGAGCCCCTGAGTTGGTGGTGGTAAATTGTAGACCGTGCCTTGGCGGAGCCTTAACGACAATGGCGTTACTAATCGTGGCCGATGGCATTCCAAATCAGCCAGCGCGATCGGGCTGCCAGCGGCGGTAAGATCGGCTGCGATGCGCCGGGCCAGTTCGCCGCGATAAAAATCGTCCAGTCCTTTTGCCGCAAGGTGATCAAACGTCTCCGCCAGTGCCGGCAATTTAAGTTTTGAACCCATTCGCAGCGGTGCCCCTTCGGGTAGAAACACGTCTGCATACCCATGTACATCGCGCAGCGAGTCCGCCTTATCCGATGCATTACGATGCAGCGTTGCGGCGACGGGGATACCCGTGCGGGCGCAGTAGATCGCATCTTCGAACAAACGCGCTAACGGCAGACGCCCGCCATGCGTCGAACTAATCTCCAATGCCGCCTGCCATCCGCTGGGCGCGCCGGCGACAGTTAAAGCCGCAAGAGGTCCACGCGCCGGGATTGCATTGAAGCCACGATCAAAATAGTACTTCCGATCCGCGGCGGCAGCTGCCGCGCCGCAAGCATCGATTGCGGTTACCTTGTCACCATTTTGGATCAGCCAAAAATTATCGCCGCCGATGGCATTCATGTGCGGATAGACAACGGTTATGGCCGCCGCCGCTGCAACCATCGCTTCGATCGCGTTGCCACCGTCCTCGAGTACTCGTAACCCCGCCTTTGCCGCCAAATGATGTGGGGCGCTGACCATTCCGTGCGCGGAAAAAGTTGTTTGAGTCATAAATTGGAGTCCGTTTTTCGCAATCAAATAGCTCCCCAAATTTCAATTAAAGCAATTTTTTTTACCTTTGGCATCGACCATAAAAGGTAAATTAATACGAAATAATGGGTTATCTACAATAATATTATACCTATATCAGGGAAAGATTGTATGAGGGACACGAAATTGTCGTCTGAGTTATCCTCTAGTTACAACGAGGGTTGAATGCCAAGAAATCGAATCATTGAAGATTTGAATCCGCCGCCGCGCCTGCTCATGGGGTCCGGGCCGGTTGACGTCGATCCGCGCGTATCGCGGGTTATGTCGATGCCTATGCTTGGTCAATTCGACCCTGCCTTCACCGAATATATGAACGAAGTGATGGCACTTTACCGCGAAATTTTCCAGACCGAGAATCGCTGGACCTTTCTTGTAGACGGGACAGCCCGGGCTGGAATCGAGGCCATTATGGTCTCGATCATCGAGCCGGGCGATACAGTGCTTGTTCCTATCTTTGGCCGCTTTGGGCATCTTCAGGCTGAGATTGCTGGGCGCTGCGGTGCAAAGGTCGAAACCATTGAGACGGAATGGGGCACGGTGTTTTCGCCGGATCAGATCGAGGATGCTGTCAAAAAGACAGCGCCCAAGTTGGTTGCAACTTGTCAGGGCGATACATCCACGACTATGGCGCAACCATTGGCTGAAATTGGCGAGATTTGTCGAAACAATGGCACGCTTCTTTATGTTGATGCCACGGCATCCCTTGTCGGTATGGATTTGCCGGTCGACGCTTGGAAAATTGATGCCGTTTCAGTGGGTCTTCAAAAATGTTTGTCGGGCCCACCAGGTGTCGCGCCTATCACATTCAACGACCGAATTGAAGAAGTGGTTTTAAAAAGGAAACATATCGAGGAGGGTATTCGTCCGCCCGGATTTAAAAATGGGTCTGGACCTCGTATTGCTTCAAACTATTTCGACCTGCCGATGTTGATGGACTATTGGAGCGAGGCACGGTTGAATCACCATACCGAAGCAACTTCCATGTTATACGCTGCACATGAATGCGCCCGCATCGTGCTGCAATGCGGGCTTCAGGAATCACTCGACCGGCATGCGTTGGCCAGTGAGGCGATGGTTGCCGGACTGCAAGCTATGAACCTTCAAATTTTTGGTGATCTGGAGCACAAAATGCCCAATATCACGGGGGTTTATATCCCCGACGGTGTTAATGGTGATCGCGTGCGCGCCGATCTTCTGAATGATTTTGGAATTGAGATCGGCACCTCATTCGGACCATTGCACGGCAAAATTTGGCGCATCGGAACGATGGGCTACAATTGCCGAAAGCGTAATGTCCTTATTTGCCTGACTGCTTTGGAAGCAACGTTACGCCAGAACGGTATGACGCCGCCTGCGAGCGCCGGAGTTGAGGTTGCCATCGCGGTCTATCGCAAAGCTGGGCAATAAATCCCGACGGTAGCTTTTAAGTTATTAGGTTAATCGATCTTGGCACCCGATGCCTTGATCGCTTTCCCCCGTTTTACATATTCGGACTTCGAAAACTTTCTGAATTGTTTTGAGTCCATCGGCCAAGCTTCACTGCCACGTTTCGCAAATTTCTTTTCACAGAAGGCATCTTCACAATATCAAAAATTTCGGAAGATTGCTTTTCAACGATGGCCTTCGGCGTGCCTTTTGGAGCAATAAAACCGCCCAAGAGCCTTAGCAAACTTGAGAGACGTTTTAAATCCAGCAAATAAGCGAGCGGCCTTTAATCTCTCTGCTAAAAGCTCTGTGTGACTATTATTTTTCTTCGGCATGGTGTTGCGATTTAATCCAAGTATTTATTAGATAAACCGCGTCAAGTGATGGCAGGGGCATGATTCTCATGCCAATGCCGTGCAATATCAATACGGCGGCATAACCAGACACGATCATGCTTTTGAATATAATCAAGGAACCGAGCGAGTGATGCAATTCGGCCAGGCCGCCCGATCAAGCGGCAATGCAACCCAATGGACATCATTTTGGGGGCAGTTTCACCTTCTTGATAAAGAGAATCAAAAGCGTCTTTGAGATATGAAAAAAACTGATCCCCAGAATTAAAACCTTGGGCAGTTGCAAACCGCATGTCGTTGTTGTCGAGCGAGTACGGTACGATTAAGTGTGGATTTCCGAATTCGAATGACCAATAAGGCAGGTCATCGGCGTAGCTGTCAGCATCGTAAAGAAATCCTCCTTCTTCAACGATCAACCGCCGTGAATTAGGGCTCATCCGCCCCGTATACCAACCCAAAGGACGCGTTCCTGTCACACGCGTATGAATCTCTAAGGCTCTTGCCAAATGTTCAGTTTCGATATCTTCCGGCACATTTTGATAGTCGACCCAACGGTAACCATGACTTGCAATCTCCCAGTCTGATTCGACCATTGCCGCAACGGCCTCTGGGTTTCGTTCAAGTGCCATCGCCACGCCAAAGACGGTGAGCGGTATGTCTCTATCTATGAAAAGCCGGTGTAACCGCCAAAATCCTGCCCGGCTTCCGTATTCGTAGAACGATTCCATGTTCATGTGACGCATTTTTGGAATTGGAGCTGCGCCGATAATCTCAGAAAGAAAAGCTTCAGAGGCTTCGTCTCCATGCAAAATGCAATTCTCGCTTCCTTCTTCGTAATTAATGACGAATTGCACCGCAATTTGAGCTCCACCAGCCCATTTAGGATTAGGGGGTTTTTCCCCATAACCAATCATGTCCCGCGGATAATGAGTTTTTGTTTGAGAATCAGTCATGTGCTTATTCTTGCGCTCTTCTGATTTCGGCATTACCCCACCACTCCGATTATTGTCGTTGTTGGAATAAAAAAGTTATTACAATATATTCGTATGAATTTTATAGAATATCTCGAACAGGGTGACGCCGTTAAGTAATACTTGCGATTCTGGCAACCATGCAGACCTCCTAAAGCAGCTGAAATCCTGGTATAAACAAACCAAACACTGACCCTTAGCTACTTCAGCCCCTAGAATTTTAATTAAGCAAAATGCTTATAATCTTATAATTTTTAATAACAGCAAAACTTCAGCATATTTTTTGGAGTGAATGTTTTGAAAAACCTGCTGACCGGTAGCGAAAACTTAGAGCCCGAAATACTCGCCGCCGTAAAGATTTTCGACGAGATGCGGGAGAAAACCACGGACCCGCCGGGCATCACCCGTCCATCCTACGGCGAAGGCGAAAACATTGCCCATGGTTTCGTGCGTGATTTAGCACGAGAACTCAATCTTCAAATTACCCACGATTACGCAGGCAATTTATATATGACCTTGCCTGGGAAAGATCGCGAAGCACCGTCAATTATCATCGGCTCGCATATGGACACCGTGCCCCATGGTGGCAATTACGATGGCGCGGCCGGTGTTATCATGGGAATAGCCGCCTTACACCGATTGCGCCATGAAGCTTGGCAACCAAAACAGGATATCACCGTTATGGCGATTCGGGCCGAGGAATTGGTCTGGTTTCCGACACCCTATGCCGGCAGCCGAATGGCCTTTGGTTTATTGCCCCCGGAAGATTATGATAGCCTCAAGCGTTCGGACACGGGACGCAGCCTCGCCGATTGCATTGCTGATCTTGGTTTCGATGTCGATGCTTTAAAGGCCGGCAAGGCTTGGCTCGATGCTAAGAAAATTCGTCATTATATTGAACCTCATATAGAACAAGGACCGGCTTTAGTCGAAGCCGGTATGCCCGTAGGCATTGTCACCGGCATCCGCGGTAATCTGCGTTATCCATTTTGCCGCGTTGAGGGAACTTATGGTCATGCTGGCGCCGTTCCACGGGATTATCGTTGCGATGCCGTGTTTGCTGCCGTTGAATTTTCTTCGGTTCTCGAAAACCATTGGAACGATCGAGATATAGCCGGTACGGATTTTGTTTGCACGATGGGCGAATTTCATACGGACCCCGTACACCACGGCATGACCAAGATTCCAGGTGAGTTACGATTCACCATGGATATCCGAAGCCTCGACTTCGATGTATTGCTGGATACGGATCAATATTTACGCAAAGAAGCAGCTAGAATTAGCCAGGAGCGAAACGTTGCGATCGACTTGGGTGAGTTTACAGAGGCTCATCCTGCCATTATGGACAATGAATTACGCTCAATGCTTCATGAGCAAGCAAAAAACCTTGAAATTCCTGTCATGGATATTTCGAGTGGTGCCGGACATGACTGTGCCACATTTTCTATTCAAGGCATTCCCTGCGCGATGATCTTTATTCGCAACGATAAGGGGAGTCATAATGCCGACGAGGCCATGGACATTAACGATTTTGCCGATGCTACGCGCCTATTGGTTTCATTCCTAAAGACATTAGATTAGTGGCGTGCTTAAGAAGGAGCTTATGCAATGTCTGCGCTCGAAGCGGACAATCCGTCGTTCTAGACATGCCGGCTTAAAGCGCGACGCTGGGCCGGATAAAGGATGCCGTATCAATCAGCGAGAGACCTGCTTTAGTCGAAGACCGTGCCGTTTCCGGCCACTGGGAGGGCGATCTTATAGTAGGCTCAGGGAATAGTTATCTAGCGACCCTCGTTGAACGAGCATACGCGCTACGTGATGCTGGTCAAAGTTCAAAACAAAGCCACGGAAACTGTTGTATCGGCCTTGATCAAACAGGCTCATAAATTACCCCGGGAACTTTTTAAGTCCTTGACATGGGATCGAGGCAAAGAGCTTGCGGATCACTATCGCTTTACACTGGCGACCGATATCGAAGTATACTTCTGCAATCCACAAAGTCCGTGGCAACGCGGTTCAAACGAGAATACCAATCGATTGCTCAGGCAGTATCTTCCCAAGGGAACGGACTTGTCTGTGCATTCACAGGCCCACCTCAACAAGGTCGCACGCCAGCTAAACGAACGACCCAGAAAGATATTGCAATTTGAAACACCCGCTGAGAAAATTAACCAATGTATTGCGATGACCGCTTGAGGTCGCCGCAAAAGTGGACATTTAAATTGCCGACTTTTCAAAAATGACCGACTTTTCCGTTTCCGCTTTACCCGGTAAGGAACGGCGGAAAATATCCAAGCTTACTAAGGGGTGAGTTTAAGCGTAGTCGACGAACTTTTGCTCGGGAACCCGCTCAACTTCACNGGNCATAGGANTGTAATCGAATGAGTAACCCAGAAACCAAAAACCTTCTNGAAGAAAANTTGCGAGTCATTAACATCGGCCTGGANANATTTNCNTGGGAATTGGACCANCAANGCGTTGANGTTGTTNANGTGGACTGGTCNCCACCTGCCGGCGGTNATNCAAAAATTGNTNATCTGTTGTCNAAATTAGGAACNTAAGGAAGTTTCCGGAAAATGGANCTTATAGAACAAGCCAATCAGGATGCCNTANGCCGNTTNTTATCTGCCGACCCGGTGCTGATNGATGTAATTCCGGCATCGGAGGCTATCCCAGCCCTTAAAAATCATATGATCCTACATAGCGGACCACCGATCGAATGGGCAGACATGTGTGGCCCCATGCAAGGTGCCATCGCTGGCATTGCGAAATTTGAAGGCTGGGCCACAAGCCTGGAGGACGCCGTCCAAAAAGCCGTGGCAGGGGCTTTTGAATTTCACCCCAACCACCATTTTGACGCCGTCGGCCCGATGACTGGCATGACGACGATCAGCCAACCGCTGATGGTCGTCGAAAACCGTAAGTTTGGAAATCGCGCCTACTGTGCCCTCAATGAAGGCCTTGGCAAAGTCATGCGCTTCGGCGGAAATGATGATGAAGTTCTGGCGCGACTGGCTTGGTTGCGCGATGACTTTGGCCCCGCTTTCGGCAAAGCATTACGTTCCGGCGACGGCATTCCTTTGAAACATCTGGTTGCACGCGGCTTAACCATGGGCGACGAAATGCACCAACGCAATGTAGCCTGTTCCGGGCTGATACTCCGTGAATTAGCGCCGGCGCTGGCGCGGACATCAACCGACAACGAAGCATTGGCGAAAGCTTTGGCCTTTATTGGTGGCAACGACCAGTTCTTCTTGAATGTCGCCATGGCCATGGGCAAATCGATCATGGACCCGGTTCGGAATATTGAAGGATCAACCATCGTTACAGCCATGAGCCGTAACGGGACCGATTTTGGTATCCGTGTCAGTGGCACCGGAGATCAATGGTTTACGGCACCTGTTGAAATGCCGGAAGGTTTTTATTTCCCAGGTTTCACAGAAGCTGATGCAAACCCGGATATGGGTGATTCGACGATTATAGAAACCATCGGCCTTGGCGGTTTTGCCATGGGTGCGGCGCCAGCTGTTGCCGGGTTTGTCGGTGCCGGGGCAGCATCAGACGCTAGCAGCTTCACCCGTACAATGTCGGAAATTACGACCGGTGAAAATCCCGAATGGACGATCCCGGGTATGGATTATTTGGGTGTTCCGACAGGCATCGATATTCGAATGGTCTTGGAAACGGGCTTGGCACCGACAATCAATACTGGCATCGCCCACAAAGAACCGGGCATCGGGCAGGTTGGTGCAGGTGTTGTCCGCGCCCCGATTAAATGTTTTGAACAGGCCTTGGTTGCTTTTGCTGAAAGCGTTGGCGTGAAATGAGCATCGTGATCGTCAACGAAGTCCGACGCGGCTTTTATTTGGATTCCGTCGCCCTCATGCGTTTTTCGAAGGCAATTGCGACCCTGCAAGGTGTCGAAGAAGCAGCACTGATGATGGCATCGCCTTCGAACCGACAAATCATGACTGATGCTGGATTGTTAAACGATGTCAGCATCGACGCAGAAGGTGGCGATTTGATCATCGGCATTCGCGCTACCAATGCTGATGCCGCCGAAGCGGCCCGGGCCAAAGCTAATCAGTTGCTTGATCAGCCGACATCGTCGGATGGTGACAGGGCGAAATGGCGCCCCAAAAGTATTCGCGCTGCCGTCAAAGCCAACCCGGATGCAAATCTGGTATTGATTTCCGTCGCTGGTGATTTTGCTACCGCAGAAGCTCGTAAAGCGCTTCGGTGTGGATTGCATGTGATGATGTTCAGCGACAACGTCTCCGTCGAAGACGAGCTATCGTTAA
Source organism: Rhodospirillaceae bacterium (assembly GCA_002724395.1). Taxonomy (GTDB): domain Bacteria; phylum Pseudomonadota; class Alphaproteobacteria; order UBA8366; family UBA8366. Next base: position 1,236 of record PBOR01000039.1, on the reverse strand, counting down.
AAACGGAAGCGCGAGATTTGGGCTTGTTGGTCATGGGACCAGATTGTGGCACAGCTATTATCAACGGAACCCCGTTGGCATTTGCTAATAAGGTGCCCGTTGGTGACATTGGTGTCATAGGTGCGTCGGGCACAGGTACACAAGAAATCACCTGTTTGATCGGACAAGGCGGCGGCGGCATTTCGCAAGCCATCGGTGTTGGTGGCCGTGATTTAAAGGGAAAGATTGGTGGCATTACCACATTAATGGCGCTTGATGCCTTGGATCGGGACCCGAATACTCGCCACATCGTGATCATTTCCAAGCCTCCCGCCAAAGTCGTGGCAAATAAAGTCGTGGAGCGTATCCGGGCCAGCAAAAAGTCGTTCACCGTTTGCTTCATAGGTGCCGCAGGGTGGGACTTACCCGAAAATGCCCAGTTCGCGACGTCTTTGAAAACGGCGGCTGAACAGGCGTTGGGTGGCAAAGCGTTATTTGCTGATTTCGATGCCAGCGCCGTTGCCAAACCCGCAAGCGCCTCAAGCGTTTGTGGCCTGTTTTCCGGTGGCACTCTATGCGCGGAAGTCCAAACCCTGTTCCAAGCTGCGGGTGAACCCGTTATGTCGAACGCCCCGGTCCCCGGCGCTAAAACGATCACGGAAGGAGGCGACGCTCATGCAATCATCGATTTGGGGAACGATGAGTATACACAAGGTCGGGCACACCCGATGATTGACCCATCTGCTCGCGACCAAGCCCTAGACAAAGCCATGACCGATCCTTCTGTGGGGATTGTTCTGGTTGATGTGGTCATAGGATATGGCGCACACGAAGACCCGGCGGGACATTTGGTGGAAAGCCTGGGCTCTTCGTTAAAAGGCGAAACTCTGATCATCGCATCTGTCACCGGAACCGATGGCGACCCCCAAGGTCGCATAAGCCAAATCGCGAAATTGGAAGCGGCTGGAATTTTGGTCGCACCTTCGAACGCTGATGCAGCGAAATTAGCCTTGGCTTGCTTGAAATTGGAGTGTTAGGGGATCGTCATGATAAATTCCCCGGCAAATCCCAGCCGTTTGATGGTGGCCATTGGTGGCAACGCCACCCACCCGGAAGATATCGAAGGCACCTCGCAAGAGCAGAAAACCATCGCGGCAATGACTGCTGAAGCGCTATTGCCGTTAATGATGTTGGATAACGAGTTGATTATCACCCATGGTAATGGCCCGGTAGTTGGTAAAATTCTTATGCGCCAAA
>PBOR01000038.1 GCA_002724395.1 Rhodospirillaceae bacterium | reverse complement strand
CGCCCTTACCTTCGCCCTTACCTTCGCCCTTACCTTCGCCCTTACCTTCGCCCTTACCTTCGCCTTTTTCCTCACCTGCCTCAGCATCCGCCTCTGCATTCTCCGTGGCAGCAGCGGCAGCAGCTTGCTGCTTGGAGACTGATTGATTTATGGTCTCTTGACTTGGCATATTACTTAGCGTCGCACCGAATTCCTGCTGCACTTGTTCTTTAGTGTAGGTACCAAGATCTTGGGGAGCATCAAATTTGCTTGATGAGCTACCTGCTTGAAAAGGCTGGGTAAGGAATGTCTCGCCGCTCGCCGTTTTGATCGAAATTGTACCAATACTGCCATCAGCTTCCGGCAGTAAAACAACTTTGACGGTATTGCTAGATTGGTCGGCCTTAATGGTAGCTTTGGTGCCACGGATACCAATAGTGGCAACCGGCGTCTGCACGGTCATTGTGTCGCTACCTTCTTTAGCAATAGAGCCCGAAACGAACGCAAATGCACCTTGGACTAAATTGAAGGAGGCTTTAGACGAACCTGGATTGTAGACTAATTCATCAATGACTAGTCGGGCACTTTCAGCAATTGACATGGAAGTACCATCAATAAACACTAAGGCCGCAGTTGCAGTGCCTTTCGTCGCAATGACGTCGCCTTCGAAAATTTTTGCGCCCACTTCTATCGTTTCTGCCACACCGTTCTTCCGAGTGACCTGGACAGTCCCCGACATATTGGTGATCTCGCCGACAGCAGAACCAGCATTAGCTTGAGGGTCCGCTTGCGCGTATTGGCCCGGTGCGAGGGGCCCAACTAATGCCATCGCTACTTTTGGTATAATCACGGCACCATCTGCCGTTGCTAAATCCGGCTTTGGATCCATGGCAAAATAATTCTGGATAATTGCTTTGGTTCCGTCCTCATTTTCAAGGACTAAATCCTCGCCATCGCGGTTATATTCCGCATTCAATAACAAGTCGCCACCAGGAACCTCGACGAGCGATTTTCCAGCTGGATCTATGACGGTAACGGATTGTAGCGGAAAAAGTTCAGGCGTATCAATCTGATCAATGTTGGACAGGCGGATCATTTGGGCCATACTGGCACCTCAACCGTATTACACTACATTTTTAACAATCTCCTATCCCGGCGGGAATATACCGGAATATTTGCTACACTAAAACACAAAATTTTATCTAACTGTGTGTTTCATCACACATTCAAAATAGAACTTAAAATCAATCCACTAACTGATTGAAGCCTTGTTTAGAGATAGTAATCTTCAAAGCCGTTCTATCACCCCAAAGGTGCCTATCCTGACCACACAAAGCGGACGTGTGTGATCAATGGCTGTGACATCGACTGTTAAATAGTCCTAGAGGTCCTCTTAATGAATATCTACACCAGTTAAAGCATCAATGAACTGAGCAAAACGTTAACATACCTACCACTCTTGAAAGCAATTGTCCCGGTGCCGTAAATTGCGCATTAATAGAATGGCGACATCTACTAAAATGTCCGTCGTTAGGCTTACCACAACCATCCGGGGATCATCATGACCTATACTCATCTCATGCTCGATATCAGCGACAAGATTGCCACTATCACTTTTAACCGCCCCGAAGCTCGCAACGCACTCAGCGAAGAAATGCGTGTCGATATCGAAGGTGCTCTGGGCGAGATCAAGGCGAAAGCCGGTGAAGAGGTAAAAGCCGTTATCATGACCGGTGCAGGCGGGCATTTTTGCGCAGGCGGCGACGTTAAAGGTATGGCAAAGCGAAAAATGACGCCGATGGATCACCGAACTCGGATGCGCTCTGGCCACCACCGGATTTATGACATCCTTCATCTGGAGCTGCCGGTTATTAGCTTAGTCGACGGCGCAGCTGCTGGTGCAGGCTGCAACATCGCATTACTAGCTGACTTTGTTTTTGCAACGCCAAGAGCCTTCTTTATGCAGGCTTTCGCGCGCATTGGGCTGGTACCGGATTGGGCCGGCTTTTATATTTTACCGCGCCTTGTAGGACAGCAACGGGCAAAAGAATTGATTTATTCGGGCCGCCGCGTTTATGCTGAAGAAGCCAAAGAACTAGGCATGGTGCTCGAAGTGGTGGGCCAAGATACAGCGATGGAAGAGACCCGCGAATATGCAAGTCGCCTCACCCATGCTTCCACAGACGCCATAGCGGCATCGAAAAATATCCTCAACCAGGCCTTCAATCAGGATTTCCGGACATTGATGGAACTAGAAGTCTACGCGCAGTGTCTGGTGCGTGAGACGGACTTTCACAAGGAAGCTGTTCGGCGTTTCAAAGACAAAGAAACACCATTGTATGATTGGGAGAAGCTGTCCGGTCTCAGAAAGTAATGGCGTCCATTAGTCTAACGAGAGCGGGCGGATCCGCGCCTAGCGGGCCCACTACCCTTTGAATTAGCATTTACCATAGGGCTCTTTATTGACTTATTCCCCGGGTCAAATCGATCTGGCGGTACTTGCTTATCTTTCTGGCCTGAACCTGCCGCCCGTTTTTTCGCTTTCTCGGCTGCTTTTGCTTTTGCTCTCAACCGCGCTCTCGCTTTAGTCATATGAATTTACCTTTTAGAACCGGGTTTTCGAAAAGTATGCGGGCTAACAATAGTAGCATAAGGATCCACTAACGAATAAATTTTCCCGAATTTTTCTTTAAAATTGAATCTCGAGATACGCCCAATCACTGAGGAGGTAACTAGAGACTACCAAACAATTTTAATAAAACAGCGTAACGGGCGGCTTTACCTATACTCACCAATAACAGAAATAACCAGAACCTAACCCGCAAAACGCCGGCTACAATCGTGAGTGGATCACCCACAATTGGCACCCACGCTAACAACAATGTCCACAGGCCAAACCGATTGAACCAATACTCCCCCTTTGCCAATTGGGATGGCCTAACCGGGAACCAACGATGTTCACGCCAGTGAAGAAAAAATACCCCTAAGGCCCAATTTACAACAGACCCAAAAACATTGCCGCTAGTGGCAAATAGAAACAAGGACAAAGGATGCCAATTCCCGTTCGCAGCCATACCGAGCAGAAGCACTTCGGAAGAGAACGGCAAAATTGTTGCTGCAAGAAAAGCGCTAAAGAAAAGTGCAGCGTAGCCTTCAGCCATGGACGGACCCTTCGTCACTCAACATGAGGGGCCGGTAAGCATTACTGCGGCCGGCCCCATTGCCATTTACTGGCTGAAGTTAGTCCGTCTGCTTAGTTGACGATATGATAGACCGGCGCCTTTTCCATAGCCCATTCGCCGGATTGCCGATCGAATTGGGACAACGTGAAACAATGCCAGTCTTTGTCATCCAACTTCGGGTGGTCGCCCCGATAGTAATAGCCTGGCCAACGTGTTTCCGTGCGGAACATTGTGTGTTGCGTGACGCACTCTGAAGCTAAAACGCGATGTTGCAATTCCCAGGCGCGCTGAAGTTGATGAAGATCTTCAGCTCCAAGATGGGCAAGGTCTTCCTTTAACATGCCAAGCAACTCGAGCCCACGAGTGAGCATCGGTTCATTGGTCGAGTAGTGGGCGCTGATACCACCAACATATTCGTCCATAATTTTTTCAAGACGCTGTAGACCTTGGATCGGCAGGATGTAGCTCGGCGAAACAGTGCCGGCAACAATCTCGTTACGACCAACACTATAAGTCTCCAGCGGCTGGAAGATAACTTGTTCCAGATCCTTATATTCCGTTTCACTAACTTCCGGCTGGTTATTGCCGAGATCATTGACATATTTAACAGCTGCTTTGGCCGCAATCCGCCCTTCTGTAAACGAACCCGACGAAAACTTATGAGCTGTACCACCGATGGTGTCGCCCGCGCCGAACAGGCCCTCGACGGTCATCATACGGTTATAACCCCACTGGTATTCATCCGGCGCATAATCTTCCGGTCCGCTCGCCCATGCACCAGAGCACGTCGCGTGAGAACCCATGACATAAGGCTCAGAGGTGGTCAGTTCCGGGTTAGTATATTTAGGATCAATATTTTGTGATGCCCAAACAACAGCTTGACCTATCGTCATACCAAGAAAGTTTTCCCAGCCTACAGTTTCCTTGTGCGGATCTTGGAAAGCCTCTTTGGTTACCATACGGATTGGGCCTCGACCTGCTTTGATTTCCTCAAGAAATGCGTGGTTTCTAAGGCAGGTTGGTACCGGTTCACGATCGATATAATCACCAACCAATTCCTTAGTCTGATCGTACCAGGTAGGCTCGTAATTTTTACCGTATGCGTTTTCAGTATACGTTTTCAAATGCAGGAAGTAAGCGCCGACAGGCCCATACCCGTCTTTGAAACGGGTGAGCACGATGCGGTTTTCCATCTGCGTCATCTTCGCACCAACCTGGATAGGCAATGCATAGGCTGAGGCACTGCTCCATGGTGCATACCAAGTGCGTCCCATACCTTCACCAACCGCCCGCGGTTTAAATATGTGTGACGCACCACCAGCTGCCACAATAACGGCCTTGGCACGAAACACATAATAATCCCCTGTGCGCACGTTGAAGCCAACGGCACCAGCCACCCGATTAGGATTGTTTTTATCCGTCAACAGATGGGTCACCATAATCCGATTATAAACTTCAGTTGCAGCCTTGCGGGCAGCTTCAGCAACAATCGGTTTATAGCTTTCGCCATGGATCATGATCTGCCATTTTCCTTCGCGCAAATAGCGGCCCGTTTCTGGGTCTTTCATGATCGGCAGGCCCCACTCTTCAAATTTGTGAACCGTAGAGTCTACGTGACGCGCGATATCGTAGCCTAAATCCTCACGTACAAGCCCCATGAGATCGTTCCGTGCGTAGCGGACATGGTCTTCAGGTTGGTTCTCATCCCACTGCATACCCATATAGCAGTTGATAGCGTAGAGGCCCTGTGCGACAGCGCCACTGCGTTGGATATTTGCTTTTTCAACGCAGACAACTTTCAAATCACGTCCCCAATAGCGGGATTCGTAGGTCGCTCCACAACCAGCCATACCGCCCCCCACGACGAGGACGTCGGAGTCTACATAAACTGTTTTTCTTTTACTGAAGAGCCCCATTAGATCACTCCTTGCTTAAGTTGATCGGGCTTTAAAGTCGGCAACCCACCTTCAATGTTAAGCACATCAGGTTCGTGAGCAAGTTCTTGCGAATTGATTGCCTCATCACTAGGTGCATCGTAATCTGACGAACATTTAATCGATCCCCATTCTGTGGTCCGGATCGGCGAAACAAAGTTCTTCTCTGTTCCATCACGAAACTTTAGCTTCCAAGAGATTGTTCCCTTGGCTTCTTCCCGAAGTACACGGACTGAATGGTTCATCGGCGCAAAGTCTGCATAACCACGATCATCAATCGCATTTTGCGGACATGCTTTCACACAGGAAAAACATTCCCAGCACATATTAGGTTCGATGTTGTATGCACGTCGGTAAGTTTTATCGATGTGCATGATATCCGAAGGGCAGATGTCGACACAATGTCCACAGCCGTCACAACGCGTCATATAAACAAATGTAGGCATGATATTCCGTTATCCTCTGTATCGAAGACGAGTGATAGGTAGTCTAATATTAGTAATGATGTGGCTGCCTGCGAGCACTTCCAAATTGTTCCGGTTCATCAGCCGGCGACGGCAGATTGCTTCGCGAGCCATCCGCCTCAGCCACACGTTTCTGCAACGCCGCTGCTGGCTTAAAGAACATGTGTGAGAATTTAGACCAGGGAACCGACCCAAAGAACACTGTGGTCGCAATCAAGTATAAACCCAGGCTCAGCATGGCCCAGGCGCTGCCGGTCGCTTGCAAATAAGCCCATACCAGGCCCAAAGTCGCACTCACTAGAAGCGACAGGACAAACAAATCGGCCCGCATAATACGGAACGGTGAATTGCCTTCCGCTGCAACATCCACACGAATGAAGAACCAGAACCAATAGCCGCCCAAGCAAATCATGGCAGCACCGAGCCACCAGAGTTGAGCGACGATGGGCGCAGTGGGTGAGGTAGCAAACACCATGATACAAGTTGTAACAATGTAGGCAATGAAGCCATACATGGTAAGTAAGTGAGCAATTCTTCGCTTTACACTACAGAATTCGCCCGATGTTGCCACCTCGACAACAGCCGTCTTAGCTGCAATTCCTAAAACTTCACCGCTACCAAGGTCGCGTGAGCCTTTTTCGCGCGCTTTCCGCCAATTACTAAAAAAGTACTTGGCACTCTTTTTGTGAACTATATCGAACAATGTACCACCAGCGACCAGGGCGATCATGATGATCACATAAGCCTGCATCACAGCGGGTGATATTGTCGACGAAAGTTCGGCAAAGGGATTGATGCTGAACATAGAACTCCCCAAATCTGATCCATTATAACTAAGTGCAACACCCAAAAATCTCTACGCACCCTGACGTAAGAACGCTTGATTACTTGGATGAAGCTGATCGCAGTTAAAAATAAATATGGCTTGAGATTAGGGGTGGGTCAAGGGCGAAACCGCGCTTTTTGGTGCGGCGAAACCGCTCAATTTGGGGCAAATTTTACCTTGGCCTGCACGCTAACCCAAGGTCGAATTTGTGTCGAACGTCCCCTAGATCTTTATAGATGTCATGTCGTCTTATAAAAACCGCTCGGGTTCAATAAAAAATAGACACGAGAACATTGAGACCAACCACCGAGGTCTTTACCCCGTATTCCGTCATCAGCAGCATAATTACCCGTTATTATTCACGCGTTTTGATGGATAATACTGTCATTTGTTAGTGACAGCCCGCAATCAAAATTTTGTAACCTATTTGTTTTAGCCCATGAATGCAGTTTTATAATGACCACATTTCCTCCTTATATATCTTTCAGCGTTTTGCGCGAAATATCTAGTCACCTGTACCTTTGCCTTGCTAGAAAAGGCGCAATCACATAATCCCAATTGTTAGGAAGCATCATGTCCACTTTAGTCCCCCCGCATGGCGGCAGTGCGCTCAATCCACGATTACTGCCTAAAACCGAGCAAGCCAGCGCGCTGAAAAGGGCGGAGGGTCTTAAACAAGTCCCTTTAACAAGCCGGGAATCGTCTGATGTACTGATGCTTTCGATGGGGGCCTATACGCCGCTTGAAGGTTTTATGAGCGAAGCTGATTGGAAAGGTACTTGCGGTGAGATGAAACTCTCCAATGGTGTTTTTTGGCCAATTCCCGTCACATTGTCAGCCGATGAAACACTCGCCGGATCCATTAAAGATGGCGAGGAAGTTGCGCTCGTAGATGAAGATTCTGGGGAAATCTTGGCAACTATGACGGTCACCGAGAAATATACTATTGACCACGAGTTTGAATGCCAGAATGTTTTTGGTACGACGGACAAAGATCACCCTGGCGTCGCTAAGGTTTTAGGGCAACGAGGCGTCAATCTCTCTGGCCCTGTGGTTGTTTTCAACGAAGGCGTAATGCCAAATTTGTATAAAGATCTGTATTTACGCCCCAAGGAGTCGCGCGACCTTTTTGAAAAAATGGGTTGGTCAAAGGTCACTGCGTTCCAAACTCGTAATCCCATGCATCGCAGTCATGAACATCTTGTAAAAATTGCTCTCGAAGTGACCGACGGTGTTTTTATTCACCAAGTTCTCGGGAAATTAAAAGAGGGTGATATTCCAGCGGAAACGCGCACCAAAGCTATCGCTGCGATGATCGACAATTACTTCGTCGAAGACACCGCCGTCCAAGCAGGCTATCCAATCGAAATGCGCTATGCAGGTCCTAGAGAGGCGCTATTTCATGCACTAATCCGACAAAACTTTGGCTGTGCATATTTAATAGTGGGCCGTGATCACGCAGGCGTCGGCGACTACTACGGGCCGTTTGATGCCCAGCATGTTTTTGACACCCTCTGGGATGGGGCACTCATCACAAAACCTTTGAAAATCGGCATAACTTTCTACTGTAAGAAATGCTATGGCATGGCTACAGATAAAACTTGTCCGCACGACGACAAATATCGCGTCAACATATCCGGAACGATGCAACGTGAAATGCTTATCAAGGGCGAAGATATTCCCGCTGAATTTAGCCGCCCAGAGGTTGTAAAAATTCTGCAAGATTATTATGCATCGTTGAAATAGCTGCAGCTTCCAGCGACCACGCCGGTAAAATCTAATGAAAAAGTCTACGAGCCCAATAGGTTCTGATTCACAAACCGTGGTCATCGCACAAATATCTGATATGCATCTGCGCGATGATGGTATTTTATTAAAGCAGAAGGTTGATACCGACGCGGCACTTAATGCGGCCATAGATCATATCAATAGCTGGACTCGATCACCTGATATCGTGCTTGCGACGGGCGATCTGGTGCAAAAAGCCGTCCGTCAAAATTATGGATACTTCCGTAATAAGCTCGAACGACTAAAAGCACCCTACTATGTGATCACCGGGAACCATGATGACCGTGCTTTGATTCGCGATACGTTCGCTGATAAAGGCTACCTCCCCCGAGAAGGTACTTTCCTACAATATGTCATCGATGACTTTCCACTCCGATTGATCGCATTAGATACGCTGATTGAAGGCAGAAACGGTGGAGAGATCTGCGACACGCGCCTCGGATGGCTGTCCGATCGACTTGCCGAAGCCCCCGGCAAGCCCACCTTTATCTGTATGCATCACCCACCATTTCTGACCGGCATCGACTTTTTAGATAGACATTCTTTCAAAAATGCAGAAGCGTTAGAGGCGTTGGTAAAGCAACATCCCCAAATCGTCTGGATTGCGTGCGGCCACTTGCATAGACATATCCAAGTTCAATGGGCTGGCACCGTTGCCTCCATTGCACCAAGCGTCGCCTACCAACTACCAATGCCACTAACCCCAGGTTCATCCGAAGGCTTCAGCCTCGAGCCATCTGGTTGTCCGGTTTACGTCTGGAAGCCAAAAACAGGATTGGTCGCCCATATGAGCCTGATTGGGGATTTTGGACCGCTCTATCCGTTTGTTCGTGATCCAGTAGTTTGATCCACTCAGCAAACAACGGCTGGAACACATCAAGTATGCTCCTAATCAACATACGTGTTTGACGGAAGTTTTATGGCCACCACATAGGTCTTCAACTTTATGCATAGACTTGAATTATTTCATTGAGCAAACCCAGCCTAGAAGTTTACGCCGACACGTCCTCCATCAGCGCGGATAACGGAACCGTTTATATAGCCCGCTGGATTGCCACACAGCATCACCGCCACGGCACCCATTTCCTCAACTGTACCATCCCGCCCCATAGGAGCAGACTTGATCATTTGTTTACGCGCCTCCTCTGGCGTGATGCCTAGATGTTTAGCACGCACCTCATCACCAGCCTTCACGCGGTCAGTATAAATACGACCGGGCACTAGGCAATTTACGGTAATCCCATCCTTTGCAACTTCCTTGCACAACGCCTTTGACCATCCGACCAGCGCCATACGGAACGAACTAGACAGCACATTAGTGATCGCTGCGTTATAGACATTGGAAGAAGTCATGGTGAGTACTCGGCCCCAGCCGTTTTCCTTCATACCCGGCAGCGCGGCGCCGGTCGCTTTGACCGCCGACATAACTATAACGTCGAACCAATCGTGCCACAGTTTTTCATCTGCTTCCGACGGAAGTAGACGCGGGGGACCACCGCAATTGTTAAACTGAATATCGATGCCGCCCATTTTATCGTAGGCAAAATCGAGAAGGTTCTCGAGGTCACCACTTTTCAGCAAGTCGCACGCTTTTGCCTCCACCCGTACTCCAAATTTATCGGACATATCTGTAGCTTCTGCATCCAGGGTTTCCTGGTTTCGAGCGGTCAGAACAATATCCACTCCTTCCGCAGCCAACGCGCGCGCAACGCCATTGCCCATACCATAACTTGACCCCATCACGAGGGCTCGCTTTCCTTTGATACCGAGGTCCATAACGGTGTTCCCTTATTTTGATTTGGCCGCTTCAATTAATTCAAGCAACCGAGGCGGTGTAATGGGCGCTTCAGAAATTCGCACGCCGAATGGTTCCAGCGCATTATCGATTGCGCCAATAATAGCCGCAATAGCTGGAATGGTGCCTCCCTCACCGGCTCCTTTGACACCAAGCGGGTTTTGTGGTGTTGGCGTTTCTTGATGCACCTGCTCCACATGGGGCATGTCAGTAGCAAGTGGGATAAGGTATTCACCGTAGTTTACCGTCATCGGCTGCGCGTTTTCGTCATAGAGCATCCTCTCGAACAACGCATTACCAAGCCCGTGTGCCACCCCACCCAAGACCTGGCCCTCCACTGTCATCGGATTAATCAACATACCACAATCATGACCGGTCCAGTATTTTAGCACCTTCACATAGCCTGTCTCGATATCTACCTCGACCTCAGCAAGGTGAGTGCCATTAGCGTAAACCGCTTGTTTAGGAGTGAAATAGCTTAGGTCTTGCAAGCCCGGCTCCAAGTCGTCCGGCAAGGTAAAGCCCGGCTTGCCATTAACGAATTCGGCCACCTCACCGAGTGTCTTGCTCAAATCCGGCACACCCTTGACGGCAACCCTACCATCAGCGAGTTCCAAATCCTCCTCTGCTGCCTCCATCATGTGAGAGGCTGCTTTCAATATTTTTTCCCTAACATTACCAGACGCTACAAAAACCGCATTACCAGCATTGACAATTGCACGACTGGCGAAAGTGCCAATGCCATACGGACAACCCTGGGAATCGCCGCCTACAACCTTTACATCTTCTAACGGCACACCCAACTGGTCTGAGGCAATTTGAGCAAATACCGTTTGATGGCCTTGGCCTTGCGCCGAAGCGCCGTAATGGACCGTCACTTTTCCGCTTGGTGAGACGCGCACATTTGCGCCTTCAAATGGGCCTAATCCGGTTCCTTCTACATAAGATCCAATGCCGATCCCAATGTAGCGTCCTTCTTCAAGGGCTTTAGCCTGACGCTTCTTGAAATCCGAATAGCCGGACAATGCCATCGCCTTATCATGGCAGCCAGGGTAGTCGCCGCTGTCATAGGTGATCGGGCTACCATCACGAAAAATTAGCCCCATAGGATAGGGCATTTTATCAGCAGGAATATAATTCTTACGCCGCAACTCCGCCGGATCCCAGCCCAGCTCGCGTGCTGCTAAATCCATCATGCGCTCCATAGTGAAGGCAGCCTGTGGACGACCTGCGCCGCGTACCGGCGTCACCGCAACCTTGTTAGTGAGCACGCAAGTTACTTTCATTTCATAAACCGGCAGTAAATACGGACCGGGCACGGTGGATGCGGCTATAAACGGTGTGATGATACCCCATGGTACATATGCGCCAGCGTCGTGCAGCATGGTGCCTCGAAAACCAAGCAACGTACCATCCTCATCGAACGCGATTTCTGCATCCCACAATTGATCACGCTCGTGATGAGTCGCGGTGAAGTTTTCGCGGCGATCCTCCATATACTTGACCGGACGCTTTAAATGTCGAGACGCAGCCGCAACTGAAAAATACTCGGGATAGGTTTGGCCCTTGGCCCCAAATCCGCCACCTATATCCGGCACCAGCACGCGCACTTGATTGTCGTCGATGCCGCGTAGTTTAGCGTAGATCTCCCTAACTCGATGCGGTGACTGGCTTGCTGCATAGAATGTCATATGATCGGTAACAGGATCGTAATGCGCCATCATAGCTCGGGTTTCCAATGGATGAGCTGCGCCCCTATGCTGAAAGAAGGTATCTTTGAAAACATGAGGCGCATTTGTGAAAACGCTTTCCGCATCCCCGAAAGCCTGCGTAAATTCCGCACAGATATTGTCATCGATTTCTTCATGGGCCGTCGGCGTGCCCTCTTTCGCAGCGTCACGAAAATCTGCCGCCACCGGCAGTGGATCAAAATCAACAAACACGCGCTCGAGCGCATCTTCAGCGATATATCGATCATCAGCTACGATTAAGGCTATGGGCTCCCCCACATATCTCACCGCTTCCTTAGCCAATATGTAAGGAGTTAGCGGCTTGCTGATAAGCGGATTGGGCACCATTAATGGCAGTTGCGTCGTATTGTACTCTCTTTCCAAATCCGCATTGATGAGGACCAGATGAACACCCTCCATTGCCAACGCTTCGGATGTGTCGATGGATTTGATTCGTGCGTGAGCGAATGGGCTTCTTAGCATCACGGAATAAAGTGCGCCGGGCATATGGATATCGTCAGTAAATTGACCCTCGCCCTTAAGAAGAACAGGGTCCTCGACACGCTTTGCAGATGATCCGAAGGAAGGCATTTACCGACTACTGCTATTTGTAGCTATTATGGCGCGACTTTATTGTCGCCATAGTGTAACCCGCGAGGTCGGAAGCGATATCAGGCGGCAGTCCCGGGCTGGTAGCAATATATTTCTTCACTGTCGCGATATCCACTTGGTCAAAACCAGCCAAAGTTTCGAGAAAACGCTCTACCGTTGCATCCAATTGATCCAACTCAACGATGCGACTTATAAGCCCTGACGCTAAAGCATGGTGGGCGTCAATTTCTTCCGCCGAATAAACCAGGTGCGCAATAGTCTTCGCTGCGACTTTTGTATGGGCTGAAATCGCCAAGGTAGGTGGGGTACCGTGATGCATTTCCGGCAGAGCAAAAGTTGCGTTTGTGCTAGCAAAGGCAATATCTGAGCCTGCTACTAGCGCGCAAGCAAAACCGAGCGCCTTACCCTGGACAACCGTAATAATAGGTGATGGAAATGCACGAAACGCAGCATACACATTTAGAATTTTATCCATAAAACGGGTGCGCGCATCATAAGCATTTGAAGGTGGTCCATCGGCGCCAATTTTTTGCTCGCGGCCATGGCTAAAATCTTTACCTACACCACGCAACACTATGCCGTTAAAGCCCCCCTGCTCGGTTGCTTCATTGATCCTATCGGCCAAATCAACCAACATCCCATCTAAAAACTTATTACCCTCATCGGGTCTATTGACCGTAATGTTTAGATAAGGCGCTTTTTCCTCGAAAATTAGTCTGTCGTCAGTCATAACCGACTCCCCCTTGAAAAGATCTTTCAACCGTCCTGTTTGCCCGCTGCGGCTAAAGCGGCATTTACGATCCCCTGATAGCCCGTACAACGGCATATATTTCCTGAAATTGCCTCACGTACTTCCTGCTCATTTGGGTTCGGGTTGTCCGTCAGAAGCTCGGTTAATGTCATCAACATTCCAGGTGTGCAAAATCCACATTGTAATGCGTGATTATCCATAAAGGCTTGTTGCAGCGAATTAAGCGCACCATCTTTCGCTAAACCTTCCACCGTTATTACTTCAGACCCATCTGCTTGAACCGCTAACATCAGACAACCGCGAGCGGTTTTGCCGTCCACCAATACGGTGCAGGCGCCACAAACGCCGTGCTCGCACCCAAGGTGCGTACCCGTCAATTCCAGTCCATGGCGCAAAAAATCCGCTAGCGTGTGCCGACCTTCTACTTCTCTGTTGAAGGGTTTTCCATTCACGTTAACAGTAATTTTGTGCCGATCACTCATGCTGCCATCGCCTCGCCGTTGTATCGCGCTACAGCCTGCTCCAACGCCCGTCGCACCATGACGACTGCAATTTTCTGCCTATAAGCCGCCGTGGCATGGACATCGTCGAGTCCGGAAACAACACTGGCCTTATTTGCAGCCTCTTCAAGCAACGCGTCAGACCAACATTCATCCTTTAAAAGTGATTCTGCATCCGGAAGACGGACCGGGCCGGTGTCAACGCCTATCAGGGCAATAGCCGCTCGATCGATTTTATCGCCTGCGAAATTCAAAAGCACCGCCGCACCCGCTAACGCAAAGTCACCCTTACGTCGCGCAAGTTCAGCAAACCCGTAACTATGTCCTGCAGGCCAAGCCGTCACCGAAACACCTGTCAGCATTTCACCTTCCTCGATGTTGGGCGTCATGTATCCTAGGGACCACTCAGCGATAGGCACATCTCGGTTAGCGCCTTTGCTTTGGACATGCATCACGGCGTCATGCGCTGCCAACAAACCTGGCCACTCCGCAGACGGATCTAAATGGGCAACCGAACCACCAATGGTGCCGCGATTTCTAATTTGAATATGAGCTACGAATTCCAAACCATGGGAAATCAAGGGACATCTTGCTACCACACCCTTAGAATTCTTAGCTTGATTGTGGCGCACCATGGCCCCAAATTTTATGCCCTCACCGGTTTCTTCGATTTGTGCGATTTCCGGTATGCGGTTTATATCGATGACATGCTCCGGCATCACATATCGAAAGTTCATCATTGGCATCAGCGATTGGCCGCCAGCCAGAATTTTTGCATCCTCAAATTCGGCAAGCATGTCGAGAGCCTCAGACAGGCTTGTCGGTCTATGATAGGTAAAGACTGGTGGCTTCACTTCTACAATCCTCTACTAAAGAGTTCTTTTACCCATCGTTTCAGCGCACCGAACAGGATATTCATGCCAGAAGTGGTAGTGCTTTGTTCTTGCATAGGAGCTTTAGGGGAGACCGAAACACCTACTCCGTCATTCTGGGTCAATACTTTGTCCCGCAAACAATCGGCAAACCGCGTTACCATTTCTTCCGCGACAGAAGCAATTATACCTTGGCTCCGACCGTATTGGGCAACTGGACCATTGAGCGTTAAATCAGTAATAATCGTAACTGCGGAGCCCTCTCGGCTTCCCACTAATAAAAAATCCACATCAGCCTGCGCACCACCGCGGCCTTTTGATTCACGCCCCTCGGCTTTTATGCGGGCGCAAAAGTTTGCATCATCTCGCTCAACGAACTTTGCCTCACCCTCGAATAGTAAGCTTACCGGGCCGAGTTTCACCTTCATGGAACCCTTATAGGCATTATCTTCAATCTTTTCTGTCAAAGTGGCACCCGGCACGCATGGCGCAACCCTTTGAACATCAACCAATACTGCCCAGGCCTCAGATGGCGGTGCTGCCACATCGAAGGAATTTTCTAATTTCACCGAATTTTGTCCTGTCGCATCCAACCGTGGGACGCTCTTCTATACTTTTTAAATAATATTAGACCAGCATTCTGCTGCGCAGCATAGCTTGACCGGCTGTAGCGTCAATAGTGACATCCCAAAATATAGAGGCACTTTGCTGAACAATTGGAAGTCTTTGGGAGAATAAAAAAGTGCCGAGAGATTCCTGGTGCTTCAAACATCTCTCTACCTTTTTCCGCATTAATCACTATCGCTATAAGCCCGTAACATGTCGTGGGCGGCCCCAATCATCCGCCGTTGCCAAGGCCTGTTGGATGTCCTCTTCTAACATAAGCCTCTCAGCAATTAATCGTCGGCAGGCGGCTTCAATAGCTGCAGAATAATCTTTCTGCGTGGCATATCTATCCAGAACCGAGGGTCTTGGGTCCGAAATAAAGTCACGCTCTTCAGGCGAGTCTGCAAAGGGAATATAGCTTCCATTGAATTCGTAGGTGGCGCCGTGTCCAAAACCGCGTGCACGCAGGTTCCAGCCGACATAGGTGCCCATGGGCGCCTGCACCATAGGCGCTCGCACACCAGGCACATCATTGCCATCTTCATCGCAGGACGGAATGAGAATTGTATAGCCTTCCGCTTCAATCACTTCTGGAGGTTCTTTTGAAAAGATCCCGTTATCTGCATCAGGCCCATGATCAAGTAACTTCAAACTTGCAGGTCCCGTTGGGATCATCGTACCAGGAATTGCAGGGAACTTCTTTTTCCAATCCTCGTAAGAAACGAGAGTACCTTCTTTTCGTGTAGGGATCCGAGAATCTGGAGGCGCGATACCATCAGTCGCCCATGCATCCATAGCATCTAACATGGCACGGAAAAGCATAGAGGTGGTAACGATATTCGAATAATTCTGGCAAATACCAACATCGGGCGCACCATCGATAGGTGGGGCATTATGTTGCGAACTCGACCACAAGAAGACCCGCACCGTATCAGGCTGCTCAAGATCATTACCCTGCGTGTCAGTATGCACCAAGGACCCACGCCGCTGCCAATATTCAGTCGCTGTCTGTGTATGCATGACTAGTGGATCCGTATTAGGGCGCTTTAAAATTGCATCCGATTTCCCCGTCAAATGATCGGTGCATTCTGCATAGGAGAATGGAAATCGGTCAGCATAAATATAGTGATCTTCATATTGCTGACCAGCCATTGAGACCGCGTTAGCAAAGCGGTGGTTCAGCCACATACGACCGCCACCGGACACATGGGGCATCATACCATCAAACACGCGGCGGCCATCAGTATCTCCGTTAAACCCACGATAAATGAAATCACGAATACAACGACCGGTCTGAGAGCGCCCCCACGCATAGGCTTTTTCTATGGATCCCAGCGGATTATTGTTCCCGGCCGCATCTTTGGTACCAAATTTTAGGAAACTGACGAGGTCACGCACCGCGACATGGCCTAGCCCCATCACAAGCGGGTCCTTGCCATTGTAAACCAGTTCGTAAATCCAGCCCGGTTGAAAGCCACCATGTAAATAAATGAATTCGTCCGAGGGTAAAATGGCCATCTCACTGGATCCACGCGTCACTTCACCGGACATACCCAAACCGCTTACCACTTGAGCAAACTCCCACTGCTCCGCCGGAATCGAAATACGTTCATCCTCTGCATAACGGCGTTTGGTTAGCTGCGCTTTAGATGTATCACGCGAAACGGTTGGATGACTGCGCGTTGCCGCACGACCGGATAATGCAAAGCAGTCGGTGGGAGAGGCAGGAATATATTCCTGGCGAACCTTACCCGTGATCGATGAGCCTCCATTAGTCGCGATCGGCAGTTTCATTGTCACTCGGTCATCTCCCGGCAACAAGTCGCCTTGCCATGCACTCCACATGAAGCAGTAACCCCGTTTCATCAAATAGCCATTGCCTGCTTCCTTTAAGGACAAAGGATCATTGGAATGGGGAGCGTCGTTAAAAAATTGGAAGGCTCGAATATTGCCACGATTTCCATAATCGTAAAATAACCGGTTATTGCCCTTTGTCGGATCGACTGGACGGACTATGTAAAATTCGGCAGAAAATTCCACCAATCCTTCTGCATTGACCCGAGCATTGTCGATATCTGTGACATCCACTTGCCCTGGCGCTTTTGGATCCACCGCATGATGTGCCCAGCCCCGCAAGCGCTCATAAGCACCTATTGCACCAAATTCATGACCGCCCGCAAACGGCCTCTGGTCAACAACTTCTAATATTATTTTATTGGTCACGACTTCCTCCCGAAATGGTTAAGAGAGATGTAACCCGCTAAGATGAGTTCAGTCTACAGAGCGTGTGCATAATAAGGCAATAAGCCGATGGCACTGAGAAGATAGACATGATTTCATGATACTGAGGTTCGGGTTCGCTCTTGTCTCCGGGATCCGCTTAAAACAATTTCGAACTTGCCAATATAATAAATCCCGACGCTTTATATGTTCCTAAATCAAGCAAACATCCGTGCCACATCCAAGATCTTGATCTGCGCGCTCAAGCAAAGCAGACATATTATTCGGTGTTTCAATCTGGCGGCCCACCACACGCGGTGAGTTGGCTTGGAACCAGAAATTATGAGTGGGATGTCCACCGCCAGCGACCACAAAAGCAAGATTATTCGCACTCGCACTTATGGGCCATGGATCTTCCCTTAAGGAAGCCGTGACAGCTGCTCTTGTATCCATTTCCAGCCATTGCGACAAACCACATTTTTCAAGATCCACGTGAGGAATCTTCGTACGATCCCATAAGGCCTTCTTGATAAGCTCTTTATTCCACCCCAAATCCGCAAACCGTTGCGCCAAAGAGCCGGACATCATCAAAACACCTGGTGTACCCTGTTCATAGCCCGCAAGATAATGAAAGGTGGGTTGCGACAAATAACGCGCAACTCGATTTAGACTTTGCTCGATTTCCTCATCCGCCGTCTCCTTGCCCGTACCGCGGCGCATGATGTTCATCCCCCCAGAGCAAGCAATGACGGATACCGCGTTGGTGCTGGGCTCAAATCCATGTCGCTCACTGGCATAGGCATTCCACCCTGGAGGCAAATTATCTTCATCTTCGGCAAAAACCACATTTGTTGCACGCATGTGCCCAAATATTGCCATCGTTCCAACTCCAGGAATCGCACCACCAACATTTTGTTGAAGCAAGCGAATAGCCCGCCCAATCGCCAAACCAGCAGGCCGTTGCGGATCAGGTCCCAAAAGCCCAAAACCTGAGTTAAGTCTAATCTGTTTAGCGATTGGCCCATTAACGATCACCACCGGAAACTGGCTACCTGATGAAGCCTGCCAAAAGGCATGATTCAAACCGGGATCTAAAATAGCATCAATTGCCGCAAGAAGTACCGGCAAATACTCCGGCCGACCACCCGCCATAGAAAGCGAAACTGCGGCAGTTTCCACCGTCACTATACCACCGCGAGGCATCAGCTTGCCCACCACATGATCGCTCGGTCGGTCCGTACCTTCTAAGATCCAAGAGACGCGCTTTTTGGTTGGCGGATTAATCGGTAACCCATCGCCCCATGAGTTCATTAAAAACCAGTTATGGAGTTGGTTCGTTGCATCTTCGTAATCTCTCCCGGGAATAGTTATCATTGGGGCATTACGTAATCCGATCTCCGACGCCACAGGCTTCCAATCGATCAACCCTTCGGCAAATTCAGACCCTTGTGTTTCCAAAAGCGTAAGGTCACTCTCAGCCATAAACAGGTCGATGGGAAATGTCACCATGGAGGCATCCGTATCAAAACCAAGGCCAGACATGGCATTCTTGACTACGCCGGTAAAATCGTCCCGAGTTAGCAATACGGTAGGAATTCCAGCTGTTTCCAGCCTAGCGACAGCACGGCCGCATGCAGTGGCGCAACGGCCTCAAGCAGCATTTCCCATAATAACGGCATCGACCTCATTAGCTCTGGCCGCCGTTACCGTATTGTCTGAGTCAATCTCATCATTGCCAAAAGGAAACTGGTCTTGGGGAATAATTTCTACAGCAGGAAATTTCCGCTGCAAAAATTCAGTCACCAAAGGCAAGGTGCGATGCGCTTGCCACTCGTCATTGGAAATAATGCCGACGCGCTTACCATCAAGCCCATCCAAGCGAGGCGCATGAAGCTGCGTGATTTCAATCGCACCTGTCGGATCGAAAACATCCAAGTTAGTCATCATAGATCTCCTCGAATTTATATCCTGGGACCCTATCAACGAACACTCAGGCGGTCAAAGAAAGGCTAAATAACACACAAATCGTCGGCGCAACCAATATCTCGATCTGCCTGTTCTAATAGACCTTTCCAGCGGCTTGGTGTTTCCACCAAACATTTCCCAACAGTCAATGCGTTTCCTTGGAGCCAGAAGTTATGAGTCGGATGTGCACCACCTGCGACTAACAACATTATACCGTCTGACCTTCTTGAGATGGGCCAAGGATCAATATCGGCTGCTTGTGCTACTGGATCAGTTGACGCTCTGATCCACTGTTCTAGACCGGAATCAATGACGGTTTTCTTATCGACCTTAGTGTGCTCCCAAAGAAACTCACGAACCTTCTTTTTAGTCCAGCCTAATTGCGCCAATTGGTTGGCAACCACCGGTGAAATAATAACCGCCCCTGCACAACCATCGGTCCAACCGCGAATATAATGCGGATTAGCGGTTTTCATATAAGTAGCAACACGACGGAGACTGTCTTCCGCTTCCACCTCTAGGGTTTCCTTGCCTGTGCCACGACGGATTATATTGGAGCCGCCCGTGGCAACGAATACAGAGACTGAATTCGTCCCTCGTTCGATACCGTGCCATTCTGTGGCATGCGGCTCCCAGCCTTCGGGGAGCATATCTTCCGCTTCCGCAATTACCGCATTCGTGAAGCGCATAGCACCAAATATCGCCATGGTACCCGTACCGGGCAATGCACCACCCACATTTTGTTGCATTAGCCGAATAGCACGACCGATAGTGCCGCCCGCCGGTGCTTGTGGATTTGGTCCCATCAAACCAAAACCGGAATTTATGCGAATATCCTTAGCAATTGGACCGTTGACGACAATTACCGGGATCGTCATACCAGAAGTAGATTGCCACTTATCGTGATCCATCTCAGGATGAAGTATGGTTTCAACAGCGGCCAAGAGAACCGGTAAATATTCCGGTCGCCCACCGGCCATGGCAAGAGATATCGCACAGGTTTCCACAGTCACGATTCCGCCACGCGGCATGAACTTGCCAATTTGCTCGTCACGGGGCCGGTCAGTCCCTTGAAGTACCCAGTCAATTTTTTCTGCGGTTGGTGGAATAATTGGCAATCCATCTGCCCATAAATTAGAAAGGAAAAGATTGTTTGTTTTAACCACCGCACTTTCGTAATCGTCGACATCCAAGTCTATCATCTCCGCGTTACGAATTCCCTTGGTATCAGCGACAGGTTTCCAATCAAGCAACCCATCGATGAATTCTTGTTTGCCGCTTTCCACCGGCGTCAAATCGCTCTCAATAAGAAAAACATCTATCGGAAAAGTCACCATCGGCGCATCTTGATCAAAACCAAGACCGGCGACAGCGTTTTTAACGACACCCACAAAATCTTCGCGGGTCAAAATAACAGTTGGAATGCCTGCAGATTCTAATCGAGCGGCAGCACGGCCGCATGCTGTTGAGCAATTTCCTCAGGCAGCGTTTCCGACAATAACTGCGTCCACACCCAATTCCTTAGCGCGTACTACAGTTGCATCGGCATCAATCACCGCATTTCCGATAGGAAATTCTTCATACGATAAAATTTCCGCCGTTGGATAGTCAGCTTTGATCATTTTGCCTACAAGCGGCAACGTGCGATGTGCCTGCCAGGAATCATTCGATAAAAGAGCGATCTTCTTGCCATTAAGAGTTTCCAAGCGCGGCGCGTGCAACTCAGTAATTTCCGTCGAACCGGATGGGTCATAAACTTCCATTGAATAGCCTCCCTCTGATGAGATGCAAAACTGTATCACTATTGAATTGCTTGGGTAAGATGGTGTAGTTCACTTACAAGAGCACCCTAAGCATGCTCTCCCGTGCTTGATGTACAACAGATGCCAAGCCATCCGCCAAATCACACTACGCACAAGACTAAATGACCCGCACGCCGCCGCCGTCCGTTGCAATACATTGGCCCGAAACGTAAGCCCCTCGCGGAGACGCCAAAAAATAGATCGCATTGGCTACTTCTTCCGCCGTACCAAGACGTTGCAAGGGAACATTTTGAGTGCGCGGACGGAAATATTCTTCTTCCGAGATACCCTTACCCCAACGCTCATAAGCATTCATTAAATTTGGTGTTACGATACCTCCTACCGACACAATATTGATGCGAATATTTTCCGGACCCAGTTCCAACGACAATCCCTGCGTCCAATTCATACAAGCCGCCCAGGCAATAGCCGAAGTGGCTATACGCGGTCCCGGCTGAATTCCTTTAGTCGATGTAACGTTAACAATGCTGCCTGCCTCAGATTTTCTGAGCCAAGGTAATGCTGCCTGAGTTACCCGTAACATGCCAAAAAATTTACGATCAAAGGCAAGCTGAAACTCCGCCTCATCCATATCCGCAAATCGACTGGGAGGCAGATCTTCCGCTCCAACCGGATCTTCCGATAGAACCGGACGAACAATCTTGTCACTTTTATGCTGCTCGGATTCACCTGCATTGTTGACCAAAATGTCGATCCGACCAAATTTTTCACCCACTTGGTTGGTAAAGGTATCTACAGAGTGGCGATCCATAATATCGGCGATAACAGGTAGTACCTTGACACCATGCTTCTCACGCAGTTCGTCAGCCGCCTGATCCAGCGGTTCCTTGGTACGCCCGCACATGGCAATCGTTGCGCCTTCCATGGCAAACAACTCTACTGAGGCGCGCCCAATGCCCTTACTACCGCCCGTCAAAGCGACAATCTTACCGTCAAGTTCCCCCATCATTCTCCCCTTTTCAATTTTACCATCTACTATGGCATAGTGGATGCTGATAAAAAAATGCCGACTAGGATACTCATGTCGTTCGTACGCGTTGCCCCTTGGGCTTGTTTCTTCGCAGCACTACTGTTGCTCATGCAATCTGTTTGGCTACTCCATTTGACGTTCTTTGTCAGTGATGGTTTTTTGCGGCCGTTAATTTACAGCTCCTCCATTTCGATTCCATTTTTGTTCTTTGGGCGGGGTGGATGGTTCCTGCTATGCGGACAACAAAAAGGGAAACGCGATGCAATGATAGGTGCACTGATTAGTCTCACTATTGGGTTCATGCTGATGCTTTTCGAGCCCATCACTTCTATTGCTACCGTCTACACTATGTTCTTTTGTTTTTTTGCAGCTATTGCCGGGTTCATTTCAGTACAGTTGGCTAAATACACTACCCACACTACTAAGGAAACAAGACACTATGACGATTAAAGTCACGAAACTGCACTCGCACTTTGCCGCCCGCGTTGAAGGGATTGATATCGCAACCGGTGTATCTGATGATGACTTCAATGCGCTTCGCACCGCATTTGAGGAATATTCAGTAATAGTGTTACCATCCCAAGACCTGGATGATGAACGCCAGATGGAGTTTTCCAGGCGTTACGGTCCTTTAGAGATGATGGCGCCACATTTGGCCAACGATAGTAACCCACAACATATATCACGCATGCATAACGAAGAACCGGATGGTTCGCTTATCCCCCCAGACGACGACCGCATGATCTATCAATCTGCCAACATGATCTGGCATACGGATAGTTCCTTTAAACCGGTCCCATCTCTGTGTTCCATGCTGCATGCGCGGATATTGCCGCCAGAAGGTGGTGAAACCGAATTCGCCTGCCTTCGCGCCGCCTATGATGCACTCGACCAGGGCATGAAAGATTTTCTCGACGATAAAATTGCCATTCATGCTTTCGCCAACACGCGCAGAATGGTCGGCGGTAAATTAAACGATTGGCAGAAAAAAAACTTACCGCCTGTCCGCCAGGCTATCATTCGCTCTAATCCTGTGAATGGCCGCAAAGCGCTTTACACCGGTGGGCATGCAGGCGAAATCGAGGGTATGTCCAAGGAAGACGGCGCAGCACTCTTAAAGGAGTTGATGGGTCATATAACCCAGGATGAATTCGTCTATGCCCACAAATGGAATGACGGCGACCTGACAATTTGGGATAACCGGGCCGTACTGCATCGTGGACGGCCTTGGGACGGCACCAAATACAAAAGAATCCTGCACCGCACGACCGTCGCTGGCGACGGTCCTACCGCCTAACCTTCGACATGCATCGCAGGATCAGCGATGCTTTGAAAAGATGGACGTTTCTGAACCGCTGAATAATAACGGCGTAGGTTCGGCATATCAGGGCGCTCAATATCAAATAAATGCCACCGATGGCATCGAATGGTGAGTGGAATATCGCCCATGGTCCAACGATTTGCGGCAATATATTCAGTCTTCCCCAATTGCTCTTCAATGATAGTAAATTCCTTAATCAGTTTTTGCCGAGCCTTTTCCGCCTCGCGCGTGTCGCGCTGATCTTCCGGCAGACGAACGAGATGCATAACCAATTCATGCATTGGTGGAATCAATTGATTATTTTCCCACATGAGCCAGCGCGCGGCGGATCCATATGTCTCGATATCATTGTCATAAAATAAGCCAGGGTCGTACTTCATACCAAGATACTGAATAATGGCATTCGACTCCCAGAGCACATAGCCATTATCATTTATAGTTGGCACCGTGCCGTTCGGATTCATAGCAAGATATTCCGGTGTATCCACGATACCAAACGCTTTGCCCCCTTTTGTAACAGATCCGTCCGGACCCATTGTTGCGCTAGACAAAATATAGTCATGTTCAATGTTTAGCTCAGCCAGAGCCAGCATCACTTTTTCCGTTCGGGCCGATGTAGGGCGGCCCCAGAGTTTGAATGTCATTACGCATCTCCTTTTGTAGTTAAACCAACTCATTGGCAAAGCTTGGTCTTTACCCCAATAGCAGTTTCCCTATCGTGCCCAGAGAGGCGGACTCCGCAAAGAAGCAACAAGCCTAGACAAGGCCAAGGCAATACCTACCAACTTGATGCTCCTAAAAATTAGTATGGTACTATAGTGAAGCCCCAGTACGCCGACGCTCTCCACAACAAGTATCTATTTCCAATATATGCCGAAAAAATAGGATCAGAAACAGTCACAAATCCAATGATAAGCTCGAAATAGAAGTCCTTAGGCGTCCAAGGGTGCGATTAACTTAGTACCCGGCACCAAAATCCCCCCAACGGGCCTCTGACCCGCCTCTAGGCTATGGAAGCGTTCGCCATATTCTTGAGGCAGAGGACGACCATCTGGCGTAGATAACCACAACCTAAACAAGTGCCGTCGTTTTTCTTGCTTTTCCCAATCAAAATATTCGGTACGCGAATGAGAGGTCACATGATTGTGGACCCATTGAATGTCACCCACCTGCAATTCCATATCAAAGGCGAGTTCTTCATTAAGCTCATCAATCATATTAAGGGCGGCGCGTAATTGCGGCGAAAACCGAGGCAACTCTTCGAAGCGTTGTGCGGACTCGATATAGCCTCGCGACATACTTACAGAAAGATGACCCTCACAATAATTAAACACCGGCAATTTATAATATGGCAATTTGCCTTCCGGCACTTCATTTCGGCGGTCTCGATAAATCGGTTTTGCCAACTCAGCCGCCAGCTCTGGTCGTCTTTCGGTCATCACATTGTGGAGTTCGACGGTACTCACCACACGGCTCAAGCCTCCAGCCTTTGCAGTCTGCTTGCACAAAAGTCCGGTTATATCACTAGAATCCGCATGAAACGGTAATCCTGCGCTGGTATTATAGCCACGGTTCTTCGGATCAAAATAGCTGCCACCGAGACTTTTGACATGGCCCAATATATGACCCATAGCATTTTGCGAAACCGGCTCACCGATGTAATGCCCCATACCAAGATAAGCGATAGCGACACGCTCAACAGACCATTCTTCAACCGGGAATCCGTGCATTAAAAACACACCCTTCCCGTCGAGTAGTTCTGATTTAATACGCCCTAGAATCGATGAAACCGTGGGGAGCGGAAAAGAATCCCGATTCAAATTAATTAGATCTAGACCCTGTGCCTGCACAGCATCTACCGCCGCCGAAATCTCAGCAATATCTCCGCTATTAAAAGTGTATTTCCAATCATCCGTCTGAGCTAGAACATGCGGTTTCCAGGCTGCGGGATCCACTACCTGTTTACCAGAAATAGCCGGTCGACGCTCGAGATGTATTTTTGCATCCACGTTTCACGTTCCTTCAATTAGATGGCAGCACCATAAAAAGGGCGGTCTCCCTTTACAACGGTACGGTGCATCATACGGATATATCTATCACCATCGAAAGCGTCACGCCGATGCATAGTACAACGATTGTCCCACATAATTAAGTCATCCACTTCCCATACTTGCCGCCAAGTCAAATCTCGACGGCCCGCCACATAAGCCCATAATTTATCAAGCAATGCTTCGCTTTCACTCAACGCCATACCCACTACATAGGCATTGTTGCGTCGCCCTAAAAAAAGTGCATCGCGACCAGTTTCTGGGTGGGTTCTTATAATACAATGGTTCACCCCTTCCATTTCTCGCACGTCGCCACTCTCCGGCTCTTTCTTGCCATTGCGCAAACTGCCGTCCGACGAATGAATACTCTCATGCTTGATCTGGAGCGGCTCAATAGTAGTCCGCAGCGCAGCGGGCATTTCCTCAAGCGCCCGGTACATATTCAGAAATTCGGTATCGCCACCCTTTGGTGGCACTTCGAATGCATGTAGCAAGCTGCCCAGCGGTGGCTCTTCAATATAAGACATGTCCGTATGCCAAAAAGCCTCTCGATCGCCAAGCGTACCCATCGGCTTACCATCTATCATTTTATTGGTAATCTGGCTCATCTCGGGGAAATCTGGCAGCCAAGGCTTGCCGCTAAACTTTGTCGTCGGGGAATATTCCAGTTTGCCAAATCGTTGCGTGAAGGCTCGATGAACGGCGTCATCGAATTTTTGACCGCGCACCCGTATCACTAAATAATCGAGCAACGCTTGCTTAATAACCGCAAATTCACGATCAGAAAAATCTGCAATATCGAACCCGGAAACATCAGCACCACAAGCAGCACCGGTAGAGGTGACAATGACTGTCATAATTTAAGCCGCCGCCGAACGGTAGAATGGCTTGTCGCCCTTAATAACCGTCCGATGCATATGACGAACCTCGGCATCATCAAACGAATCACGCTTATGCATAGCACAACGATTATCCCAAATGATTACATCTCCGAGCTGCCACTTCTGCGTCCAGGTAAAGTTTGAATTTGCAGTCGCATGGGCCCAAAGGGCATCAAGCACTTCTTCGGATTCATCAACTGGCATACCAACTATCCAGCTATTGGGTCGTCGACCCAAGAACAGCGCTTGACGACCGGATTCCGGGTGGGTTCGCACGATCGGGTGGCGTGCACCCGGTGCTTGGGTCAAGTCCTCAATCTTTTCTTTCGAATACCCCGAACGAACTACACCTGACGAATTATAGCGTTCGTCATGGCGAATAGAACCGCTTTCGGCAATTTTTTTCAAACCTCCGGGAAGTGTTTCATAAGCACTATACATATTTAGAAAGCTAGTATCTCCGCCACTCGAAGGTAGCTCTAGCGCATAGAGTAAGCTCGCAGTTGGCGGTGTCTCAATATAGGACATATCCGTATGCCAAACTAATTCGACATTACTGAGGCTGCCAATATTTTTCCCGGCTACCTTCTTGTTTGATACTTGGCTTAGTTCCGGATGACCCTTGATCCACCCTTCGCCATCAAAAATAGCCTTTGGCGATAATTCCAACTCACCAAAAACACGCGCAAAATTCAGAAACCGACCGTCATCAAGATCAGTCCCACGTAATCGCAACACTAGAAAATCCAAAAACCCTTGGCGTAACCGAACCGCGTCATCTGCAGATACGTTGTTTACATCTAGCCCCAAAACATCGGCGCCAAGAGCTGCACCCATAGGTTTGAATTCAAGCGTCATTCATATCTCTCGCTAGGTTACCCCAATCCTGAAAGCGGTTTTTTTGCACATCAGCCTGCGCCCACATACTAAAATTTTATATAATAAGCTGCTATTGTAACTTCCGATAATGATCGCGTCACTACCCACTCACGGAAAGTATGCCCATGGCCAGAACTATCACCATCTCCGCCGCCCAAACAGGTCCACACCAGCCAAACGACAGCCGCGAATCTATCGTCGAACGTTTGATCGATTTAGTAGAACAAGGGGCCAAGGACGGCGCGCAATTGGTAGTCTTACCAGAACTAGCCTTCACCACATTTTTCCCGCGTTATGAGATTAGCGATGAGGAAGAACTCGATCAATATTTTGAGGCTGAAATGCCAAGCCCAAATACACAGAAGCTTTTCGATGCCGCACGGAAACTCAATGTTGGATTTTATGTGGGTTACGCGGAG
Organism: Rhodospirillaceae bacterium; assembly: GCA_002724395.1. Taxonomy (GTDB): domain Bacteria; phylum Pseudomonadota; class Alphaproteobacteria; order UBA8366; family UBA8366. The sequence goes on along the minus strand of PBOR01000038.1, from coordinate 82,515 downwards.
CTAGCCGAAGAAGAAGGACAAAAAAAACGATTCAACACGGCCATTCTTGTAGATAATAATGGCGAAATTGTCGGGAAATACCGAAAAATTCATCTACCCGGGACGAAGGCACCAGTGGCAGAATATGCGCGCCAGCAATTAGAAAAACGCTATTTCGAAATTGGCAATCTCGGCTTCCCGGTTGTAGAAGCTTTAGGTGCCAAAATTGGCATGGCCATATGTAATGATCGGCGCTGGCCTGAGACGTTTCGCGTTCTAGCCTTAAAAGGTTCAGAAGTAACGGTCATTGGTTACAACTCGGTAGCGGTAAATCGCCATACTGGCGCAGACGAGCATGAACTTTACACCTATCATAGTAATCTCACCGTCCAAGCCGGTGCCTATCAAAATGCGAATTGGGTGGTCAGCGTTGCCAAGGCAGGCATCGAAGACGGCTCGCCCATGGTCGGCTCTAGCGTTATTGTCGATCCCAACGGACAATTCGCCGCCCAAACCAAGTCACTTAACGACGAGGTTGTAACGCATACGATTGATTTAGACGCCGCCGAAGAGTCGCGTCGTCTCATGTTCAATTTCGAGAAAAACCGCCGAATTGAAGAATACGGAATTATTACGTCACAGCGGGGCGTAAGCGGATAACAGCTAATGGGCGCCACTTCATAAAAGTGGGCATTTATCAGCCTAGTAGAAAACTACGCCTAATGACCAGATTTCTATCCGACGTTACCATACCTTGCATTTCTGTGCTCTAGGCGGATGCTAATGATAATGGTTGTGCCTCGTGTTTTCGCTACCCTTCGGATCACGGTTCGTGATGAATACTGGAATTAAAGGAGACCACTATGCGGTCTTGCGCACCTTCATAAGGTGCCGCCGAGTGGTATAGATAAGAAGGAAAGATGACAAGATTCCCATTTTTAGGGGTCGTATTAAAACGGCTATTCTCGCTGATGTAGGCAGTACCGTAGTCACTATACCCATGCGCCGCAGTGCGAGGATCAAAAAATCTATTACAACCATTTTCCATCGTAGCGTCACCAATTTCTAAGTAATAAATCCCGCACCACGAGCAGTTCGAGTGATAATGAAATTCATGCTGACCGCCATGATTCGTGATGTGAAACCAACTTTCGTGGAACTCAAGTGAGCATTTTCCGTCTTCTTGCCAAAATTGACCATTAACATGTTTTGCAACCTCTAAAACCGCAGCGGTGCAAAACTCTCTCAACCCGCGAACAGCAGTATTATCCTGATCAAAGAAATCGAACTTACTTTCAAACAAACCAGCCTTAACGCCCGCCGCAATTTCACTCTCAATTTCACCATCTCTATCACCCTTATAATCGTATATAAATTTCTTCAAGGGTTCCGATATCTGATCATGGATCGGATTGATTGCTGTAAATAAGGTTGTCGCCCAAAGTGCGGCCTCTTCGATTGTTATGATGGAATTTTGCACATTCAATCTCAATTTCTTATTTATGTCACCGTATCAAATTTAGTTTCTACTAAGTGATTCCCAGAGCCAATACCAGCTTCCAGGACCGTATGCTCGAAATTTAGCAATCTCTGTGCACCAGTCTAACGGGGTCAACGCTACTTTGCACCAATGTCTGCTTGGGTTAGGCTCCAAAAAATTAAATGCTAGGGAGAATTATCATGACTAATCCATTGGAAGCAGCTGCGGCCAACAACGATCTACCGATGTCCGATCTTGTAGTCCTTGACTTAACCCGCGCTCGCGCCGGACCAACCTGCGTGCGCATGCTGGCCGACTGGGGTGCTCACGTCATTAAAGTAGAAGCCACTGCCAAAGCAGACCCGCGAATGAAGGGACAAAACACACAACGTCTGCAGCCGGACTTCTTCAATCTACACCGCAACAAACGCAGCGTGACACTAGACCTCAAGAAAGAAGAGGGTCATGAGATTTTCATGAAGATGGTCGCAAAAGCAGACATCATCGTCGAGAACTTCCGCGCGGATGTGAAGAACCGCCTCAAAATCAATTACGATGATTGCAAAGAAATTAATCCCAAAATCATTTACGGCAGCATATCCGGCTTCGGCCAGACTGGGCCTTATTCACCACGCCCAGGCGTCGACCAAATCGCCCAAGGGATGGGAGGTCTCCAGTCGATTACTGGCATACCTGGCCAAGGGCCGCTCCGCGTCGGCATCCCCATTTGCGACCTGACTGCCGGCATGTATCTTGCCATCGGCGTTTTAAGCGCCCTTCATGAACGTCATCGCACGGGCACAGGGCGTTGGGTACACACCTCCCTAGTTGAAGCGATGATCGGTATGCTCGACTACCAAGTTGCGCGGTGGACAATAGACAAAGACCTGCCACCACAAGTGGGCAACGAACACCCGATCAACGTGCCAACCAGCCTCTATCCAACAAAAGATGGCAATGTCAACTTGGCAGCCGGCGGCGACCACATGTTTGCACGCTTTTGCAAGGCGCTCGACTGCGAGGAACTGCTCAAGGTGCCGGAGTTTGCTAATAACGACCTTAGGTTTAAGAACCGAGTAAAAGTAAATGAAGCGGTTGCTAACGTAACACAAAAATTCACTACGGCAGAATGCGTTGATAAACTGAACAAAATCGGCGTTCCGTGTGGACCGCAATACAACATCGCGGAAATGCTCGAAGATGAACAAATTAAGCATTTAGGCGTCACTTGGTCGACCCTACACCCTGAGAAAGGTAACGTCCAAATCAACGGAAACGCCATCAATATCGACGGTCACAAAAAAGGCGCCCGCATGCCGACCCCAGAATATGGAGAATACAACAACGAAGTTCTAAAATCTCTCGGGTATGACGATGCCAGGATTGACGAGCTACGCAAGAATGAGGTGATCGTGTGACCACCCTGCTGCTAGAAACTTTATGAAGTTAGACCTAACGATGGTTCGACTTGGGCCTATCGATACTAGACAGATTGCCGATTAGCCCATGAACTAGATCAAAATTGAAACCGCGACGAGCAAGACTCATGAGGTTCTAAACCTACTACCATAGCGCACTGCAACTTAGAATAATGCTTATAGGGCTTCGCTCAGCCCTATGACCATTAGGTAGCATGCCAGACGGAAACAGGTTTCTTGCGAGAAATGAGAGAGCTTAAATGAAAATCGATGTTGAACGATTCGCCGATGGGCCAATTATTCGTCCTAATATGGACGCGCGCATGGGCGATAACGTTAACGGACCCACGCTGATCGAGGTGCCTGGCTGGATCAAAAATCCACTAGGAAAATACTATTTATACTTTGGACATCACGATGGACGCTATATTCGGCTTGCATATGCCACCGACCTGCAAGGTCCATGGCAAACATATGAACCGGGCGTGCTACCGCTCAAGCAGAGTCTATTTCAGGGGCATATAGCTTCACCTGACGTATTGGTAGACGATGAAGAAAAATGTATCCGCCTTTACTACCATGGTGCGCCTAAGCCAACGTATACTGGGCAGAAACAATTTACCCGCGTAGCACTTTCCGCCGATGGGCTCACCTTCGAGGCGCAAGATGAACAACTAGGCCTTCCTTATATGAGAACCGTCCGCCATGATGGTTGGTATTATTCTATAGCCATGCCCGGTCAGCTCTATCGCTCACGCGATGGGCTGACCAATTTTGAAACTGGACCAAACCCATTCGAACCCGGCATGCGCCATTCTGCCTTGCTGGTGCTGCAGGACCGATTAATCGTTTTTTATACTCAGGTTGGTGATACGCCGGAGCGGATCCTCTGGAGCGAGATTGACTTAACCGATGACTGGGACGACTGGACGCCTACTTCACCTAATCTACTGCTTGAACCGGACCGCGACTATGAAGGGGGCGGCCTCAAACTCGTAGCGTCCGAACGCGGGCTCGCCAAAGGCCGAGTGCGCCAACTCCGAGACCCCGCCATCTTCAACGATGGACAAAGAATCTATCTTCTCTATTCGGTTGCCGGCGAGTCTGGAATTGCCATCGCAAAATTAAAACTGTCAGAGATCTAACGTTTAGCCACACGACGGAATTGAACCGTTATAGCCCGCTGCTGACATATGAGCAAATACGCTAAGTTAAACTGGGCCCTGCGAAGACCAAAAGAATCGAAATACAAAGGAAGACACATCATGAAATACGCAATGGATTTTATTGAGGCAATTGAGCGAGAGGACAAACCGCGCAAAAATGGCCTTACCGGCGTACGCGACCCAGGTATGGGCATGCTAGAAACACAGATGTTTATCGAATCCGCGGGTATGTACACGGATTGGGTTAAGTTCCGCAACATGATGCCACGGTTCTTCTCCCATGATTGGTTCGTGAAAAAAGTAAATCTATATAAAGACAATAATATTAATGTTTTGCCAGGCGGAATCACCGGAGAAATGGCCTTTCTACAAGGCAAATGGGATCAAACATTAGAATATATGGTCGACGTCGGCGTTAGTGGCATGGAGGTGTCAGAGAACTACGTCAATTACTCTCACGCAGAAAAAATAAAGCTGGTCCACGATTTGCGCGATCACGACATTCATTGCTTCTTTGAATGGGGAGTAAAGAAACCGCACGAACCGCTGAAACCGGAAATGGCAATCAAGGAAATCAACAACCTTATCAGCGAAGGGGTCAATCACGTCATCGTCGAAGAAGGCGAAATAGATATGCTGCTAGGCGTCGACGGCCAAAGTGAAAACTCCCATTTACTCATCGAGCTTATCGAAGGTGTCGGTATTGAGCATTTAATGATCGAGGCGATCCATTCGAAACAACAAGCTTGGCTACTAAAGAATTACGGCACAACAGTAAATATCGGCCCTAATGTGCTGACCCATGAGGTGCTATGGCTAGAAAGTAATCGCCGAGGAATGGGACGAGGTGTCAATTATTTTGGTCTAGACGAATGGCTCGAGAAAACCGGCCGCCGTCGCAACGACGCTTGAGTTAAGTAAAATCAACAAAAGAAAAGAATGATCATGAATAAATCTCTAGAAGGTAAAGTAGCCCTTTTGACCGGCGCGGTGCGTCGATCCGGACGAGACACCGCAATCAAGCTAGCTGCTGATGGCGCCAAGATCGTTCTCAACTGTAAAAATTCGAAGGACCTTGCAGACGGCGTGGCCGCTGAGATAATCGAGAAAGGCGGCACCGCCATGGTGCATTTGGCCGACATCACAGATGAAGTGCAGGTCGACAGAATGTTTGCCGCTATTGTCAACGCTTATGGCGGGCTCGATATACTGGTCAACAATGCGGCTAATCGCGGCCATAATAAAATAGTCGACATGCCATTTGCTGAATGGAAGGAAATTACCTCAATTATCCTCGACGGAGGATTTCTGTGTACCCGGGCCGCCGTCAAACTTATGACGCCCAAAAAATGGGGCCGGGTGATATTCCTGGGTGGCATCGGACCGCACCTTGGTTACAAGGAACGCTGCCACGTTTCTGCCGGTAAAATGGGCTCAGTTGGCATGATGCATTGCCTTGCCACCGAATTGGCAGCTGATGGCATCACCGTAAATGTAGTAGCGCCGGGAAGGATCGGCGGTAAACGCGCACCTTCGGCTGGTGAACCCACCGGTATCGTTCCCCCGGTCGGCTTTGTGGGAGAGCCTAAAGATGTAGGCAGAACAATTCAGTTTCTCTGCCAGCCGGAAGCCGAATTCATTACCGGTCAGACAATCCACATTAACGGCGGTGGCTTTCTTACATGAAAAAACAAAAACCTCAAAAAAGTGCCGAGCTATTCCACTGCCTGTTCAACACTGAAAACCGACGTCGCTAAAAAGCTAGTTAATTCATGAATGTTTGCTATTCTTTTCATTGATATTATTGCCTCGTAGGCTTTCATCACCCTATCCGGCGGTAGAACGTACGCCGCAACATTCTCAAACTTAAGCTTGGGCTTTACCCGGCTCAGTTGGAATTCACTGCGCCCTTCGGCCATTTCAACTTTATGCTCGAACCGTTCACACTTGGCCGTAGTCACCAAAAGGGATGCATAGAAAACGTCCTCTTTCTCGCGTTCCTTTTATTCAGCAACCTGCTCCGTGCTACGTCCTTTCAACGCCAACAAATCGGTAAGGTCATGTATACTCGTTACCTTTTCTAGCGTCATGATGCTTTCATAGGCTTGAGCTACCTGCGCTGCCGGAAGCGCACGCAAAGACGTGCTTTCGAACTTTTTCTTGAGTTGACGTTGAGGCACCGGATTATCGCAACGCCCATTCGCCATTTCAATGGATTGTTCAAAACGCTGGCCATCTGTCGTAGTGACAGCCACAGTCGCATGAAAAATATTATCTTTCTCATGCGGGGTTGAAATTACTTTCGCCAAGACCTCGCGCACATCAGCATCGTGGACAGCACCATTTTCAAAGTGCTCCATTTTCACAACACCATGCATGAGCGCACGACTCATACAGTACTGAACGCTAAATTTACCGTCCAACTCCGACTTTGGATCCGGACGATTAGTGTGCATCAATCGATGCAAATAAGTCGACGATTCAATCTTTTCCACCTTATCGGCGCTCAACCCGTGGTCAGCGCGTAGTTTCAACATTGCATCAATAGCGGTATGGGTACTACCGCAGCAGGGATGAATTTTGATCGCCAAACCCGGGTCGATTATAGAAAAAGGTGCACCCCATAAATCGATAATCTTATCTTCTTGATAAGTACCTGCCCCATTAAAAACCTCAAAGAAGCCTTGTTTGTGCTCAAATGCTTCCGGCGAAGCATCAAACCCATTTTTAGCTAAGATCGCAGCAAATAAACCATTCCGTGCCGATTGCCCAACATGGAACGGTTTCACCATAGTGCCAAAGTTAGATTTGAGACCGGAAGCAAGCGAACACGCTATGCCAAGCGCTACTGCAGTTTGTTGAACATCAAGCTTAAACAGTTTGGCGCCGGCTGCTACGGCACCAAAAGTGCCAAAAGTTGCCGTTGGGTGCCAGCCCTTATTATAGTGATGAGGGTGCAGTCCCGGTCCCATTCGCACCGTGGTCTCGTAGGCTGCAAGAAAAGCAAGTATTGTTTCAACACCACTAGCATTTAGCTCATCGGCCAGCGCTGAGACGGCTGCGAAAGCGGGTGCCGAGGGATGACCACCCATTAAAATATTAATATCATCAAAATCAAGCGCATGTGCTGCGGTCCCATTTATGGTGGCCGCGTCGAGCGTCGTCGCTTTACCGTTTTGGCCTATCAGCTGCGCCGGACCATCAGTAAGGCCGACTGAGAGTGTTGCAAGCCTAGTACAATTTTCCAACGCACCGGCCAATGAAACACCAACGACATCCAGCAGACCGCGTTTAATTTCTAGCAGCAACGCATCATCCAAACAGCTTTCATCAAGCGCGACGATTTTTTCCGCTAACCGTTTTGCAAAAGACATTTCAGAACTCCCTAAATTTTATGCCGATATCTTTATGCCCAGGCCGCCGTCGGCGTACTTCCTTTAATCTGAGCGCGATGCATCAACCGACGGTCATTATCATCAAAAGATTCCCGGTAATGCATACAACAACGATTGTCCCACACAAGCAGATCACCGACCTCCCACTCATGCCTCCAAGAGAGATTACTTTTGTTACAATGATCCCAAAGCGCGTCAAATAATTCGGTGTCTGGTTCGCCAATTATGTTCGATGCACCAGATTTCCGCCCCAAAAACAGCGCTTCTTTTTTCGTTTCTGGATGGCGGATAACTAAAGGATGACGCGCTCCCGGCGCCTTATCCGTATCTGTATTACCATCGAATTCTTCATATATTTTCCGCACCTCACCGGCGCTGGTATAGGTCGCGTCATGAACAGCAACCTTACCCCAAATTCGCTCCTTAATCTCATTGGGTAGCGTTTCATAGACCTTATACATGTCCATAAAATGCGTGCCGCCACCGACTTCAGGAATTTCCAACGAATACAGCATGCTCGTAGTCGGTGGCATGTTGGTATAAGACATATCGGTGTGCCAAATCGCTTCACCATTGCCCAGACTACCGATTGGCTTTCCGTCCTTTTTTATATTCGAAATGCAGGTCAGTTCAGGAAAGCCCTTAAGCCAAGTATCGCCAGATTTGTTGGGTGGTGAATGTTCCGGGTCACCGAAATGCTTGGCAAAGCCCACTAACTGCGGATCAGTTAGTTTTTGCCCTCTAAAAAAAATGACTTTGTGATCGTAAAACGCCTGCAAAATTCGATCTACTGTCACCTTATCTAAATCTTGACTAAGATTAATACCACTAATCTCCGCACCCAAAGGCGCATCCATCGGTATTATTTTCAAAGTGTCTACTGCATTCTCCATGTTTCTCCGCTCCCTTTTTCATCCTGCACCATGGTACCCAACGACTACATTTAGGTGTGCACATTCCGTGAAGTAAGCATTCTATCACCATGAGCCACGTCTACCAATGGCACTAGCTGCGCGACTTTGCTGACAAATTAGTAACAACTTTAGAAGCCAATGAATGAAACCACATGTTACTTAATTATGGGTTGGGTCCGCAGATTTAGAGACGGCCTCAGATGCGATTGGCGGGCGGGACCGCCCTAAAACCCATGCTGGAAATAGCGCCGCGATATAGACAATACTTATAATTAAAAAACCGTCTTTAAAACCAAGCGTACTCGCCTGCGCTGTCACCACATCGCCAAGATAGTGTAATGCTCCTGATTCTCTTATAGCCGCGGGAACACCAAACTCTCCTAATAGAAGGCCCACCTGGTCTAAGAGATCACGACTGATTGTGTTTCCCGGTGTCTGCGTTGCAGCCAGCGCGTCGACATGGAACTGCGTCCGTTGCTCCATGAACACCACGACACCACTAACACCAAAAGCGCCCCCCAACTGACGAGTAAAATTTATTGTTCCGGAGCCTTTATTTAACTCTTCAGGCGACAAGGCCCGCAACGCAGCCGTATTCAGGGCGGGTAGGATTAACGACATCCCAAAACGGCTAATCATAACAAAAAAGGCAAAAGTCCAGAATGTTGTATTTACGTCTGAACCGTTCATTAACAATGAACCGATGGCAAACATAGTGAGACCAAACATCACCATGTAATGGGGCTGCACGAAGTCAGTCATTCGTCCAAAGAAGGAGACAAGGCAAACCACCATGATTCCTGCAGGTAAAAGCACCAACCCGGACAAAGTTGCAGAAAAATGCTGCACCTCTTGGACGAAAACAGGAATGATGTAGTTAGATGCAAAATTACCCATCCCAAACACGAAGTAGACAAAAACAGCTGATGCAAACTGAGCATTATTAAAAAGAGAGAAATCCAGCAATGGTGATGAAGACCGCAATTGCAAAGCCACAAACCATGCCCCTACCGCAAAGGCAGCTATGAATGACACCAAAATATAGTTGGAACTCCAACCATAACGCTGGCCATTACCAAGCGCGCTCAACAGCATAAAAACGGTTGCGACAAGTAAAATATAGCTGGACCAATCGAAGCGCGGCAAACGACGGAGCCGCCAGCCGCCTGGCAAGAAGAAAAACCCGAGCAGTAGAGCGATGGCGCAAAAAGGAAGTGGAAATAGAAATATATGCCGCCAACTCAATTCATCGATGATATAACCTCCCGCCACGGGTCCCAGCATCGGAGAAATCATCAAACCCGTACTGTATACCCCCATAGCAAACCCACGTTCGTCTGATGGGAATGCGCGAAAAATGACGGACATCATCATTGGCTGAATTATCCCTGCAGGTAGTCCCTGAATCACTCTACCGATGATAAGAATTTCAAAAGTCGGGCTTAAATAGCAAAGCCAACTGCCAAAAATGAATAAGATCGCAATGAAGGTGTAGGTCATCCGCTCACCAAGCGCATCGATAAACCAAGCAGCTAGCAATTGGCTGGCAACCATAGTGGCAATAAACGCTGTCGCCATCCACTGTGCCTGATCCTGTCCAATTCCATACGCACCCATGGCACTGGGTACGGCTACGTTTACGATAGTCGCAGAGAGAACCATTGATATGGTGCCTGTGACACCGGCCGCGGCGACGAACCAGCGGAAGGCAGGCCCGTACTGAGCGCGCAGTTCTTCCATATCACCGCGTGCCATTCGATCTAGATTTCCGTGGTTTTCTTGATGCGCATTGTCCACGCAGGAATTAACGCTAACAAAAATACGAATGCCAGAACTAGGAATCCATCTTTGAAGCCCAACGTATAGGCCTGTGCATAGACAATTTCACCTAAATAATGCAGCGCACCTAAAGCGTGTAGCGGTTCTGGTAGTCCATGCTGGCTCATGATATTGCCGACTTCCCCCAACAATTCACGACTAACAGAGTTTTCTGGAGTTTGCGTCGCCGTCAAATTGTCACCATGAAATTGAGCCCGCTGCTCCATTGTCAACACAAGCATGCTGATACCCGACGCTCCACCCAGTTGCCGCAGAAAATTAAGTGCACCCGAACCCTGATTTAATTCATCAGGATCAAGTGCAGAGAAGGCCGCAGTGGTGAGAGACGGAAGAATAAATGCTAATCCAAACCGGCTAATAACAATAAAAATCATAAGACTAATGAATGATGTATTAACATCGGCGCCACTCATTAAAAAAGCGCCAGCGGCAAAAAGTGTAATTCCTATCATTACCATTATATGGGCCGGAACATGGTCAGAGAGACGGCCCGTGAACGGCAAAGCGGCGGACAACAAGATGCCTGCCGGCATCATCACAAGTCCGGCATTACTGGGAGTAAAACCTTGAACCACCTGAGCAAAAACCGGCACCATATAGCTCGAAGCAAAATTTCCCATGCCAAATACGAAAGAAACGGCAACCGCTGCCGTGAATCGCCCATGACGGAATAACGAAAAATCTAGCAACGGTATATCTGCCTGCAATTGAATTCGGGCAAACCACGTTGTCGCGATCAGGCCAATCAATATTGCGTAGAGCATACTGTTTGAGTCCCATCCCCAGCGCTGCCCATTAGACCAGACCGAAATCCAACAGAGCAAGGCGGTACAGAGCAGAATATAACTGGACCAGTCAAAACGTGGTAATGGCCCACGGGGTTTTTCGCCAGGAATAAACACGGGGCCGAGGACCATACCAATTATCGCTAACGGCAATGGCGCCACAAAGATTGTTCTCCACGAAAAATAATCGATAACATAGCCGCCGAGTAACGGGCCAAATGTGGGAGCAAGTGTAGCTACCATGCCGTAGATGCCCATGCCAAAGCCACGTTTGTCCGCAGGATAAACCTTGAAGACTAAAACCATAACCAGAGGCTGCATTACGCCCGCACCCATTCCCTGAAGCACGCGCCCAAGAATAAGGAAGTCAAGAGTCGTCGTCGTAGAGCAGACTAAAGTGCCCAACATCCAAATCCCTATAATAATTACGTAAGAGAGCCGCATTCCGAATGCGCGAACGAACCAATGGCTCAAAAGCTGGCTCGCGACCATGGTCGCTAAATAGGCGGTCGCAACCCACTGGGCTTGATCCTGGCCGACACCAAACGCTCCCATTACACTCGGGATCGCCACATTGACGATCGTAGCCGAAATGAACATGCAGAACATCCCGGACATAGCAACAATAGTAATGATCCAACGTTCGGTGGGGCTGTATTCCTCGGCGCCGCGCTCGTCAGCGGTCACGGATGTCAATGTTAACCTCGACCATCATACCCGGGCGCAAAAGGTCCTCTTTTTGATCAACCTTGATGCGAACCGGCAAACGTTGAGTGATTTTAGTAAAATTACCGCTCGGATTGGGGGTTGGCAGAAGGGCGAATTCGCTCGTTGTTGAATTACCGATAGCATCCAATGTTCCGGTAATATCCAAATCCGGAAAAGCGTCGACCGATATCTCGACAGACTGACCAATTTTTAATTTCCTTACATCCGTTTCTTTAATATTTGCTTCAACCCAAATCGTTTTGGGGTCGTGGATAATCGCTAAACGCTGCGCGGGCGTTACATATTCCCCTACATCAACAAAAACTTTATCGACAACACCTTCAATCCTACTTTTGATAGTGCGATCGCGAAGGTCGATTTTTTGACGTTCTAATTTTGCCCGCAATTGCTCGACACGTTGACGCAGAACCTGTCCTTCTTCGTCCAGCACCTGAACTCTATTCAAGTTTGCAGCCGCTTCATCAAGACGTGCCTCCGAGGATTGAAGTTGTGCTACGGATTTGTGGTATTCTACATTAACATGCTGCGCGCGGGTCATAGCTTGCTCTAACTGAATGCGCGGAATGACCTTTTTCTTATAAAGTGACTGGGTCCGTTGCAACTCCGCCTGAGNCACCTCNCGGTGAATTTTGAGCGCTTTAACCACTGACTTGGCGCCTTTCAATGAAGAAACTGCCGTTTGGTATTGGCTCTCGGATTGTTTAGCCACCAAATCACGACGCGCATGAAGCCGTTTTATCGACGCTGCGGTCGCATTCACTTCCGCCTCCAATTGCTGCACTAGTAATTTGGATTCTTCTCGATCCAGCACCACCAAGGTATCGCCAACTTTAATTGTCTCCCCCTCTAGTACCGGAATTTTAGTGATCCAGCCCGGCACTCTGCTGCTGATGGTAATAAGATTACCGGATATGCGCGCGTCATATTCATAGACATGCGTTATGCGAGATCGAATCTCTAGCGCGCCCCAGAACACGGCTAAGACAACTAATATCACCGCCGCTGAGTGTTGTGGCTTTAAGTGAAGGATTTCGCGTAAAGGTCGACGCGATAAAAACATGCGAACCTTTCTGGCGAGTTTCTCCGTCGACGGGCGATCGTTTTTAGTCATTTCCTTGATTTCGTCTTGCGACACAGTAAAAGGCTCCAAATCTAACCGTGACCCGCTCATCCCGGGCACGGAATAAAAAATTATGGCCTATCTGGAGTTACGCGGCATTTCTAGCACCTAACCAGAGACCTTGTTTAAAAAAGTAACGCAGCCACTATCAATTGAGAACCACGATGCTAACATAACAACAATTGTGGCAGAATCCGTTACACCGCAAAAAAACTGTTAAGGGTGCGATTGAATTACTTTTCTAGCGCAGCGATGTCCGCCTTGAAAGGTAGAGCTGCAAGCGTCGCCGATTAGTGGCGATCCCACCTGACAAAACCTTCAAACCGTTGTTACTTTGCCCAACCAATCAATGGGCACCACCTTTGCCCTCTTCCCAAAAATTTTACTTTAATGATAAATATTCCAACGCTTGATGGACCAATTTTAACTACTGCAGGCGCATCTCCGAAACCATAGCCGTAACACCATTCGGATCAGCCACCCACATGGTTGCGCCGTCCCCAGCTTCGTTGGGCTTACCCGAAAGAGTAAAAGGTGCAAAGTCGTATAGGGGGCGAATGAACTTAGTGGATACTTCGGCCAATTGCTTGCCCGGATTATTATTGAGACAAAGCTCCATAAGTAAGCTGGTAGTCAGCCTGGCATTCACGATTAGTCCCGGATACCCTTCGGTTTCCGTGACATACTTATAATCGTAGTGAATTCGCGAGGCGTTAAAAGTCAGCGCGGAAAAGCGGAACATTACAATTGGATCAGGCTGATAAGAGCGCTCCCACGCTGCATCACCCGGCGCAGGCGCAGGTTTTCGCTTTGCATCCCCTGGCTTTGCTGCCTCGCGATAGACAATCGTGCGATCATCGATTAACGCAGGGCCATTCTCCCCTGAAATGGTATTTCGCGTAACTACGAAAACTAACTGCCCGGTGCCACCAGTTTTAGGTGTAATTGAGTGAATTTCGGTTTTGCGCGTAACCTTTTCACCAATATGAAGCGATTGTAAATACTCCATACGGTTGCCCGCATGCATACGACGTGTAAGCTTGACAGGCGGCAAAAAGTCACCACGTTTCGGCAGCCCCACAGTATCCAAATCCGAATGTCGCGTCCTATCATGAAAAAAGAACCAATGTGCACCAGGCGGAATAGGGTCACCATCATTCGCAATGGGAATATCCCAATCCATTGTAGCTGCATAATTCGCAATTGGCGCAGCAGTAATCTTGTCTTTTTCTTCAACGCTACGGCCGACCCAACTTTGCAGTTCTTCGTCGCTCAGGCCTATTTCTTCCGTCATTCATCGTACTCCGCATCCACAGTATAAGCGAGCCCGCCACTCGGATTTACTGCCCAAAGATTGGCCGTGCCTGGTGTATCACCTTCTTTCCCATTTACTGTAAAGGGAGCATCATCGTGCAATGCAGACCGTGCCATAACCTTTATTCTTTTTAAGGTCGCGTTGGGCTTATTTTCGCGGAAGAGTTCCAACAGCATGATCATTGTCAGCCCGCCGTTAAACACAAGACCGGGATATCCTTCCACTTCGGTCACATAGTCACGGTCGTAATGAATGCGATGACTATTCATAGTGAGTGCCGAGAATCTAAATAATAGAACCGGCGAGGGCTCAACTTCCTTGCTCCATTCAGCGCCCAATGGTGGCTCTGCTGCTTTATGATTTCCAGAGGAACCTTCAACTGCTTCACCACGATAAATCTGTGTTCGATCATCGGTAATTGCAATACCATCCTTATCAGTAATCTCTTGACGTACGGTCACAAACATTAAATCGCCAGAACGCCCCTCTTTAGCCTTCACATCCGCTATACTCATAGTTTTAGTTATTGGTTCACCGACCTTGATAGGCCGATTAAAGGTCATGGTTGTCCCACCATACATGCGTCGCGGCAGCGGGCTCGGCGGCATAAACTCACCAAGTGCAGGATGCCCGTCCCGACCGCAAGCGCGTAACGGCGAAAGTTCAGGGAAACCGACGCGGTACCAAACAAAAGGAACTTCATCGCCATTTTTAAATTCGTAATTATCCCAGTTGAGCGTGGCCGCCATACAACTTGCAGCAAAAGGCGTCACCACGCCTTCGAGCGACTGCGAACGTCCGATCCAGGCCCTAGCTTCGTCTAAACTTTTTTCGTCGATCATAATGATCCTCTCCAAATTTTGATTGGCGCAGACTATTACGAGAGACACCCTTACGTCGAGAGGGCGACATTGACGAACGTGACGTTCAAGGCCATTAATCCGCGTTCTAAAGGAGATAAAACCGATATGAAAATTTGTGTATTCGGCGCTGGCGCCGTGGGCGGCATTCTCGCGGGACGCCTTTTAAAAAGTGGAACTAACATTTCCATTATTGCTCGTGGTGCACACTTGGCAGCAATTCAGGAAAAAGGGCTCACCGTTCGAGACAGGGACGGCGACTGGGTCGTTCCCGCAACAGCCACCGATGATACATCATCCATCGGTGTCCAAGATCTTCTAATTATTGGCCTGAAAGCGCACACAGTTACTGCGGCACTCAATCAAATGAAGCCGTTGATTGGCCCTAAAACTACAGTCATGCATATCGTCAACGGCATTCCCTGGTGGTTTTTTCACGGACTCGACGGCAAACAACCGGCAAACCACTTAGAATGTGTCGATCCGGGTGGGCGTATCCTAACTTCTTTTGGCCCCGAGAAAGCCCTAGGCTGCGTTGTTCATATTGCCTCCAATGTGCCTGAACCCGGCATCGTTGAACATAATGCTGGAGGAACGTTTTTTATCGGCGAGCCCGATAATTCTGAGAGCGAGCGGCTATCGATAATTGTTGATGCGCTTGGAGAAAGCGGTTTGCGTATGCGCCCTACAAACGATATTCGTTCAGAGGTTTGGGGTAAACTTTGGGCAAATATCACCGGTAACCCGGTAAGTGTTTTACTAGAAGCCAGGTTCGGTGACATGTTTGGTGAACCTGCCGTGCGTGACCTGATGAGAAATATCATTAAAGAAGCCGCCTCCGTGGCCCGTGCCTATGGGTCAAAAGCCGATGTGGACATCGAAACCAGGCTTGACGGACTGGCCTCGCTTGGTAAGGCAAAAACCTCTACACTTCAGGATTTCGAGGCGGGCAAGTCGCTCGAAGTAGATGCTTTGGTAGGATCGGTTTCTGAATTAGCCCGACTTGCTGATATAGAGACACCTATCATCGACCTTGTCTACGCCCTCACCAGACAAAAAGCTAAAGTCGCCGGGCTTTACTCTCCACCTAGCAGTTAAGGAAACTCCATGAAAGCCATACGTGTGGCCGAATACGGCAATGCCGATAATCTTTCCTATGACGACATTCCTCAACCCGAAGTGGGTGACGGCCAGGCACTTGTGAAAATCGATATTGCCGGGGTCAACTTTATTGATGTGTATATGCGCAACGGCTTGTATGCAAAATCCCACACCTATGCTCAAAAGCTACCAATGACACTTGGAATGGAGGGTGCTGGGATACTAACATCTTTTGGGTCGATAGATGATAACATGGGGGCCAGCAGCATCAAGGAAGGTGACCGAGTCGCCTATTGCACAGAACTTGGATCTTACGCCGACTATGCAAGCGTAGCGATCTGGAAGCTCATCCCGGTTCCCGATGATATCCCACTCGATATTGCGACCACCTTAATGCTACAAGGCTCTACCGCCCATTATTTATCAAACTCTCTCTTTCCGCTAAAACCTGGCCAACGCTGTCTGATCCACGCGGCGTCCGGAGGCGTAGGACAATTACTGGTCCAACTCGCTAAATCACGGGGCGCGGAAGTCTTTGCCTCTGTTGGTAGTTTAGAAAAAGCAACGCTTGCCAAAACCAATGGTGCTGATCATACAATTCTATATAAGGATGAGGATTTCGCAGAATTCATCCTAGACGCAACTGACGGTGATGGCGTCCATGTAGTCTACGATTCCATCGGCAAAGCTACAATCAATGACAGTCTAAAAGCGACACGTCGAAGAGGCACTTGCGTCAATTACGGCGCCGCCTCCGGCGCTGTAGAAGCGGTGAGCCCTCTCGACCTTGCGGAGGCCGGTTCGGTGTATTTTACCCGCCCCCACCTTGCAGACTACATTTCCACTCATGATGAACGAATGATGCGCGCAAATGATCTTTTTAACCTTTACCTAAGCGGCAAGCTGAAGGTGACTATCGACCGCACCTTCACGCTCGCCGATTCCGCCGATGCTCATCGCACTATCGAGGCAGGGCTGACCAAAGGCAAATTATTACTCACAACCTCCTAAACTTAATCCACAGTCGGGTTAGCTCGATAAACAAAAATTTATTCAATGATTTTAGAAATANCGAATATGAGACCACTCAATGAATGCCTCTAAATCACCTGACGGTGTTGGCCCTACTTTGCTGTCGGCAGGAGTTCTATCAATCTCATTACTAGGGGATATACTTATTTATGTAGTTCTCCCAGTAAACGCAGAACTTTTTGGAGTCACTTTATTCTGGGTCGGTGTCTTACTTGCCGCTAACCGCCTCATTAGAATTTTTACCTATGGGCCCATCGCCGCACTAGCAGAACGAATTGGACCGCGAAACCTCGCTATCGCAGCAGCAATAGCAGCGGCAATTTCCACTTTAGGATACGGATTTGGTATTGGCTGGCCAGTATTACTAGCCGCCCGTCTTACTTGGGGACTTTGTTTTGCAGCCCTGACCTTGGTAATTTTTGCATACGCAGTATCCGACAAGTCCAAAGCCGGGGCNCGCGTCGGTTTTAGCCGCGCCATCATGAATATCTGTCCCACTCTCGCACTATTCTTAGGTCCGTTGGCAGCGGTTGCCATAGGACCAAAAGACATATTCATCTATCTCGGCCTCATCAGTATGCTCGCTGTTCCACTTGCTGTTCTCTTACCGAAAGAAGGCCGAAGACCAGAACCGAAAAAGACCGAATGGCTGCCGATGCCAAAACGGTTTGACCTTTTTATGTTTATCGCCGGGCTCACCGTTGATGGAGTATTTACCATGGCCATCACGATTACAGTCGCGCAAACCAGCTCCATCGGAACGGCAATGGTCGCTGGAGGCGTTTTATTAGGCATTCGACGCGGATCAGAGGGCCTACTCTCCCCATTAGGCGGTATCATCGGCGATAAATACGGCCCTCTCCGTTTGCTATTTTTATCCACCCTTGTAATGGCAATCGGCTTTGCGCTGCTAGCGCTTGAGTATGTCTATTTGGGCGGTTTGTTGGCTGTAATTGGGCGTTCTTTTATTGCCGCGCTTTGGCCCGCTGAGATAGCCCACCGCACAACGCAGGAGAAAACCCTTCGCCGTATTGCGATCGCCCAAACTTGGCGCGATATCGGCGCATCAACCGGCCCTCTTATCGCTGGCTCTCTCCTGGAAGTAGTCGCGATAGGTCATATCTATTGGACGATGGCCGCGCTAGTTATAGTAGGATTGTTTCTGCAGCGACGTTAAAAGGAGCTTGGCCCTCCTCATAAGCGGGCCAATTTACTTTCACCGATCTAATTAAGTGAATGAATAAATACAAATTCGTCTCAACCGTTCGCATTAACGCGTGCGCCTGATAACCAAGGAACCATCATTACCCTTTAGAGCACGGAGTGAGAAATCTGCCGTTGTTCGGTCAATAAATCCAAGCCAGTAAGGAATTATCTTGAAAAAGAACAAAATAGAAACATAATAGAGTTATCTTTGCAGAATCGTATTTTGTTATAAAATTTCACAATTAAGTAACCGGAATAACACAATACTAAGATGTTCACATAATGTTCCGGGTGACAGCCTGCCAATATATGGTATCATCTATGTAATTAAATACGAGATATTGTGTTTTATGCACAATTAGTTCTTTCCACAGGTGTGGACAGGAGGAAATATGGTGGAAGCAACCGACGCATTATCCCGAGACGAATCACTGGGTGATGCGGTTGTGGATAACTTTCTGGAGGACGAGGTTTCCGTAGCAATGGAGACACCCGAGGAGGGTATATCGGATTCGTCGGTTAACATGGAACCTGCGGCTGAAGAAAATTTTTCCGAGGCCGTGCGCGATATCGCTCAAAATGAACGTGGCAACCGGGTTAAAATTGATCGAAGCCGTGATAAATTGCTGACCGTGTTCGGCAAAGAAACTTTATCAGATAGATATCTAATGCCGGGCGAAAGCTTTCAAGATCTGTTTGCTCGCGTTGCGTTGCATTATGGTGATGATTCAGAACACGCCCAGCGCTTATACGATTATATGAGTAAATTATGGCTAACTCCTTCGACGCCGGTTTTATCAAACGGCGGCACTGACCGTGGCCTGCCCATTTCATGTTTTTTAAACGAGGCCAACGATAGTCTCGGCGGCATCGTCAACCTCTGGAATGAGAATGTCTGGCTTGCAGCCCGTGGCGGCGGCATTGGCAGTTACTGGGGTAATCTTCGCTCCATCGGCGAACAAGTAGGCGCTAATGGAAAAACATCAGGCATCGTGCCTTTCATCCGGGTGATGGATTCGATGACCCTCGCGATCAGCCAAGGTTCGCTTCGGCGTGGTAGTGCGGCAGTCTACCTACCTGTAAGCCATCCAGAAATCGAAGAGTTCATCGAAATGCGTCGCCCAACGGGTGGTGACCCAAACCGTAAAGCCCTCAATCTCCACCACGGCATTGTCATCCCGGATGCTTTCATGCGCGCTGTAGAAAAGGGCGAAGATTGGGGCTTGACAAGCCCCAAAGACGGCACAGTGCTTCGCAAGGTAAAGGCGCGTGATCTTTGGATTCGTATCCTGACTGCGCGTNTCGAGACNGGCGAGCCCTATATCATCTTTATCGATCATGTGAACAGAGCCATTCCCGAACATCACAAACTCGCAGGCCTCAATGTAAAGATGTCGAATCTGTGTACGGAGATCACACTGCCTACCGGAGTCGACAANGATGGTGGCGATCGTACGGCAGTTTGTTGTATTAGTTCAGTTAATCTCGAACGCTATGCGGAATGGGAGGAGCATCCTACTTTTATAGAGGATTCCATGCGGTTTCTCGATAATGTCTTGAGCGATTTTATCGAAAAAGCACCGGATGATTTCGAGAAAGCAAAATACTCGGCTATGCGTGAACGTTCCGTTGGGCTTGGGGTAATGGGTTTCCACTCCTTCCTGCAATCGAAAATGATTCCATTCGAAAGCGCAATGGCGAAGGTTTGGAATCTTAGAATGTTTAAACATATCCGTGGTCAAGCAAACAAGGCTTCCGTAAAACTCGCCAAGGAACGAGGCGCTTGTCCCGACGCGGCAGAATTCAACATCATGGAGCGGTTTTCTTCTAAAATGACCGTTGCACCGAATGCGTCAACCTCAATTATTTGTGGTGGTACGTCGCCGGGAATTGAGCCGATTGCCGCCAATAGCTTCACTCACAAGACCTTATCCGGCTCTTACAATGTTAGAAATCGGCACTTGCAGTTGCTGTTAGCTGATAAAGACAAAAATGATGAAGATACTTGGACCTCCATTACCACTAACGAAGGGTCGGTTCAGCATCTGGACTTCCTTAGTCAGGATGAAAAAGATGTTTTCAAGACAGCATTCGAGTTGGATCAGCGTTGGATTATTGAACATGCAGCAGATCGGACGTCAAGCATTTGCCAATCCCAATCGCTGAATTTATTCCTACCAGCAGATATTCATAAGCGCGATTTACACTTGCTGCATTTCCAAGCATGGAAGAGAGGTGTGAAAACACTTTATTANTGCCGTTCTAAATCTATTCAACGTGCAGAAGTCGTGGCTACACAATCGGATGGTGCTATCGCCTCCTTGCCTCATTTGGGCAAGGTTAACGGTGACGAAGAGCCATTACAGCAGATCGATTATGACGAGTGTCTAGCCTGCCAGTAATCGGGTATGCAAAAGCCCGGCTAGAAAATAACGACGCTAACAGGCGTCAAAAAAAAGGAAATTGAGAAGATGTCGCTTTTAAAAGCGGACCCTATTTATAAACCGTTTAGTTACCCCTGGGCTTATGACGCATGGCTAACACAGCAACGAATTCATTGGCTACCAGAAGAGGTACCTCTAGCAGATGATGTTAAGGATTGGCGCAATAAACTTTCCGACACTGAACGTAGCCTACTCACACATATCTTCCGCTTCTTCACCCAATCGGACGTGGAAGTAAACAATTGCTACATGAAACACTACTCACAGGTCTTTCAACCGACCGAAGTACAGATGATGCTATCCGCCTTTTCCAATATGGAAACGGTACATATTGCCGCTTACTCCCATTTGCTGGATACNCTTGGGATNCCGGAAACAGAATATCAGGCCTTCCTCAAATACAAAGAGATGAAGGACAAATACGACTATATGCAGGAATGGGGAGTATCAACTAAGCGGGATATAGCCAAAACATTAGCTGTTTTTGGCGGCTTCACCGAAGGACTACAGCTATTTGCTAGCTTCGCAATTTTGATGAATTTTCCGCGCTTTAATAAAATGAAAGGTATGGGGCAAATCGTTTCCTGGTCCGTTCGCGACGAAAGCCTTCATACAGCCTCTATCATAAAATTATTCCGAACCTTTATCTCGGAAAATGAAGAGATTTGGGACGAAGAACTTCAACGCGACCTCTATGTAGCCTGCTCAACTGTGGTTGATCATGAGGACGCCTTTATCGATTTGGCTTTTGAACTCGGTGGTGTCGAGGGTATAGACGCTGAAGGTGTAAAAAAATATATCCGCTACATCGCCGACCGCCGGTTGATGCAACTGGGCCTGCAGCCCATGCATCAAATAGAGAAAAATCCTTTCCCATGGCTCGACGAAATGTTGAACGGTGTCGAGCATGCCAACTTCTTTGAGAACCGCGCCACCGAATATTCCCGTGCGGCCACCAAAGGCTCATGGGAAGAAGCATTTGACTAGTTCCTCCCTGGAAGAAGNCCTTATCCTTTAAGGGCTACTGACCCCCCGGCTCAGTGTCCCGAACCGGGGGGCTTTTTTTTAAAAGCTTAAACTCANTTCTTGTAGAGAAAAACCGTAAAATCCTGAGGCAAATAGTCGTGCCTGAACAACAGAACCTTTGTCAGCGTTGTGCAGAATTGAAAAACCTCCATCGGATCGGCAAACATGAAGCACTCTGGTTCGCGACGAGGAGTAAAAGCGGATANACAGTTAAAAGCAACTCCGATCCGCGCACTGTCAAACATAGCTTTTACAGTTAACCTTAGTAAATCTAAGTCCATCAACGCAAATATACCGCTCGCCACCACATAATCCGCCTCAAACCCAGCGGAGTTTTTTAGGAAGTCACCAAATTCAAAAGACGCTTGGGGGAAGCTTTCTTTCGGATGGTTCTTCCGTGCTATCTCAACCATTGGCTCTTGAACNTCTAAGCCAATATAATNGCCAACAAAGCCATTAGCATTCAGCCAATCTAGGTAATGGCCTACTCCACAGCCCACATCTAAAATCGATGCACCGCGTATATCACCCACCGCCGATAATACTTCAAACCGGATGGTTTGGAGGTGTTCCGCCACCCAGCCGACGGCGCGGTATTCATCGCCGTATTCTTTCAAAAGTGGCGCGTAGTAGGCTTCAAGCCGTTGGTAGTGCGTTAGAGGATTAAGCATCAGTTATGAGACCTCTTCTGGGACAACGGGTGCCTTATATACAAGGGTATACGAATTNTTCGGCGAGTTCTTTTATACACATAAGCATACGTTGCCGGTCCCAGCTACCGTGCTGAACTCCCAAATGGCCTGCGCTATCAGCATCGCAGCGTTTGCATTACCAANCTCGTCTAAATACCTATTATTAATGAATATTCACCAAACATTGCTTAAGGTCATTATAATCCTTTTATAAAAATTAGATGAGGGGAATTTCAAATCAATCAATTTGGAGCCATACTAGGCCCACAGTGATAATTTCATGGAAATTAGCCATCCAGCTGCTGTTGTAGGGTTTTGTTACCCAATAGAATGGAACATTGGCGCCTTCCACTTTCTTTAATNAAGCGAATCATATTCAGACAAAATACCGAAAGCCATAATTGTCTGTCATATAGATTTTATTACTTCATTATTCGTCGCCGCATCTGTCTATCGCAATTTCGGGCCCGCCGCCTCGATAAGTTCTAAAGAAGAAGCCTGCCTATTCTCGCTATTTCAACCCAATAAAAATAGCATTACAGATCCTACCTAAAACACACTAGAGGTATTCCTACCATAATTTTCGGGTTATTTTTTGAAGTAACAGACCTTTCATACGCGACTAAAATAAAAAGTGGGCTTGACCCGCGATCACTGGTCGGACAGGTTTCAAGTCAATAGGTTCATAACGTCACCGATCAAATAGGCTCGCGTGTAAGGCAAAATCGTCAAATAACCTCCACCTAATGGAATTTCTCTAATGGTTCAATTTGGAATAGGCCAACCTGCGCCCCGTATAGAAGACCCTCGTCTTCTAACCGGCACCGGCAATTATACAGATGACCTCCGTATCGCCAACGAAGCGCATGGAGTCGTCCTAAGATCGCCCTACGCACATGCAAAGATTAAATCCATTTCAACTACCACCGCTAAATCACTTGATGGTGTGCTTGGGGTCTACACATCAGACGACATCAAACAAGCAGGCCTTGGAACCATTCCTTGCTTGGTTCCACTTCAGCAATCGAACGGCGAACATTTGATCACTCCACCTTGGCCCCTTTTAGCCGACGGAGTAGCACGCCATGTGGGAGACCCAGTTGCTTTCATAGTTGCTGAAAATATAAATTTAGCCCGCGACGCAGCGGAAACCATCAATGTCGATTATGACCCTCTGCCCGCCGCAGTAGATACGGCAACAGCAGCTGATCCATCTGCCCCTCAAGTTTGGGAGCAAGCGCCTAATAACACCTCTTTCATTTGGGACAGTGGNGACAAAGATGCTACCGATATCGCCTTCGCAAATGCTACCCATGTAACCGAGATGGATTTGGTCAATAACCGCATCGTGGTCAATACCCTGGAACCACGGTGCGCCATTGGTGATTGGGATGGTAAACGTTTTACTCTCTTTACACCGAGCCAGGGACCCCATGGGTTACAACGCCAATTAGTTCGAAATATCTTTGACGTNCCGTTTGAAACCTTACGCGTCGTTACCGGAGATGTTGGNGGCGGCTTTGGTATGAAAATATTTTTGTATCCGGAACACGGCTTGGTACTTCATGCCGCACGACAACTAGCGCGCCCTGTTCGCTGGGTAGGTGACCGAGCAGCTGACGGGTTCGTATCAGACACCCAAGGTCGTGATAATATAACACGTGCTGCGCTGGCTCTGGATGAGAATGGAAATATTCTTGGCTTACGTGCTCGAACGTATGCCAACCTAGGTGCTTATTTATCTAACTTTTCACCCTTTATCGTCACAGATTGTGGCGTCGGCATGCTTGCAGGCGTCTACAAGACGCCAGCCATACATGTTGAAGTGCACGGTCTGTTTACAAATACGGTGCCTGTGGATGCCTATCGCGGTGCCGGCCGGCCCGAAGCCAT
This sequence comes from Rhodospirillaceae bacterium, assembly GCA_002724395.1. Lineage (GTDB taxonomy): Bacteria > Pseudomonadota > Alphaproteobacteria > UBA8366 > UBA8366. Next base: position 58,121 of record PBOR01000038.1, on the reverse strand, counting down.
TTATGTAATTGAGCGTATAATAGAAAAAGCTGCGCGCGAACTGAATATTTCTCCAGCAGATATACGGCGTAAGAACTTCATACCACCAAGCGCAATGCCCTTCAAAACAGGGATGCATAACACCTATGATAGCGGCCAGTTCGCCCGCAACTTAAACGATGCACAACAAACAGCGGAACGCATGGGTTTCGAGAAACGCCGTACCAAAGCAGCTAAAAAAGGGAAATTACGGGGCCTTGGTTTTTCCTATTATATTGAATCTTGCGGTAAAGGCCCCGGGGAATTTGCAACTATTCGCGTAGACCAAGATGGTACTGTCGCAGTCTTGCTTGGCAATCAAACAAACGGCCAAGGCCATGAGACTGCATATGCCCAAATTGTTTCTGAACGGCTTAAAATAGATGTTGAAAAAATCTGCTTTTACCAGGGTGATACTGACATTATCCCAAGGGGCGGCGGCACAGGTGGATCACGGGCCATAACCGAAGGCGGCCATGCCTGCATTAACGCTATTAACACCGTAATCGAGAAGGGTAAACGTATAGCCGCCTCTGTACTGGAAACGGCAAACACCGACATTGAGTATACTAACGGATCTTTTGTAATCGCTGGAACCGACCGCAGAATGAGCCTGACAGAAGTAGCTGACGCCGCCCAAGATGCAAAACATCTTGGCTCAGACGAAGAACTCGGATTAAGCGCCACTATCAAGTATGTAAGCAGTACCCAAACCTACCCCAACGGCTGCCATGTTGCGGAAGTAGAAATCGACAAGGACACCGGTCACGTATTAGTAATCGCTTATACGGCCGTCGACGATTTTGGCACGGTTTTAAATCCATCACTATTAGCGGGCCAAGTACATGGAGGTATTGCGCAAGGAATAGGCCAAGCCCTTTTCGAAGACTGTCAGTATAACAAAGAGACTGGACAGCTTTTAAGCGGATCCCTGATGGATTACTGTTTGNCGCGAGCCGCTGATCTCCCCTCCATAGACCTTACAATTATGGAAGATGTACCGTGCCAAACTAATGACCTAGGCATCAAAGGTGCTGGCGAAGCCGGTGCTGTCGGCGCACCGCCCGCACTTGTAAATGCGGTTCTGGACGCACTATCACCGCTCGGCATCTTAACAATTGATATGCCACTAACGCCGGAAAAAGTTTGGCGAGCCATTAGAGATGCATCATGAGAGATTTCCACAAGCTTTTGCCCGACTTAGTCAACCTCGCAGACCAGGCTGGCGAAGCGATAATGAAAATATATGTAACCGATTTTAAGGCTGAAATTAAAGAAGACAATTCACCCGTCACCGAAGCTGATATAGCCGCTGAAGCGATTATCCTGAAAGGACTTGCTGCGCTTACCCCTGACATTCCTGCCATCGCCGAAGAGCAAATGGCCGCCGGAACAGCCCCTAAACTAGATGGAGACCTCTATTGGTTAGTCGATCCGCTTGATGGAACTAAAGAATTCTTAAACCGGAACGATGAGTTCACGGTCAATATTGGCTTAGTCGATGGCAACAGAGCAATACTCGGTATTGTTTTTGCTCCAGCACTCAAAACCAGTTACTGGGGCGCGGTCAGCCAGGGCGCATTGTGTAGAGGCCCAAATGGAACCAAAAAAATAAAAGTCCGTAAAACGCCGCCTGATGGTATTACTGTAATTGGCAGCCGCCGCCATGGGAAAGGTTACGAATTGGGTGAATTCCTCAAGAATTATACCGTCAACGGCAACTTAACCGCTGGTAGTTCCCTAAAATTTTGTCTAGTCGCCGCAGGAAAAGCGGATATTTACCCTCGTTTCGGTCCCACGTCAGAATGGGATACAGCAGCAGGTCATGCAATCTTAGAAGCCGCTGGTGGTCAAGTAACTAATCTTGATGGAAGCCCGTTCCTCTACCGTAAGTCAGAATTTCGAAACTCCAATTTCATCGCATGGGGTGGACCCCGACCGATCTGATGCTCGCGCCACCTTTGCACGCTTCCCAGGCCAAAATAGCGCGTTTGCGTGATGGACCCCACCTATAGCCTGAGATGGAGCCAGTCTGTTGAATAACCCGGTGACACGGCACCAGCCAAGAAACCGGGTTTCGCGCCACGGCACTAGCGACTGCACGGGCACTTCCAGGCTTATCTATTGTTGTCGCCAAGCCCCCATAACTTACAAGCTTTTTCGGTGGAATACGCAATAGCGCTTCCCAGACCTGCAATTGGAAAGGCGTTCCCCGCAGAACAACACTCACCTCGCCACCATCGTAAAATACGCATTCAGCAAAAGGGCCTGTAACTTTCGAATTTTCAATAATACACGCAGTGTTCCAGGGTCTAAACAAGATTTCTTGTGTTGCCGACCGGCCATGGGCAAGCGCAAACGCTAATCCGCAAACGGCCCGATCCGTAACCGCGATCAGGCAATCACCAAAAGGACTTGAATGCCAACCATAGCAGATTAATAAATTCTTATGCGCTTTCTTCCATTCACCAGACGTCATGGTTTTGACGGAAACGAAAAGATCATATTGTCGCCCACGCTCCGATAGCTCGGCATTGTATACGTTGGCCATGCCACCTCCCTTTTCAGCGAGACACTTCTTGGCATGCGCCAAAGTTAGATATTGTATAAACTTTTTTGGACTAACTCCGGCCCATCTACTAAGCATTTTTTGTAGCGCAAATGGAGTCATACCCAACCATTCCGCCAAATCATTGGGAGACACTTGTTCCGGATAACGATCCACCAACCACATAATGGCTTTTTCGATGATTGCGAAGTCTTCGGGTTTTTTATTTTCCTGTTTCATACCTATTGTCTGCGGCAGGTAATTCAGATTCAAAACTAATTAATTATTCATGCTTACTGCACGTTGCTGTGACAATTTATTAGGCTGACAGCTATAACGGGGGTAACGCACCAGTCTTATCGTCACTCTTGCGGCGGAAACCGTGACACTGTATGGCCATGCTGTAATGGCCCATGCCCTTGGCCGAAGCCCGGCGCTTGACGTATAGCCTCCAGAACGTAATTGCGGGCTCGCCTGACGGCTTCTTCAATCATCATACCCTGGCCCAACCCGGTTGCAATTGCAGAAGCTAATGTACAGCCAGTGCCGTGGGTATGGCGGGTCTCAATGCGACTACTTTCAAACCTTTCAGCACCAAGTGGCGTAACCAAGACATCAACCAGCTTTTTACCCTCCAAATGGCCGCCCTTTAGCAAAACAGATGCCGGGCCCATTGCCAGAATAGCGTGTGCCGCGATTTCCATGTCATCTGGGCTACTAATACCAAGGCCAGTAAGCGCCATGGCTTCGGGAATATTGGGCGTCACCATATCCGCCAAGGGAAGCAATTTTTTTCTTAGAGCCTCCACGGCATCTGAATTCAGTAAAGAATGGCCACCTTTGGCTACCATTACCGGGTCCAAAACATAAGGCAGGTCGGCAGAGATCATTTTGTAGACGTCCGCGACAGCCTCAATCACAGGCACACTATGAAGCATTCCAGTTTTCAAAACGTCAGCGCCAATATCCTCCAAGACTACCTTCATTTGATGAGCAATAAAGGTAGGCTCGACCGACATGACGTCAAAAACGCCATTGGTATTTTGAACTGTAAGTGCTGTTACAGCGGTCGTAGCAAACCCGCCAAGGGCCGTCACCGTCTTGATATCCGCCTGTATACCAGCACCACCACCGGAATCAGAACCAGCAACTACCAGTATTCGACCTTTTTTCCCATTCATTCCTTTACAGCCTGCTCAATTGCAGCGGAAATATCTGTAACAACGGAACCAATGAGAGCCTCGTCATCACCTTCAGCCATTACCCGTATCACAGGCTCCGTGCCCGAAGGACGAATAAGCAAACGGCCGGTTTTACCGATACGCTGTTCGCCTTCTTTGATTGCCGCTTTTACGCGACCGCAAGCCAAGGGCTTACCACCGGTAACGGCAACGTTGTGTAAAAGCTGCGGTACAGGCTCAAAAACCCTACAAACATCACTCACTGGTCGATCGTTCCCGGCGAGAACCGCTAATACCTGAAGTGCCGAAATCAACGCGTCGCCAGTTGTAGCATAATCTTTCAAGATTACGTGTCCGGACTGTTCGCCACCTAAGTTGTAATCATAGCCACGCATGGCTTCGACAACATATCGGTCGCCGACAGCGGTGCGGATCAAATCAAGACCGAGCCCTTGCAAGTACCGCTCGAATCCAAGATTAGACATAACGGTCGCAACTACACCACCCCCTCGGAGGCGTCCCATTTTCTGCCAACTATTGGCAATCACGCCCATAACCTGATCACCATCAAGAACTCTCCCCTGTTCATCAGCTATGATCAAACGGTCTGCGTCACCATCGAGAGCGATACCGATATTTGCACCGTGCTTAGCAACTTGCTCGCACATATAGCTTGGAGATGTTGCCCCGCGGTCCCGATTGATATTCTTCCCATCCGGAGAAACCCCAGTGGAAATGACCTCCGCACCTAACTCCCATAGAACCGTCGGCGCAACCTTATAAGCAGCTCCGTGAGCACAATCGATAACAATTTTCATATTATCTAAACGGAGACCTTTTGGAAAAGTGTGTTTAACGAACTCAATATACCGACCGGGTGCGTCTTCGAAACGTCGCGCGCGACCAAGGGAACTCGGATCGGCCAAACAATCACCATTAGCTTCCATCGACCCTTCGATAGACGCTTCGTCATCATCGGAAAGCTTATAACCATCTGGTCCAAAGAGCTTAATACCATTATCCTGGAACGGATTGTGAGATGCGGAAATCATAACACCAAGATCTGCTCGCAATGACCGGGTCAACATCGCCACGGCGGGCGTCGGCATTGGTCCTACCAACACAACATCCATGCCCATGGATATAAAACCGGCAGTAAGGGCCGGCTCGAGCATGTATCCGGATAACCTCGTATCTTTTCCGATTACCGCTAAATGACGGTGGTCCCCGCGACGCAGGTGCCGTGCAGCGCCCATTGCTAGGCGCAATACAGTTTCCGCTGTAATAGGCTCGGCATTCGCCGTGCCCCGCACACCATCGGTACCAAATAGCTTGCGCGCCATTTTTTCCAAACTCTATCTATTACAATTCTGATAGCATTTCAGATGTTTAGACAAGCCACTAAGACCGTGCAAGCTGTAGCACAACAATTTTTGTTACAGTTTATTAGCTGTTTTGCGGTTCCGGTTCCGGGCCTACACCACCCGAAGTCGGCACTGATGCCCTGGAACCCGTCGTTGGCGCCGGATCGTCCTCGTCACCACGAATAATTGGCTCACCTTTTAATGCCGCTGTGATGTCTTTTGCGTCTAGGGTTTCGTATTCTAACAATGCTTCGGCAAGCTTGTGCAAATCGTCAATACCTTCATTAAGTATCTTACGTGCTGCAGCCTCACCTTCCTCGACAAATAACCGAACTTCTTTATCGATTACACTAGCGGTCCCATCCGAGATATTCTGGCGCTGGGTGACGGAGTGCCCGAGGAAGACCTCCTCCTCATTTGCAGAATAGCGAAGTGGCCCCAACGCCTCTGAAAACCCAAATTCAGTCACCATACGACGCGCCATTTCTGTGGCTTTGCGAATATCATCAGACGCGCCAGTTGTAACCATATCTTCACCGAATATGATTTCTTCCGCAACGCGACCACCAAATAAGCTTGCAATCATTGCCTTCAGCTCACGAACTGATTGGCTGTACTTATCGCGTTCGGGCAGGAACATCGTGAGGCCTAGCGCCCTTCCACGTGGAATAATCGTCACCTTATGGACAGGCTCATGACCGGGTACCCGAATCATAACCAATGCATGTCCCGCTTCGTGGTAGGCCGTCAGCTTCTTCTCATCTTCAGTCATAACCATGGAGCGGCGTTCCGACCCCATCATCACCTTATCTTTCGCATCTTCTAACTCAGTCAGCGATACGGCCCGACGGTTTCTGCGCGCAGCAAGTAACGCTGCTTCATTCACCAAATTTGCCAAATCAGCTCCAGAAAACCCAGGGGTACCGCGAGCTATCACTTTGGCATCAACATTTGGAGTCAGCGGGACTTTACGCAAATGAACTTTAAGAATTCGTTCACGACCCATGATATCAGGATTCGGAACTATTACTTGACGATCAAAACGCCCTGGGCGCAGCAGAGCAGGATCTAAAACGTCAGGTCGGTTGGTGGCTGCAATCAGGATGACTCCTTCGTTGGCTTCAAAACCATCCATTTCAACCAATAGTTGGTTTAGTGTCTGCTCTCGCTCATCATTACCACCGCCTAACCCAGCGCCACGATGACGGCCAACTGCGTCAATCTCATCGATAAACACCAGACACGGTGCAGTTTTTTTAGCCTGTTCAAACATATCGCGCACCCGCGATGCACCAACACCAACAAACATCTCGACAAACTCCGAACCGGAAATCGAGAAAAAAGGCACATTTGCCTCACCCGCGATTGCACGCGCGAGAAGTGTTTTACCGGTACCCGGCGGTCCAACGAGCAAGACACCCTTTGGTATGCGTCCTCCGAGGCGTTGGAATTTATGAGGATCTTTCAGAAAATCGACGATTTCCTCAAGCTCCATCTTTGCTTCATCAATACCTGCCACATCTTCGAATGTCACACGCCCGGTCATTTCTGTTAGCATGCGGGCACGTGACTTTCCAAAGCCCATCGCCTTGCCCCCGCCAGATTGCATTTGACGCATAAAAAATATCCAAACGCCTATCAGCAACAACATCGGGAACCAATTTAGCAATACCGCAAAGAGTGTCGGCATACCTTCCTCAGGAGGCTTCGCTTGGACACCCACTCCGAACTTAATCAGACGACTCACCAGGTCTGGATCATCCGGCGCATTGGTACTGAAGGGCTCATTCGAATTTTTATACGTACCCGTAATTTTGTGATCCTGAATCGTAACTTCGGCAACCTGCCCCTTTTCCACCTCTGTCAAAAAAGTAGAATAAGGCACGTCCCGTGGCCCGCCGACACCTTGCGGGCGCTGGAACAAGTTAAACAGACCAATCAACACAACCAATATCACGGCCCAAAGAGCTAAGTTTCGTCCGAACAGTCTATTGTCCCCCTATTACGTTTAATCAGCGACATCAAAGCCAAAAGGCGCACCCGAAAGTGGTCGAAGCGGCTGAAATACAGCACTGAAAGTCGATCTTTTTACTACACTATCTTGCATACTGACACCTATGAAGTGGGGTACAAAGACCTTGCCGTCAAGCCCCAGTATAGTGGGTAATGCATAACGCACTGCCGCCGGTATTTTAGCAGCTCGATACCCTTGGAGGAATTCTACAGACTTGGTACCAAGGGATTCCACCTTTATAGGCTTTTTTGCACCCATCTTACTAAGAAAAAACCTGCCATCCCATCTTTGATTGGGTAAAACTTTCGCCAAAGCAGAAACTCGCGGTACCTCACGACAAATATAAATGGACGATCCACGTTTTATCACCCGGCAACCACCCAGCGTTCTTGCGATCGGTGTTTTGGAGCGCGCAGTTAACGCATCATAACAACGCATTAGACGTTCCGAACGGGGCATATATACTTTACCACCGACACACATCACTAGCCGCGCTAGACTGCGCCGCGAGATTTCCGCGGGCGCCGCTGACCAACGGGCGAAATCGAGCCGAGCATATCCTTCAGGGTAAATTCCAGCAGCACCTGCCAAAAGGCAAATTGAGCTATCTTCTAAAAAATTCCGGGCATGTGACATTCGCTGTGCAGTTGTGGTCAAACGAACAACCGTGGCACCTTCACGCGCTAGTCCCGACATTGCCTCTCGTATTCTGACTCGCTTAAATTTCCGGCTTTCATTAGATGGGTCCTTAATGAATTTTTGACCGTATTCTGCTAAAGTACATTCTAACCGCACCTTTGAAATCCCCAAAAGCGGACGGAGAATTCGATATTGTGGCCGTTCAGAAATTACAGCCATACCCGCCAAGCCATCGACCCCACTGCCTCTAGTTAAATTCAATAACAGCGTCTCCGCTTGGTCTTCGCTATGATGCGCAATGAATAAATGCAAAACACCCTCCGCAAAGCACCACTTACCCATCAAATCATATCGTGCAGACCTAGCGGTCTCCTGAACGGATGAGATTTCTAGTGGCAACTCTGCGCATAAAATTTTGCAGTCAACTGACCGTTCAACTAGCCATTTTTTTACCTGTTCTGCTTCATCTGCTGATTCAGGCCTAAGGCCATGATCGATAATAAGTGCAGTTAAACGGCCATTTCGGCGGGCCACCCAATTTGCCAAAAGAAGGGTAAGTGCGAGGCTGTCGGGACCACCAGAACATCCCACGGCCACATGGGTATTCCTTTCAAACATACCGACTTTATCCAAAAGAGTTGCAAATTCATCTTCTGAAAGAGCGGTAATTGCCGTGTCAGACTCAATTTGCGGCGCATCCCCGGGCATTAGACTAATGGACGGTAGACTAAGCGCATTTATTCTGGCGGATGGAACGTTTAGCACTTCGAACTAGCCGCGAGTTTGCTTTAGGGTACGATTTTAATAATTTATTCCACGCAGCACATGCCGATTTCTTTTCACCTGCAGAATTAAGGGACTTTCCCAATTTCAATAGGTTATCCGGTGCTTTATTACTTTTTGGGTACCGTCGATAACCATCCAAAAATAATCGTGCCGCTTCTGCATACTGTCTTTGTTCGTAATGCGTTTCAGCTAACCAATACATAGCATTACCCGCCAAGCTATGCGTTGGATTTTTATCGACGAACGCCTTCAGCGAGCGCGCGGCATTTAAAAAGTCACGTTTCTTCAGTAAGCCGAATGCATACTTATATTGTTGTTGCGCTGTGCCGTCCGGCAGCAACATGACTTTGCCTAACGGCGGCGCAGCTGGCTCTGCAACGTTGGACAAGCGGACGGTCTTTTGAGGAAGCGGCTGTTTTACGATGAGCTTATCTGAAAACTGCGATGTATTTGATGCTGTTTGAACAGGCTTAACATTATTTAATTCCGACTTAAGGACCGTACCTAATAATTTTTGTCCCGGCGCCAGCTGACTGTTCCCACGCACCACTTGGCCATCTCTCGGCACTATTTGATCGGTTCTTCGCGTTAATTGAGCTGAACCTTGATTCAATTGACTAATTTCTGGTGTCAATTGATTGTTTCCGCGGACCACTTGCCCACCTCTTGGCGCCAATTGACCGGTTTCTCGCGCGCCTTGAACCGACCCAGACCTCAATTGAGTAATTCCTGGAGCCAATTGATGGTTTCTACGGACCACTTGACTAGCTTTTGGCGCCGATTGACCCATTGTTCGCGCTAATTGATTGGAACCTGGCTTCAATTGAGTAATTCCTGGAGCCAATTGATCAACTCTTGGATCAACTGACGGAGCTGCACCTGCACCAACACTTAGAGTTGGCTCTTGCACACCCGCAACGCTACCCGCACTACCAACTACTTCATTGTTTGAAACAAAGGCTGGTTTAATTCCGGACGCTGTTTCCAACGTTCTCAGTCGCAAATCCACGTCCGATACCAAACGATTTAAACGAATCTCACTGCGTCGCAAACCGTTTTCAATTTGTTCAAGCCTACCGGTCAGAGCCATAAGTTCTGACTGCATAGACTGAATTTTAAAATGCAAACGGGTAGCGGCATCCGCTGACAAAGGTGGACTGCTGACCGCGGTCTTTTTGCTCCCGGAGTTAAAGGATTCCGAATAAACGTATTTTTGGATATCCTGAAGGTCCTGGCGCAAACGTTGCAAATCCTGTGCGTAGCTGCTTTGCTGCGCTATCGCTGGTCCAAAACTACCTAAGACTGCTAGCCATAGTGCGCAAAAAAAAGCGCAAGGATTAACAAAGGACCGCCATCTAGCCATTATCCAGTAACACCGGAACAAGGCCAAAAACTCTTTTACGTACTTTGCCCATTTCATGCGAATCACCATGACAAACCAATACGGCTATTTTATGGCAATCCGCTGAAACACCGCAACTCAAGAAGCCCTCAAAGAAACGCTGCTAACTGCCAGCACCGCCCTTGATAACCGTCACCGCGCGACGATTCTGCGACCACGCCCACTCCGAAGATCCTGGAACCGTCGGACGGGATTTACCATAACTAATAGTCTTAATCCTACCGGCTGAAACACCAACGCTGATTAAGTAATCTTTCACAGAATTAGCTCGGCGCTCACCAAGACCAATATTGTATTCTGTGGTCCCGCGTTCGTCACAATGACCTTCGATTACAATTGTACCACCGTACTTTTGCAACCAAGCTGCTTGTTTTTTTAATGTCGCCGTACTTTCTGCGTTCAAGTCGGATTTATTCGTTCCGAAAAACACCCGATCGCCAACATTGACTGTGAAATCTTGTTGCGAGCCAGGTACGGTCGTTGCTGCACCTGCTGCAGTCGCGTCACCGGAACCTGTTGCGGATCCAGTATTTTCAGCAGGCGTTTCGCACGCTGCAAGTAGTGATAGAGCAGCCAAAAGGCTGAGGACTCTCAAGTACATATGAACCCCCGAAGGAATGCTGGTTTCGAATAACTGACCAATAGTAATCCACTGATAATAAACATGCTAGTTCATTAAAAACAATAGTAACTTTATCATACAATCTCGAAACCAAAAATATAAGTAGAACACCAAGCCGCGATAATTACGGCAGTAAGGGCGACCAAGCAGGATGGGAAGCCTCGCTGGGCGTTACAACACGCCTTAGATTATGGCCCGTCAAATCGACAGAGTAGATAAAGCTCTCTCCGCCACGGCCATGTTTATCATTACGTTTCTTCCGGAAAAACATCAGTACCCGGCCATTCGGCGACCAAGTAGGTCCTTCATCGAGAAAGCTCTCGCTCAACATGCGTTCACCGGAGCCATCGGGCCGCATTACACCAATGAAGAAGCGGCCTTTATGCTGACGCGTAAAGGCAATCAAATCCCCTCTAGGTGACCAAACCGGCGTTGAATATCGCCCCTTGCCAAAACTAATCCGACGCGCAGAATCCCCGGAACGGTTGATAATATAGAGCTGTGGCGAGCCTCCACGATCCGAATTGAAGACAATCTTTTTACCATCCGGCGAAAAGCTGGGAGAGGTATCGATTGCTGGATGACGAGTGACCCTTTGCGCACGTCGGGTCCTCAAATCCATAATATAAACATCTGAATTGCCGTTCTCCGCATGGGACATCAAAACTTCGTTACCGTCTGGCGAAAACCGCGGCGCAAAAGTCATTCCACGAAATGTACCGAGTATTTCTTGGCGGCCAGTCTCAATGTTGAACAGATATACCCGCGGAGTATCGTCAAAGTAGGAAAGGTAAGTGATTTCCTGAGTTGTCGGAGAAAATCTCGGCGTCAACACCAATGCCTGGCCGTCAGTCAAGAAACGATGATTTGCCCCGTCTTGATCCATTATCGCAAGACGACGAACCCGGCGTGTTTGAGTCCCACTTTCGGATATATAGACGATACGAGTATCGAAAATACCCGACTCACCTGTTATTCGCTTGTAGATCGCATCCGCAATAATATGAGACACACGACGCCAATTATCGGCTTTTGTGAAATAGGCAAGGCCCGTCATTTGTGCTTCAGCAACCACGTCCCAGAGACGGAACTCGACCCGCAAACGACCATCTTCCTGACGTTTAATATTCCCATTTACCAGCGCTTGGGCATTAATGACACGCCAATCGTTAAACCTGGGCTGAATTTGCAAAGATTCAGGAGTCTGCAAAAAAGCTCTTTTATCAAGAGGCTTAAAGAGGCCCGATCGCTCCAAATCTGCGGCAACCACACCAGCCACATCTCGGCCCACCTGACTTTCTTCGGCCGAGGTCCCATGAAAATCGCTCACCGCCAACGGTATGGGCTTCACTAGGCCCCGGGTGATATCGATCCTCACCTCGGCTTTTGCAATGGGCGCAATCAAAATAACAAATACTAATGCCGAAATGGTTCTAAAAATATGTTCAGGTAGCTTAGTCAAATTTTTCATGGTCATCGTCCGAGCATCTCTCTTGGGTCAAATCCAATAATTAAAATCTTCCACTCTCGGTATTTTTTAGGCGGTAACTTTAACTTACGGCATCGGGGATTCAAAACCGCCCGCACAGCACTTTCTGCCGCTGCCCGAAAATAAGGATCCGAACTCATCCTTGCACTGTTCGCTACGTCCACCGTCCGCACAGTACCATCTGGATTTACTTCTAACCTCAAATCTACGACTAAATCTTCCGCCTTTGGGGCGCCAACAGGCGGGTTCCAACAGCGTTCTATTTGCCGACGAACAGCATCTTTGTCGTCTTGAGTCACAGCTTGACCAAGCCGTGAAACTTGCGTTTTCAGGGATTTCTGTGGTGCAGCCTCGCGTTTTTTCAAAGCGTCCATTATTTTTTCTTCGAAGGTTTTTTCTTTTGGCTTGTCGAGTCCCTTCTTTTTCTTTTTCTCTAGCTTTTCTACGGACTTCAAAACTGACTCGAACTCGTCCAGCACCGGCGGCTTGGGCTTTAACCGAGGCCGTGGGGGTGATTTCACCTTGGATTTCTTCTTTACCTTTTTTTTGGGCTTCGGTTCCAGCTTTGGCACCGCTTTCTCGTCCGGCAGCGCTATATCCTCCATTTCGAGTTTCGACGGTGGTAGTGTAGGGGGGGTCGGATTGCGAGGCCGAATAGCCGCCACTTTTGGCTTTTCTGACTGTGATTTGTAAGCCTGCATCTTCTCGGTAATAACCTCCACATCGAGGATTGGTTCCGGCTCGATCAGTGGTTGTTGCGCATAGGGCAACCCGACCCACGAAATGAAGAATACTGCGAGATGTAAAAATATTGAAAGAGCTAGAGGTGTGCGCATCAGAATCCATTATTTCTTTTTCTTCTTTGTCGTAGCGCCGCCTTTCGCGGCACCACTCGGTAACTGCGCCAATAACGATACTTTTTTAAAACCTGCCGAACTCACCGCCCCCATAATCTCCATCACACGACCATATTCGATCGATTTATCACCCCTAACAAATATTCGAATTGTAGGATTAGCATTGGTAACGGCAATCAACCGTGGAATAAAATTCTCGCGTGGTACCAGCGCTTTTTGAATGTATATCTGGTTTTTTGCATTAAGCGTTATGACCAAAGGCTCATCAGACTTATTCAACACTGCGGCTTTCGTCTTCGGCAAATCCACCGGAACACCGACTGTGAGAAGCGGCGCGGTCACCATAAAGATAATAAGTAACACCAACATAACGTCTACAAATGGCGTCACATTTATTTCTGACATGGGCGCGCGATGAAACCGCGACCTCGTCCGGGGGAACTTAGCACCACCTCTTAGGGTCGCACCCACTTATTTGCTCCCTTCTTCCATTTGGCGTGACAAAATCGCACTGAACTCACCGGCGAAAGCCTCCATTCGGCCACCGTAACGGCCAAGTTCCGAAGAAATTTTGTTATAACCAATAACCGCTGGAATTGCTGCAACCAGTCCAAGAGCGGTAGCCAACAATGCTTCGGCGATACCCGGCGCCACTACCGCTAGGCTGGTTTGTTTGGTAACCGCAATTGCCTGAAACGAGTTCATGATACCCCAAACGGTTCCAAAGAGACCAACAAAAGGAGCGGTCGAGCCCACAGAAGCCAAAAACGTCATATAACGCTCTAGACCCTCCATTTCACGTCCAAGCGTGATCTGCATTACCCTATCAATGCGATCCCGTAACACCTCAGCGAGTCCTTGCTCAATCGCGCCCTTCGTTGAGGCGCGACGCCACTCGCGCATAGCCGACGAAAAGACCGCTGTCATCGGGTCTTGCGGCTGCTGACTAATCCTTTCATATAAATCGTCCAGTGAACCACCGGACCAAAAGGCATCTTCAAACTGCACCGCGCTGAGATGTAAACGTCTCAATCGCCAGACTTTATCCAAAATAATGGCCCAACTCCACACGGATGCTACAAGCAGCATTACCATTACGGCTTTCACCACCCAGTGGGCACGCCAAAACAGGCTCATGATCGATAGATCCATGGCTTCCTTTGAGCCCCCCAAAGTAACCGCATCGATGACCGTTTGTTCCATATTTAAGCTCGTTCTTTTTCTAAATTCGCTAAACTAATGACAATTACTAGCCGCCATCAACGCTTCACGAAGAAGTGCAGGCAGTCGCGCCGGTCGACCTGCTTCGTTGAGGCAAGCCAAATCCACATCCATTAATACTAAATCCTCCCCATCTCGCTTGACAGTCTGTGCCGCAGTCAATTTGGCGGCACCCACATTGGTCAGCACTGTGTGGACTTCAAGCATGTCATCTAATCTTGCGGGTTTTTTATACTTCACTTCGCAACCACTAACCGCAAACAATATCCCGTGCTGATCTTTTAGTTTGCGGTTGTCAGTGCCGATGGAGCGCAGTAATTCACTACGAGCTCGCTCAGCAAAATTCAGATAATTAGCGTAAAAAACAACGCCGCCAGCGTCAGTATCTTCGTAATACACTCGCATTGGGAAAACGTGCCGCTTGCTAATTGCAACTTTAGACATGGTCACTCACCTTGTCTGTTTCCAATAGCTCCAGCTGATCCGCTGCATCTTTCGGTGCTTCCATTCCAAGATAACGCCAAGCTTGAACAGTAAGGATTCGGCCTCGCGGCGTGCGTTGCAGAAGACCTTGCTGAATAAGATAAGGCTCAATGACTTCCTCAAGCACATCGCGTTGTTCGGCCAATGCCGCAGCCAAGGTCTCGACCCCGACAGGCCCGCCATCGTAATGGTCTGCAATAATAGATAAATAGCGTCGGTCCATCGTATCCAAACCCTTAGCATCTACACCTAGTTTTATAAGTGCAGCATCCGCCGACTTTGCATTCACTTTTGTAACACCATCAACCAGTGCAAAATCCCTTACACGCCGAAGCAGGCGACCGGATACACGCGGGGTGCCTCTGCTACGCTTCGCAATCTCATTCGCGCCATCATCAGTCAAATCAAATCCGAGCAGCCCAGCACCACGTTCAATAATTTCCTGCAATTCAGTCTCTTCGTAAAAGTTCATACGTAATTGAATACCAAACCTCTCGCGCAACGGCGTAGTTATCAAACCCGATCGTGTCGTTGCTCCCACCAACGTGAAGGGCGGCAAATCTATTCTAATAGAACGCGCAGACGGTCCTTCACCGATTATCAAATCGAGTTGGAAATCTTCCATCGCTGGATAGAGTACTTCTTCGATGGCCGGATTTAGTCGATGAATTTCATCAATAAACAGCACATCATTGGGCTGTAAATTAGTAAGTATAGCCGCCAGGTCGCCAGCTTTGGCGATCACGGGGCCAGATGATGCGCGAAACCCGACTGCCAATTCCCGCGAAACAATTTGTGCTAATGTAGTCTTACCAAGACCTGGGGGACCAAACAGCAATGTATGGTCCAGAGCCTCGCCGCGCGTCTTGGCAGCGTTGATAAAAACAGCAAGGTTTTCACGCACAGATTTTTGCCCAATAAAAGCGCTTAGCGTCTGAGGCCGGATATTATTTTCAGGCTGATCAGCGTCAGCAAACTCTGGAGTTACCACTCGGTCCAACGTATCGCTCATTGACTAAGTTCCTTTAGACCAGACTTGATCAAATCATCCAGCACCGCATTTGCACCTAATTCCTGGTTGGCCCGCGCCACAGCGCCAACGGCCTGTATCCTCGAAAATCCTAAATTCACAAGCGCCGACACCGCGTCTTGATCCGATGTAACGTCTCCCTCTGGCGACAAAGAAGCAGCCAACTTTGCAGCGCTACCGATTGTCAAAGCGCCTATCTTATCTTTCAGCTCAATGACAATACGCGCCGCAAGCTTGGGCCCAACACCGTTTGCCCGCGCTATAGCAGCCTTATCCTCAGCAATGACCGCATCCGTCAGCTCATCGCCGTTTAGCACCGACATGATCGCCAATGCCACTTTCGCGCCAACTCCTTGAACTGTGGTTAAGATTCGGAACCATTCTCGCTCAGATACATCGCTAAATCCGTAAAGGTGGATATGATCTTCGCGCACATGGGTCTCAATATGAAATGTAATGGCCTGGCCCGATTGCGGCAGTGCAGCCAAGGTTCGACTCGGACAAAATACAATATAACCAACACCACCAACATCAATGATCGCCCATTCGTCCCCCACTGAGTCGAGAATGCCCGTGAGTTTAGCTATCATGATTGTAACCTCCCCATATTTTCGCTTTCCTGCCAACGCATCGCTGTCTCTCGAAGATTTGCGTGGCAAATTGCAACTGCAAGCGCGTCTGCCGCATCGGGGCTTGAAAAGGAGCAGCCGGGCAAAATCCGGCCCACCATCATTTGGACTTGTTCCTTCGACGCATGGCCGGCTCCAACAACAGCTTTCTTAACTTTATTAGCCGCGTATTCCGCCACAGGAAGCTCTAGCAATGCGGGCGTCAACAAAACAACGCCTCGCGCTTCGCCCAACTTCAACGTAGATTTGGGATTTGTATTCACGAAAGTTTCCTCGACTGCCGCTTCATCGGGCACGAACTCGGCAATAGCTTCAGACAGACCATGATAAAGATCGCGCAATCGCCAGGCCAACTGTTGATCAACCTTCGGGCGAACGGTGCCATCTGCAACATAATGAAATCGGTTTGACTCAACCTCGATAATACCCCATCCGGTATTCCGCAAACCTGGATCCAGCCCGATTATCCGCATTTAACTATCAGCCTCAAGCTGTCAACCGCGCCAAAACATCATCGGCAATTTCAAAGTTCGCTGAAACTGATTGAACATCGTCATTGTCATCAAGCGCATCGAAAAGATTAAGGAGCGTAGCCGCGGCTTTTTCGTCCACATCCATAGCATTTTGTGCCCTCCAAATGAGCTTCGCTGATGATGGCTCTCCAAATGCAGCCTCAAGTGCTTGTGACACAACATGCAAATCATCGGCCTGACAAATAATTTCATGTCCGTCTTCTGACGAAATCACGTCATTTGCGCCGGCCTCCAGCGCTGATTCAAACATACTTTCTGCATTGGCAGCATCTGCCTCGAAACGCACTTCTCCGACACGCTCAAACATGAAGCTTACCGCCCCTGATTCCGCTAAACTGCCACCATTTTTTGAGAAAATAGACCTCACCTCGGAAGCAGTTCTATTTCGGTTATCTGTCAAAGCTTCGACGATTATAGCAACACCACCCGGCCCGTAACCTTCATAACGGATCTCTTCATAATCATCGCCTTCGCCGCCGCCAGCGCCTTTTTTAATAGCCCGGTCGACATTATCTTTCGGCATATTACCGCTGCGCGCAGCAACAATCGCAGCGCGTAACCTTGGGTTTGCGCTCGGGTCGTCTCCGCCCATTTTAGCGGCAACCGTAAGTTCGCGCCCCAGTTTAGCGAAAAGTTTAGCGCGCTTTTTATCCTGAGCGCCCTTGCGATACATGATATTTTTAAATTGTGAATGGCCAGCCATACTTCCTTTTCCACCCAATAATCCATAATTTACAATATTCGGCGTGTCACTGCCCAGCTTATACCAGATGTAGAGTTCAAAAAGACAGCATTTCGAATGATTTCTATCGGCTCAATATGTCAAGAATTGGGCGAGTATTACTATTTCCCGAAAATAATCAAAAACGGTGCCCGATAATTCGATCGCTCTCTAAAAGAGTAACCAACAGCGCTAAAATTCAAATTTAATTATTGTCCCAGCCTGCACTTTTTATCTTTTAATGCGATAACGCCTGAGGAGAGTGCCTTTAATCGCTTAAGCGATTTCACATCGATTTCTCAAACCATCAAATCGTATAGCTGACAATCCGGCCTTTGAACCGGCTCGGTGCCGTTCGGAGCTAAATCTATTTCTCCTGAACCGAGTCCGCCCAGCACCTAACCCTAATTGTATCAACGAAACTCTGGGGAATAGTAACCAGACTTATAGTTCCGGCAATTGGCGCTGGAGGCGGCCACCCAATCGCACTTGCTCAATACGGGCCGCAAGGCCAGTAGTGGGGTCAGTCTCGATATAAGTTCCGCATAAGGTTGCCTCTCCAACAGCAGGCGTCAGACGCTCTCGCGGAAATTTCCGGCGAAAATTAGCTATAGATGCCTCTTTATGCATACCAATTACCGAATCATAATCGCCACACATCCCCGCGTCCGTATGAAATCCTGTACCTCCCACCAAAATTTGCGTGTCCGCCGTTGGTACATGCGTATGAGTTCCAACCACGAGGCTGGCATGTCCATCAGCGACATGCCCTAATGCCATTTTCTCGCTGGTCGCCTCACCATGAATATCCACAATTATTGCCTCAAATCCTGCAGATTTAGGTGTACCGGGCGGCAACTCCCTCGACAGGGCCGTAAACGGGTCATCCAACAATTCCATGAAGAGTCTTGTCATAATATTGACAACCTTAACTTTCCGCCCCGAACCGTCGTTGAACGTGCCTACACCGCGACCCGGTGTCGTCTCAGGGTAGTTTAGAGGCCTGAGTAATCTTTGTTCCTGGGCAATATAGGGAATAATTTCAGGCTTATCCCAACTATGATTACCGCCGGTAATGACATCTACCCCTGCCTTGTAAAGTTGGATGCAAATTTTGTCAGTAACGCCAAATCCGTGGGCGGCATTTTCTGCATTTGCAATGACAAAGTCGAGCTTTAGATCACGCCGTAAAGAGGGTAATTCCTCCAATACGACCGTACGACCGCTTTTAGCAACAATGTCGCCTAAAAATAATATTTTCATCATGTTCCGTTCATTACCTGGCGCTCAGTTTTCTAATGCCATTTTCGGTCGCTATCCAATCGAGGTATTCATCATCTATGGTCATAGGCACGTGAGCTATTTCCTGCCCAGCATAGGCAACGCCAACAGCAGTTATGTGCCCGTCTTTGCGCAATGCCGCAAGCGTTCGGTCGTAGTAGCCACCTCCATAACCAAGTCGACCGCCGTCAGCGTCAAATGCAAGAAGTGGCATCAATAAGATGTTGGGTGTCATTTCTATTTGTCCAACAACAGGTTGCATTGTCCCTAGAGGACCCTCTTCCAACATTACATCCTCAGACCAAACTTGGAAAATTAACGCCCCATCAAATTCAACTACTGCCGGTAACAAAACTTCCCTGCCCAACCGAGTTAGTTGAGACATCAAAGGCCTAACGTCTATTTCATCTTTGGTGGGCCAATAGGCTGAAAAAATTCCAGCGCCAAAGGTATCGAGGCAACTGCAAAAATTTTTTGCCAATAGGTTGGCCGACACTTTAGGGTCCTCTGCAAGCCCCGCTCTTCGGATTTTCGCTTCAGCCCTCAACAGGCGTTTATGATGAGCGACATCATTCATTTTAAGAGTAAGCACCGCCGCGACGGCCGTTGGTCGGGTACATCCTCATGGGACCTGGATAACCAGGTGGGCACCATATACCGAGGCCACGACCTCAGCAGGGACAGTTCCCCAAAGAATGTTATCGCCCCCGGGATATTCGAGACCTCACGCACCGCGCAGCGGTTAGGCATCTCTATACCCCGCCCTCCTCCAGCTTACCAGCAAGTGCTTCGACCCGCTCAGCAAGCTTTTCAAGCAAATCTGGCGTGGGCGGGTCATCGGACACTTGCATCTTCTCGCCCCCTGAGCGTTCAAATAACCCGACATCGCTTTCGCCACGCTCGGCTGATAGTGCGGCATAGGCGTCAGCGAGTTCATCCGCAACAAGCAAACTCGCCATGAGCATCAACCTCGTCTCGCCCACCTGGCCGACGGAGTCCGCAATCTCCGTAACCCGTTTATCAACATAGTTTGCCAATTGCTCCAAATGAGCTTCCGCACCATTTTCGCAAGTGACAGTGTAGCTCCTCCCATTAACAGTGATCGAAAGGTCGCTCATCAGCGTTTCCTATTTTGCATCCAAGATTTTTTTAAAGTGTTGAATTGACTTTCCGAGTCGGTCTGCCACTTGACGCCTTTCTGCCTTCAGCCTTTCGCTTTCAACCTTCACAGCCTGCAATTTTTGTTCAAGTTCTTGCTTTTCAGGATTATTTTTCGATACTTCCACAGTGCGGGTTACGGCACGGTCAAGGCGATTGATCGCGGCTTCTAATCTCTCTCTTGCCTCAAAAAGACGTGGCATCAGCAATAAGTGTTATTGAGTAGTTTCAATGTGTTGTCCTCGGTCGCTAATTCCCATTATGAGAAAACCTGTTTTTAGAAAAATGCAAGTGTTTTTGCAAATTTGTTCACGCATTTTTTTTCAGAGAAATTTCATTCCGTTTGTATTAACTCAGTAATTTCCCCAAATAAAAATCGCCATATTGACGCCTTTCCGGCAAGGCGGCATGGTGCACTTTAATGCAACCTTGCATTTTTCCAAACCACCACACTGAATCATCTAATGAATGCTAAAGAGGTTAAAGACATGAACGGCGCAGGCCATAAGGACATGGCAAATGCCATACGGGCACTCTCTATGGATGCCGTTCAAGCCGCCAACTCAGGTCACCCTGGTGCGCCAATGGGTATGGCTGATATTGCGACCGTCCTATTTACAAAATTCCTCAAATTTGACCCATCCGAGCCAAACTGGGCAGACCGAGACCGCTTCATATTGTCAAACGGGCATGCGTCTATGCTGCTTTATTCGCTTTTGTATTTAACAGGATATGAAGATATTGACATAGACCAGCTCCGAAATTTCCGCCAGCTAGGTAGCCGAACTGCGGGACATCCGGAATACGGCCATGCCGCAGGTATTGAAACGACAACCGGACCTCTAGGCCAAGGGATTGCCAACGCCGTAGGAATGGCGCTCGCTGAACGACTTATGAATGCTCGCTACGGTGATGAAATAGTAAATCATCGGACATATGTATTTGCGGGTGACGGTTGCCTGATGGAAGGCATCAGCCAAGAGGCAATATCACTGGCCGGCCATTTGCAGCTGGGCAAACTGATTGTGCTTTTTGATGACAATGGAATTTGTATAGACGGCGCGACGGATATGACTGTCACAGAGGACCAGCAAAAGCGCTTCCAAGCCGCAGGCTGGCAAACGCAGGCCATCGACGGACACGACGCGGATGCTATTACGGTGGCCATAGAAGCTGCTCAAGCCAGCGCCCAACCCTCGATGATTGCCTGTCGGACGATCATTGGCTTCGGCTCTCCCAATAAGCAGGGTACGGCAGCAACCCATGGCGCGCCTTTAGGGAATGACGAAATCATGGCTGCACGATCGAAACTCGGTTGGCCACACGACCCATTCACAATTCCAGAGGCAATCTCTATTGCCTGGCAAAATGTCGGCGCTCGGGGAAAAACAGATCGAGCTGCATGGACTGCACGCCTGAACAAGATCGACACAGCTCAGAAACAGGCTTTTGAAAGGCAAATGAACGGCGCCCTTCCTGCGAATTGGCAAGACGCCCTTCAGGCATTGAAGAAATCTATTGCAGACGAACCAAAAAAAATTGCTACCCGCCAAGCGTCCCAACTCACCCTTGACACATTAGTGGCTGCTATACCGGAGATGATTGGCGGCTCGGCTGATCTCACCGGCTCAAATCTTACGAAAGCCAAGGGTACTGAAGCAATATCGGCTGATAATTTCACCGGAAATTATATCTATTACGGCGTTCGTGAACATGGGATGGCAGCAGCTATGAATGGCATGGCTCTTCATGGAGGTGTCATTCCCTTTGGTGGCACTTTTTTAATCTTCACGGACTACTGCAGGCCGTCAATTCGACTTTCTGCGCTGATGAAGCAGCGGGTCATTTATGTCATGACGCACGACTCAATTGGACTCGGTGAAGACGGACCGACCCATCAACCCGTAGAGCATCTCGCAGCGCTACGTGCCATGCCCAACGTAAAATTGTTCCGCCCAGCAGATACAATGGAAACAGCAGAATGTTGGGCCTTGGCATTGGAAAATATAGATGGGCCATCAGTCATCGCGCTTACACGCCAAGGACTTGAGCAAGTCCGTACCGAATATACAAATGAAAATACTTCAGGCCGTGGGGCGTATGTTCTGCGTGATGCGAACGGTGATCGCCAGGCAACAATCATCGCTAGCGGTTCAGAAATAGAAATCGCGCTCTCTTCGCAAGAGAGCCTTCAAAAGGAAGGCATCCCAACCGCTGTGGTTTCAGCCCCTTGTCTTGAGCTATTTGATGCTCAAGATGAGGCCTACCGCCGCTCTGTTCTGGGGCCTGACCGCGTGCGGGTCGCCATAGAGGCAGCGGCCGGATTTGGTTGGGAGCGCTATATTGGAACTGATGGGGCTTTTATCGGTATGAATAGTTTCGGCGCATCCGCACCCGCAGGAGAACTATACAAACATTTCGGTATTACAGCAGATGCGGTCGTCGATGCAGTTAAGAATCGGCTTTAGACCCCAACTGGAGGGATTCAGGTTCGCTTGAACCAAACCTCCAATCGGTTTAAATCTCGGGCATATTAAGCGGACTAAGCTAAAATAAAGTCGCACATCGTGGTTAAGGGGAATATCAATGGCAGTTAGAGTTGGAATTAATGGTTTTGGCCGGATCGGCCGTTTAGTTTTACGCGCAGCCTACGAAGCTGGGCGGAACGACATCGAATTTGTTGGCATCAATGATCTTGGCTCCGTCGAGGCAAATGCACATCTTCTCAAATACGATACAGTGCATGGCATTTTCCCAGGCGACGTAACCGCGGGTGAGGACTGGATTGACCTCGGAAAAGGCAAGATTAAAGTCACCGCCGAGCGTGATCCAAAGAAGCTCCCATGGGACGATTTAGCCGTAGATGTGGCATTAGAATGTACCGGTATTTTCGTCAGCAAAGAAGATGCCTCCATGCATCTAGACGCGGGTGCTAAACGTGTATTGATCTCCGCACCAGCAAGCGGCGTTGATTTGACCGTGGTCTACGGAGTCAATGATGACAAAATGGCCGCTGACAATACGGTAATCTCCAATGCATCCTGCACTACCAACTGTTTGGCGCCGGTAGCCTTTGTGCTAAACGAGGCGATTGGTATCGAGCACGGCTATATGACGACGATACACTCCTTCACAGGAGATCAGAGTACTGTCGATACGCTACACGGAGATCTGCGACGAGCACGTGCCGCATCGGAAGCTATGATACCGACATCGACCGGCGCAGCCAAAGCAGTTGGACTTGTCTTGCCAGAACTTAATGGTAAGTTGGACGGAACAGCGATCCGCGTCCCCACTCCGAACGTCTCGCTAATCGACTTCAAGTTCAACGCAAAACGCGATACCTCGCCCGAAGAAGTAAACGACGCTATAAAAAAAGCAGCCAACGGAAAACTCAATGGAGTGCTAGCCACTAACGAAAAGCCGCTGGTGTCGGTAGACTTCAACCACAACCCTGCTAGCTCAATTTTTGACCTGACTCAGACACAAGTGATCGAGGGATCGCTGGTACGTGTTCTGTCTTGGTACGATAATGAATGGGGCTTTTCCAATCGCATGTCAGATACTGCTGTTGCTTTGGGATCGCTAGGCTGAGTTCACTAACCAAAGCTATTACGGTTTACAGCTTGGCACACGCCATGTTGGCGCTAAAGGCCGCTTCGGAAACGGAGCGGCCTGTGCTTTTGATTAGCGCACCCTTTGCCGCTGGCACCACTGGCCCCGCATGGTTCCAGTCTGTGGTCTCTCAAGCTATGGAGGCCGTCCCTGAAGCCGATGCTTCCTCAATGCTTGATTGCGGCACAATGGCAGGTTACGCCATGGCGTCCCTACGTCAGGGAATAAAATATATTCGCTTCTATGGCGAAACATTCGATAAAATTGCAGATATAGCGGAACAGTTGAAAGCGCGTGTGACGAACGAACGGCCCGACTCGCTTGACCTTTATGCATTGGAGCTTCGGGGGGAACAATTGGATGCCGCCTGTAAGAACTGGCTTTTAGATTTGGATTGAACACCTTAGCCAGTTGCACCCAAGTACATTGAAAATTACATGCACCTCTTGTATGCCTCAAAGCATCCTTTGAGAGCCAAACAAAATCTGTCAATAGGGAAAAGCTAACTATGAAAGTCACGCAACGCGTCAAAAAAATTCTCGCTAACTATGAAAGCGACTGTCCCGGCACCAAAGCCAATTTGGCACGCATTCTGATGCACGGTCGTTTGGGCGGCACAGGCAAACTGCTGATACTACCGGTCGACCAGGGCTTCGAACATGGCCCGGCGCGTAGCTTCGAAAAAAACCCGCCAGCCTACGACCCACATTATCATTATCAGCTTGCCGTTGATGCGGGCCTGTCTGCTTATGCAGCGCCGCTCGGCATGATCGAAGCAGGTGCAGACAGTTTTGCAGGAGCCATTCCCACAATTCTGAAGCTAAATAGCTCTAACAGTCACGCCACATCGAAAGACCAGGGCGTATACGGGAGCGTCGGTGATGCCCTTCGTCTTGGCTGCGCTGCGATCGGATTTACCTTTTATCCCGGCGCCGATGATCAGTTTGAGATGATGGAAGAGTTTCGCGAACTTTCCGAAGAAGCAAAAGCGGTAGGCCTCGCCGCTGTATTGTGGTCATATCCTCGCGGGGGCAACCTAACCCGAGAAGGCGAAACAGCGATTGATGTTTGTGCTTACGCAGCTCATCTAGCAGCCGAAATGGGCGCTCATATCATTAAAGTGAAACCGCCATCGAACGTGCTCTACCAACCAGAAGCAAAAAAGGTTTACGAGGATCATAACGTTGATATTTCTGAGCTGTCGGCGCGAATCGCCCATGTGATCCGATCCGCTTTTAACGGCCGACGAATCGTGGTTTTCTCCGGCGGCGAAGCAAAAGAACTCGACGGTGTGCTCGACGAAATCCGTGCTGTTCGCGATGGCGGCGGAAGCGGTTCAATTATTGGGCGAAATACATTCCAGCGCCCTCGCGAAGAGGCTCTGGCGATGTTGAATACAATCGTGAAGATTTATCAGGGTAAGGCGTAAACAACGTATCCGACAGATTTCTTAGAAAAGGCTGTTCCCAAATATAGGGTCAGCCTTTTTTAAATAGCCACGAGTGAGCGGAAGTTCGTCACCATCTTGCCTTCCGCGAGCTTTCAAAGGATTATGAAGAAAATCAAAATCAATAGTAGTTAATCGTGAGGATACGCTTGGTGGTCTATAAACATATTGAAGTAAAACCCATCGCAGGCGCATGTGGCGCCGAAGTTTTTGGTGTCGATCTAGCCAAACCAATCAAACGCGCAGTGTTTGGAGAAATTTACAAAGCTTGGCTAAAACATCAGGTGGTTTTCTTCCGCGACCAAAAGATAACACCAGAACAACAAATAAAGTTCGCCAAAAAGTGGGGTGGCATTCACATTCACCCTTTCGTAAAAGGGATGGCCAAATACCCAGAAATTCTAGAAGTCAAAAAGACCGAGAAGGATACTTATACTTTTGGCAATCGCTGGCACACCGATCAAATGTTTTCGCCAACCCCAGCCAAGGCAACCATGCTTTATGCCAAGGAAACCCCCTCTTTCGGCGGTGACACCCAATTTGCCAATATGTATTTGGCCTATGAAGCCCTGTCGCCGGGCATGAAAAAAATGTTCAAATCAATTAAAACTTTCAACGTAGGAGACGGCAACAAACGCCGTTCTACCTATAGCAGTCGTAACGACCGTTATAAAGGAGCCAGCGCACAGCCGAAGAAGCCACCCAAAGGTCTCAAAACTAACTCCGAACATCCGTTAGTACGCACGCACCCGGAGACAAAAAAAAAGGGCCTTTATATAGGCGTACATACACAAAATCTGGTCGGTTTCGAACGAGAGGAATCAGAGTTCTTGATCAATATGATTCGTGAACACTGCACAAAGCCTGAGTTTATTACCCGTTTTGGTTGGAAAAAGGGATCTATGGCGATCTGGGACAATCGTTGTCTCCAACATTACGCGATATCAGATTATCCTGGGCAACGACGGCGCATGCACCGAATCACTATCAAAGGCGACAAACCCTTTTAATCTTTGAGTAATAGCAATGATATTCAAACATATCGACGTAAAACCGATGACCGGCGCACTGGGAGCCGAAATATTTGGCCCCAATCTAGCGAAGCCCGTGCCAAAAGCGGAATTCCAAGAAATCTACAAAGCTTGGCTAAAATATAATGTGATTTTTTTCCGCGATCAAAAAATTACGCCAAACCAACAAATCGTATTCGCCAAAAAATGGGGAAGTATTCACATTCATCCATTTATCAAACCGCATCCGCGTTACCCTGAAATTATCGAAATAAAAAAACGGGAAACAGACACACACACATTTGGATCCTCTTGGCACACGGACCAAATGTTTGCACCGCGCCCAGCAAAGGCCACAATGCTTTACGCCAAAGAAGTACCTGATACCGGCGGTGACACAATGTTTTCCAACCAGTATCTCGCATATAGAGCACTTTCACCCTCTATTAAGAAGGTCCTAAAAGACGTTAAAATTGAGGCGTCAGGTGATAATCAACGGAACCGATCTGTAAAGGCGCGTAAGGATCGTTATAGTGGCAAGTCATCGATGAAGGTAAAAGCGCCACCAAAAGGATTGAAGACCACAAGCTTTCATCCTCTTTTCCGCACGCACCCTGAAACCAGGAAGAAAGTGCTCTATGTCGGCAATCACGTCGTCGGGTTGCAGGATTTTGATGATAGAGAAGCTCAGCCAATCATCGACTTTCTACGTGAATTCTCAGCTCGACCCGAATTTCTCTGCCGCTTTCGTTGGGAAGTTGGCTCCATGGCAATATGGGATAATAGGTGTGTTCAGCACTACGCAGTACCTGACTACAATGGTAAACGACGGCGTATGCACCGTATTACGATTAAAGGTGATGTGCCTATTTAAAGGCCTCGGCTAAAAAAGGAGTTCGATGTTGTTGGAGAAAAGACGTTTAAACTACGACACCCTGGAGGCTGTGCCATTTGCTGGTGCGCTGGGTGCAGAAATTCAAGGTGTGGATTTATCGAAGCCAATTACCAAGCAAATTTTTATCGATATCAAACAGGCTTGGCTTGATCATCAAGTGATTTGCTTTCGTGATCAGGACATTACCCCAAAACAACAGATTAGCTTCGCCAAGAAAATTGGAAGCATCCACCAACATCCTTTTATGGTGCCAATGAAGGACCACCCAGAAATTCTTGAAGTCATCAAGCTGGAAAACGATGCCCAAAACTTCGGCAACCTTTGGCATACAGACCAAAGCTTTATGCCAAACCCGGCCAAGGCCACCATGCTGTATGCCAAGGAGGTGCCACCTTACGGCGGCGACACACAATGGTCTAACATGTACCTGGCTTATGAAGCTCTATCACCCGGCATGAAAGATTTGATCGCAGATCTAAAAGTCGAGAATACAGGTAACAAAAATAAAACTCGTGGCGGCCAAGCAAAAAAGGATCGCTACAAGGGGCATAGCTCCCTAAAGCCAAAAGACCCGCCGAAAGGTCTAAAAACTACTAACTTCCATCCTTTAGTACGGACCCATCCGGAAACCGGTCGCAAAAGCCTCTACATCAGCTCGCACACCCAAGGCATCAAAGATTTTGCTTTTGAAGAGGCCTTGCCACTGATTAGCTTTCTACGGAAACACATTCAGAAACCTGAATTCACCGCTCGTTTCCGATGGGGTGAAGGCTCTTTGGCACTATGGGATAATCGTTGTGTGATGCATTACGCGATGAACGACTATCACGGCTTCCGCCGAATCATGCATCGCATTACGATTAAAGGTGACCGACCACGTTAATCATTAATCGGACGGGGTGGTAAAGACTTGTCCATGGCCCACATTGCGTGCTGAATAACCGCATGAGCCTTTTGCCAAACCTGTAGCTGCCATTCTGAGTTTTCTGGATAGAAGAAACGTCCCGGCACACTGCCGAGCATCACCTTAAGCGAATAGGTACCGAATTCCATAACCACTGCTGCCAATTCAGCTGAGGACAGTGACCTGATCAAACTTTGCACGAGCGGGCTAGGCACTGCACTTGATGCAGAATCAGCCATATCAGTCTTTGCGCCAAACCAAAGCGCCGCCCGTTGACCAGCCTGGGTAGCCCGCCCGGCACAAGCTATCACATCGCAATGCCCAAACTCACCTGGGCCCGTACGAACATCAATAATACCAATCCGCTTCGCGCGCTCAAGGTAACTGGAAACACGACCTTCAACATCATCTTCGTCCAATCTTAATTCCAATGAGCCTTCGACCGGTTCAGCCGCAACTTTTTCCCCTCTGACATATTCTTCGTAACGGCTATCTGCTGCCACCAAGAGATCGTCCTCCCAAGCACGTTCAGTCCCCGTAAAAGTCGAATTTGGCACTATTTGCTTCCAGCAAGGCTGAATCGCGTGCACGAAAAGGATACCTACATTCTTGGGCAACTCGCGCCGAACAGGCCCAGCGAGTACACAACACTGAACGGCAGAAGCGCATAGACCTTCACCTTCACTCACCCCAGAGGTTAAAACGAGAACAGATGCCGCGTCCGGCGAGCCAATTCGAGCGATATCGATTACGCACCCTTTTTCTCCAACCTTACTCTTTGTCCATACTTCCAAAGCCGCATCTTCGCAGACGCTTAGAAATTGGTCTCTTGCAGCAGAGGCATCGGATTGAAAAAAATCCACTGGCCGAAATGTCACATTACACCTGTCATAGTTTTGCGGCCTTTAAGATATACTATGGATTAGTTACTTAGAGTGAATTTTTGAAACCGAACGGGAAGGCTTATGACTAAAGCGCGCATCACCCATATTCAGCTAAAGGTCGAAAGCATGCATCGCACTGCTGATTTCTATAAATCTATTTTTGGTTTCAAGGAACTGGAAAGGAGGCGGACACGCGACGATCATTCGACAGCGCACCTAACCGATGGTGTGATTGATCTCGCCTGCACTCAATATGACGATGAAAATTCAACAGAAGCGCAAGCTCATGGACCAGGATTCAAAATCGGCCATTTTGGCATTGAAGTTGAAGATGTAGAGGCGACCATGGCAAGATTAAAAGAGTATGGCTGTACAATTATTAGTCCCCCAGGCCAAGTGCCGGTCAAATTCTATTTTCCAGATGGTGGTGGCATGGCGGAAATAGCACCGATAGGCGCCTTCAAGCGACCGCGGACTGGCAAATTCAAAAATTTAGACAAGTCTTAAAGTCGTTGTCCAGCCGATTGGCCAACACGTGCGATTCTCAAAATGTTTGTTGCCCCCGGCGTACCGAAAGGAACGCCTGCAGTAATCACAATGCGATCACCTACCGAAGCAAATCCGTCTTGCAAGACATGGTTACTGGCAAACTGCACCATCTCGCCAAAATCTCGCGCGTCTTCCGTATGGACACTGTGGACACCCCAAACGGCGGCTAACCTCCGTGCCGTTGCAATACTGGGCGTCAAACCAATAACAGGCACCTCAGGTCGTTCGCGCGCTGCTCGCATCGTCGTAGAACCGGAAGTGGTATAGGTGACGATTGCTTTTGCCGACAAAGTTACAGCCACTTGCCGAGCAGCGGCGCTAATAGCATCAGCGGCCGTTGCTTCAGGCTCAGGGGCTTCTGCCTCCAGGAGTTTACGATACCGTAAATCACTTTCGGTATGCTCGACGATCCGGTTCATAATAGCCGCTGAGTCGATGGGGTACTGGCCCGCTGCGGTTTCCGCGGATAGCATGACCCCATCCGCACCGTCATAGACCGCGGTCGCAACATCAGAGGCCTCAGCACGGGTTGGGGTTGGCGCGTTAATCATTGATTCCAGCATTTGCGTCGCAACAATGACCGGCTTACCCATTTCTCGACAAGTTGCAACGATGCGTTTCTGAAGAACCGGCACCACCTCAGGCGGAAGCTCAACCCCCAGATCACCGCGTGCGACCATGACCATATCGGACATTTCTACCAACTGTTCCAGATGATTAATCGCGGTCGGCTTCTCTAGTTTGGTCAACAAAGCAGCACGCCCTCGTATGAGTTTACGCGCATCACCTAAATCTTGGGGACGCTGAACAAACGATAGAGCACAAATATCAATACCTTGATCGAGACCGAAATTCATATCTCTCAAATCTTTCTCGGTCAAAGCAGACAATGGGAGCGCTACACCAGGAACGTTCACGCCTTTACGGTCAGACAGAGCCCCGCCATTGACCACTTCCGTATTGGCAAAATCAGCTCCAGATTCTATTACCCGTAAGCGTATTTTCCCGTCATCCAGTAATAGATCGGTCGGAGCCTCCAAAGCCTCAAAAATCTCTTTATGCGGCAATGTCACACGTGATTTATTGCCAGGCTTATCTTCTAATTCTAACCGGAATTCATCACCCGCCTGCAACTTGATTGGGCCATCTTCAAAAGTACCAACACGAAGTTTGGGGCCTTGCAAATCCATCATAATTGCAATGGGACGCCCGGATTCCTTCTCAATTGAACGGATGGCATCAATATTCGCTTTTTTATCCGTATGATCCCCGTGGCTAAAATTCAGACGAAACACGTCTACCCCGGCATCAAACAAAGCACGAATGCTCTCCGGTGCTGCAGATGCAGGACCGAGTGTCGCTACAATCTTAGTCAAATGTTGTCGTCTCATTCTCAGAACTTAATAGAAAGCGTAATGGAAATCAGCAAGCAATTGCCACTTGCCAAAGCGTAAATGTCCCAAGTGTAATAACACCAACCACTATCGCCAAAAAGGCTCGCCGATTTAGCGCGTATTCCTTAGGTGCGCAATCATGACTGAAGTATAGTGAAGGGAACAAAAGCTTAGAAGCACTAAACCTTAAACCTTATTATCAAATATGGAGACCTATCCATGGATAAAAAGACCCAAACTGACCTCGAAGCAGCGGCTTTTCGCCGCCTGGTGGATCATTTCCGCGAACGATCAGACGTACAGAATATCGATATGATGAATCTTGCGGGATTTTGCCGAAATTGCCTGTCCAAATGGTATATGGCAGCAGCAGAAGAAAAAGGCCTTAAATTGGACTATGAGGGTGCACGTGAAATCATCTACGGCATGCCTTATGAAGAGTGGAAAGATAAACATCAAAGCAAAGCCTCTCCCGAACAAATTTCAGCATTTAGAGAATCACAAAAAGACTAAAACCCATGCTTCACAACCAGACCCGAATCGGTCTAGCGTCTCGATCAAATAAAATTCAGTTTATGGGGGTAAGCATGCCTGATGTTGGCGGTATCGCGGGCGAACGCCTGCGATCATTCATCGAAAGAATAGAACGTTTGGAGGAAGAGCGTAGCGCGCTCGGGGACGATCTTCGAGAGGTTTACGCAGAAGCCAAGGGCAACGGTTTCGATCCAAAAATTATGCGGCAAATTGTGCGTTTGCGTAAAATGGAAACCAACGATTGTGCCGAGCAGGAAATGTTACTAGATACCTATAAAATGGCTTTAGGTATGATAGATAGTTTCGACATGCCCTTGAGTGGGTCAGGACAAGTCAGTGAATCAGAGCAATCTGGTGAGCTCTTGCAAACACAACAGAACGGATAGTTGTTAAAGGACAGCATCGGCGGAAATCAGTTCCACTGACTACTTGACGGTGGTTCTGATTCTGTAGGGTTAGAAGAACCAGTAGATGGGGACTTTCTAAAACCACCGCTGGGGCTATTCCAGATTATTCCGCTACCAACGGATTTGGACTTGTTGCTTGGGCTATTCCAAAGCGTGCCGCTACTACCAGACGAACCTGAAGAAGAACCGCCCGAAGAGCGAGGGACATCAAGTTGTTGGTTGCGCACCTTAGGGTTTGACGAGCCCAAAGATTTATTACCGCCAGATCTTTTACCTAATCCACCACCCGAATCATCAGAATTCTGCGAGCCTTGACCCCCACCACTAGAACTCCGTGAGGATTGCCCATCACCGCCACCACCAGCAGAATCGGAAATGAATTTTATGCGCGACTTCGCGCCTGCCAGCGGTATACCTTCGGTAGCACCAAGAGCCAAAATTTGTACATAAACGGGTTTGCTAGGCGGATTATTAGGGGCGGTGTAAACCGGCATAAAATCCTGATTTAACTTACCCGTTTGATGATTAGGCACCCCAACCGCATCTAAGGACCACTTCACACGAGTATTAGCCGGCAGGTTCACCAGCTTTACCCGTAATTTAACGGATTGCCCTGGTGCAACGGCAATAGGCGAGGGCTCAATGAGAATCTTAATCTGACCAGCTAGTGATATGGCATTAGGCATAATAAGCAGGGCTGCGAAGAAACAGCCCATAAACAGGAAATTGCTAATTTTTATAAGACCCATGGACTGTCCCTTTCAGAGAATACCAATCTCGGCCAAATACGTTCTGATTTTAAAATACCTCCTAATCGCGGCGATATTAGGGCATTATCGAGTAATTTTCAGCAATTGCGACAGTAAAAACCAATAGTTTCCTATTAGTCACCGTTAGAGGAAGAAGCCCATTGCAATGAAGCAAACAGATCACTCCTATCATCGGGAGAGCACCACCGCAATTTCACAAATGATAGTTTGAGTTCCTAAAGTTTCGCGCTGATCAACTCAACTAGCACCGTAAGTCTATTCGGCAGCGGATTCTCGTAAATCTAGATTTTGGAATCGTTCGAGTAATACCGCATTACATGCCTCAGAGCGTTCTATATTTGCTTCTTTGACATGGCCAAAGCCCCGAATGTTCTCAGGGGCGGCTGCGATATCGACTCCAAGACGGTGATTATCGCGATTCAAACCATGAATCACCATCTCTATATTTGCCTCATATGCCTTGATCAACCCGCGTTCCTGCTTCCGCTCATTTGTATAGCCAAATGGGTCGAAAGCAGTGCCGCGCAGCCATTTGCATTTTGCAAGAACTTTGAAAATCACTTTCAGCCATTGCCCATAAACTTTTTTTCGCAAATGACCAGTCGTTGGATCTCTTTTTGCGAGGACCGGCGGCGCTAAATGAAACTGCAGTTTGTAATCTCCCTCAAACGCATCCTCAAGCTGTGCTTGAAAAGCACCATCGGTAAACAATCTAGCAACCTCGTACTCGTCCTTGTAAGCCATTAGTTTTGATAAATTACGCGCCACCGTAACTGCAAGCACATCACTACCAGGCACCCGTTTAGATTCTATCTTGCGAACGCGTTCAACCAATTCGCGGAATCGCGCCGCATATGAACTATTCTGATAACTAGTCAGGTACCCTACTCGCTCTTCGATAATCATATCCAACGTCGCTTCGGATACTTCGACAGGCTTCGGAGAAATAACACGGTCAACCGCCTCTATATCATAGGCTGTACGACGCCCCCACAGGAATGCCTGCTTGTTTGCCTCTACCGCAACATTGTTAAGCTCTAATGCACGCTCAATCGCTTCTCGCGATACCGGAACAAACCCTTTCTGCCAGGCAAAACCCAGCATGAATAAGTTGCTGGCAATAGAGTCCCCGATTAGGGCCGTTGCCAGTCCCGTCGCATCGACAAAATGACATAACTCCCCACCGATCATCTCCTCCAAAGATTGTCGTAATCGTAGCCCTGGAAAGTCATAATCCGGGTTGCGGGTAAAATCGCCAGTGATCATTTCGTGCGTGTTTACAACAGCAGCTGTTTTTTTCTGGTTTATTTTCTCGAGATTATCGCCCCGTGCGGTCACGATTACATCACCACCTAAAATAAGGTCTGCACCACCAGTTGCTAGTCGAACCGAATAAAGCCGCTCAGGATCCGCGGCAATCTTCACATGGCTCACAACCGCACCGCCTTTTTGTGCGAGACCGGTCATATCCAAAACTGAGCAGCCATTTGCCTCAAGATGAGCCGCCATGGTGAGAATTGCACCAATCGTTACAACACCAGTACCGCCAACGCCGGTTATTAAAATACCGTAAGGGTTATCAACACATGGCAGATCCGGCTCAGGCAATCGAGAAAAGGATTGCGTTGCACTTGCCCCAATGGGTTTCGGCTTCCTCGGCTCACCGCCGACAACGGTTACGAAACTGGGGCAAAACCCCTCAACGCAGGAATAATCCTTATTACAGGACGACTGGTCAATTTTACGTTTCCGCCCAAAGGGCGTCTCCACCGGCACTACGGACAAGCAATTTGAGGACTGAGAACAATCCCCGCAGCCTTCGCATACAAGCTCGTTGATAAAAACGCGTTTTGCCGGGTCCGGAAAAGTGCCGCGTTTTCGGCGGCGACGTTTTTCTGCCGCGCATGTCTGATCATAAACCAGCACACTAACACCTTCTACATTGCGCAATTCACGTTGGACCCGATCCAAATCCTTTCGATCATGAACGGTGACCCCATCTGCAAAGCCCGGATTATTTGGATATTTATCCGGTTCGTCAGTAACGACGACAACTTTTGCAGAACCTTCGGCGTGCACTTGGCGGGTAATAGCGGCAACTGTTAAGGGGCCATCCATAGGCTGGCCGCCTGTCATGGCCACCGCATCATTAAACAAAATTTTGTAGGTCATGTTAGCGCCAGATGCGATAGCGGCGCGGATCGCCATTAACCCTGAATGATAATAGGTGCCATCGCCAATGTTGACGAAAACGTGCTTCTCTTCGGTAAACTGCGCTTGACCAATCCAATTAGCACCCTCCGCTCCCATTTGCGTGTAGGTGGCCGTGCTCCGCTCCATCCATTGCGCCATATAATGACAACCAATGCCTGCTAAAGCGCGGCTACCGTCGGGAACTATGGTAGAACTGTTATGAGGACATCCTGAACAAAAGTATGGTGTCCTAAGTACATTTGACTCCTTACCTTCAAAGAGTTTGGATTGACGATCCAGGAACGCTATACGTTCATCAATTCTTTCGTGACTGTGGAAACGTTTCAAACGTTTCGCAAGAACGCGCGCAATCAAACCGGGCGTCAATTCGCCATTAGACGGAAGTAGCCATGCACCTTTCTCGTCCTTCTTACCCACAACCAGAGGTCGGAGATTAACTGGTTTGTTGTAAAGTAGCTCTTTAAGCTGACCTTCCATCAAACCACGCTTTTCTTCAACAACGAGGATTTCCTCCAGTCCATCAGCAAAATTTTCGAGCCCAGCAGGCTCCATCGGCCAGACCAAGGCGGGCTTGTAAATCGACAATCCAATTTCTGCCGCATAAGCCTCATTAATACCCAAATCATCAAGTGCTTGGCGAAGATCCAGATAGGACTTACCGCAACTGATGATACCAAATCGTGATTTGCTACCACCAAAAATCACTTTGTCAATTTCATTGGCCCGCGCATGAGCTTGTGCCGCTTCAAGCTTGAGCTTATGTAAACGTTCTTCCTGATCAAGCCACGGGTCAGGCCATCTAAGATTGAGACCACCTTCGGGCATTTCAAAATCATCAGGCGTTTTAATCTGAACATGTTCCGGATCGATCACTACCGAGGCGCTACTCTCCAAAGTATCGGAAACGAGCTTGAAAGATGTCCAACAGCCTGAATAGCGCGACATAGCCCAACCTTGCAAACCAAGGTCAATAAATTCTTGGATGCCTGCTGGATGCAGAATGGGGATCATCGTATCCACCAAACCGTATTCACTTTGGTGTGCCGTTGTGGATGACTTGCTCATATGATCATCACCAGCCAATGCCAGCACGCCGCCAAACCTAGACGTGCCCGCTAAATTAGCATGGCGTAACGCATCCCCGGACCGGTCAATGCCAGGGCCCTTAGCGTAGAACATTCCAAAGACACCATCATATTTAGCGCCAGGGAAAAGGCCTAATTGCTGAGAACCAGAGAGTGACGTGACCGCCAAATCCTCGTTTACGCCAGGCTGAAATTGGATGTGGTGGAGCTTGAGATAGGGCTGGGCCAACCATAGTTGCTGATCGATCGATGCCAAAGGTGAGCCACGATAGCCTGAGATAAAACACGCCGTATTCAAACCGGCCAACTCATCACGACGGCGCTGCATCATCGGGAGGCGCACCAGTGCCTGCGTGCCAGTCAGGAACCCCCGCCCCTCTTCAGCAGTGTATTTATCGTCAAGTGTTACCGGTGCCAACGCCATAAATATAAGATTCCAATAATGTTATTATAGATCATACTCGTAAAACTATTATACATAATTCGCAAAAGGGTGCTTTCCGTGCGCGCGCATTGTATATGTTCTCCGAACAACCGCTTTGGATATAAGCCTTATGAAAGTCCTCGTCACCGGCGCCGCCGGCTTTATCGGACACACCGTCGTTCTTGAACTACTCAAACGAGGCGATAGTGTTATTGGCGTAGATAATATGAATAATTATTATGATGTGTCCTTAAAAGAGGCACGCCTAGCGCGCCTTGCGGGCAACAAAAACTTTGTTTTTTCGCGCACTAATATTGCCAATAGAGAAGCAATGAATACGTTGGCAACGGCCCACACCGATATTAGTCAT
Source organism: Rhodospirillaceae bacterium (assembly GCA_002724395.1). Lineage (GTDB taxonomy): Bacteria > Pseudomonadota > Alphaproteobacteria > UBA8366 > UBA8366. The sequence goes on along the minus strand of PBOR01000038.1, from coordinate 21,643 downwards.
ATAGTACACTTGGCCGCACAAGCAGGAGTTCGCTATTCACTCGAACACCCGTTTGCCTATGTAGAGGCCAATATTGTTGGCCAATTGGTAATTCTCGAAATTTGCCGAGAGCTCAGGGACTTCAAGCATCTCGTCTATGCCAGCTCATCCTCGGTATATGGCGGAAATAAGAAAGTGCCTTTCGCTGTTGAGGATCGCACCGATACGCCAGTCTCCCTATATGCCGCGACCAAGCGAGCCGATGAACTTATGGGTCACTGCTACAGCCACCTCTTCCATATACCGAGCACTGGCCTTCGGTTCTTTACAGTGTACGGCCCCTGGGGCAGACCAGATATGGCGGCCTATCTATTTACCAAGGCGATCCTTGAAGACCGCCCGATCAAAGTCTTTAATAATGGCAATATGCAGAGGGATTTCACCTATATAGATGATATTGTCACTGGTGTTTTAGCCTGCTTGGATCACCCACCTAAAGTCGCAGTGAATGTTGACGTCCCTCATGCAGTCTATAATATTGGAAACAATAACCCAGAGCCTCTAATGCGGTTCATTGAAACTCTTGAAACCGCTATCGGCAAAAAGGCAGAAAAAAAATTTCTCCCCATGCAAGCCGGTGACGTTCAAGCAACCTTTGCGGATATTTCCCCTATGCAAAAGAATTTCGGATTCAAGCCAACCACACCAATCGATGTGGGCATTCCAAAATTTGTAAATTGGTATCGCCAATTTCATAAGGTTTAACGATGGCAACCAATGCATCTGAAAAAGTAATCTACGCTGCCCTCTTCGGGAATTTACTTATTTCCATCACCAAATTTGGTGCCAGCATTATTACTACTAGTTCGGCAATGCTTAGTGAGGCAATACATTCACTGGTCGATACAGGTAATCAGGTTCTACTTTTGTATGGACTTCGCCGTTCAGCCAAACCAGCGGATCAAACGCATCCGTTTGGTTACGGCAAAGAGCTTTATTTCTGGCCGTTCGTCGTTGCAATTTTGATCTTTGCCGTAGGCGCGGGACTTTCCGCCTTTGAAGGCATTCATCGTGTAATGCACCCACAACCCGTTTCAGATGCCTACATCAACTACATCGTACTCGGCCTAGCAATGGTATTTGAAGCCTATGTTTGGTGGGTCGCCTATAAAGAATTTACGTTACTTCGCGGGAACCAGCCGTTCATAAAGGCAATCCGTGATAGCAAAGACCCGACGGTGATCACGGTTTTGTTTGAGGACTCCGCCGCAATGCTTGGTCTCATTGTCGCTTTTATAGGCGTCGCCATTTCCGATTTTTACCAGCTGCCGATTTTTGACGGTATTGCCTCGTTACTCATCTCAGTCATCCTCGCGTTAACCGCTTCTTTTTTAGCATTCGAATGCAAGGGGCTACTGATTGGCGAAGGGGCCCACCCTGAAACCATCACCAGTATCCGGGCAATTATTGATGACGATGATCACATCGAAAATATAAATCAGATGCTCACAATCCATTTTGGGCCCCAAGATATTTTGTTGAATTTAAGTCTAGATTTCATCGATGGACTACCATCTGAAAAAGTGGAAACTGCAGTCACCAAGATGCAGGCTCGCATCCAGGCCAAGCACCCTGAAGTCAGTAGAATCTTTATAGAGGCTCAACACTGTAGGGATCTGAAAACTATCTCTGACGCTGAGCACACCATACAAGCTGACTGATTATTTCCCATAAAGTGCTTCCAGCGCCTCACCATACCTAGCGCCAATAATGTGGCGGCGAAGCTTCAGCGTTGGTGTCATCATTTTATTCTCAATACTGAAAGATTCAGCCACAAGAATAGCTCTTCGTACCCGCTCGATCACAGAGAGTGATTCATTTACCCGGTCAACTACTTTGTTCATCTCAGCAGAAAATTCTGCATTATCAACTAAGGTTTCTAAATCAGCGGACGTATCGTTCTCTTTTGCCCAACGATCGGCGAAATCTTGCGAAGGTACGATCAACCCTACGAGATGGGGCCGCCTATCACCTTGTACCATAGCCTGTTCGATTTCAGGTTCCGCCGTAAGCATACCTTCGACCCGCGCCGGAGAGATATTGTCACCGCCCGAATTGACGATAATATCCTTCTTTCGATCTGTAATTTGTATAAAGCCATCTTCATCAAGAATACCGATATCGCCCGTATGCAGCCAGCCGTCGCGGATAGTCTCGGCCGTTTCATTAGGTAATTTCCAATAGCCTTCCATTATCAATTCACCACGCACTAGAATCTCGCCGTCAGCTGCTATCTTCACCTCTACGCCCTGGAGAGCAGGACCCACAGTATGGATTTTATTCCGGTGCGGCATATTACAGCTGACTACCGGTGCTGATTCCGTCTGGCCGTAACCTTGCAGAATTCGCAAACCCAAAGCGAGAAAATCCACCCCCACCTCGTAATTCAATGCCGCGCCACCAGATACAAATGCCTTGAGCTCACCACCAAAGTTCTGACGAATTTTCTCTCGAATTAACTTCTCCAAAATCCCATTTTGAAGCTTTTCCAAGAAACTGAGCGAGCCCGGATACTCATAAGCCTTGCGGCCAAGCGCTACTGTTTTAAGAAACAACTTTTCCTTAATACCACCAGCCTGCTCCACACTGCGGTATATGCGACCTCGAATGGCCTCATAGAGCCGCGGCACTGCCGCCATTATGGTGGGCGAAACCTCATTCATATTAGCAACGAGCTTATCTGGCCCCTCGGCATAATAAATCTTAGCCCCAATAGCTATGGGCAAAAACTGACCGCAAGTATGTTCATACGAATGCGACAACGGCAAAAAGGAAAGGAAAGATTCCCCCCCAAAAACAAAACCCGGTAAATCTTTCAAAAAGTTATAAGCCCCCGCACAATTGCAGAGAACGGCGCCATGGCTCAATACTACACCTTTAGGGTCTCCAGACGTTCCAGAGGTGTAAATAATGCAGGCTGGTGCGATACGATCAACCATATCCACCTGGCTCTCGATGTTAGGGTGTAAGCCCGTTTCCATGACTGCATCCCAATGAACAAGCTCAACCTCACTTTCCACATTCATGGCCATACGCTCCATAAACACAATAGTGGTTAAACTGGGTGCTTTATCAGCCGCTGGCACTAATTTTCCCGCAAAGCGTTTGGTCGAGACAATTGCCAATTTCGCACCGCTATCAGTGAGAATATGTAAGTGATCTGCGGCAGTGTTCGTCGTGTAAGCTGGCACCGTGATCGCACCGATACTCATGATAGCCAAGTCCGCGATCAGCCATTCAGGCCTATTTTCCGCTACTATGACCACCCGGTCACCATTTCCAACACCAAGTTTTTGCAAACCATAGGCAAGCATTGACACTTGCTCGGCCACCATAGACCAGCTCTGTCCCTTCCAATGGCCATCGTACTTCGCTGATAAGAATGGATCTTCCCCAAAACGTGCCGCCTGTTCAAAAAACAGCCTTGGCAAGCTTTTTACCAAATCCAATTTAATTTCTTCGCTCACAGACCTTCCCCAAATATTTGCGGATCGCAGCTTGTTTTATCTGCCTCAACACCATATATCGCCTTGGCAGCCAATGGAGTAAAGTAATGTCGAAAGTTGTAGAGCTCGGTGCATTGCCCGAATGGGATTTATCCGATCTTTATCCGGGGATGAATTCGCAAGAACTGTCCCGTGATTTGGAAGAGATAGGCACCGCCGTCACAACCTTTTCAAATCACTACAAAGGAAAAATTAGCGCACTTACCGGCGACGCATTGGCAAAAGCCATCATCACCTATGAGAAAATAGACGAAACTCTCAGCCGTATAGGCAGTTATGCGAGCCTCGTTCATGCGGGCAATGTCAGTGATCCAGAAATCGGACGCTTCTACCAAACTACCAATGAACAAGTGAACGAAATCAGTACGACACTTTTATTTTTTTGTCTTGAAGTCAATCGTATTGAGGATGATGCGCTTGAAGAAATGCTCCAATCAGCGGCACTCCAACGATATCAACCATGGCTTAGAGACCTGCGTGCCTTTCGGCCTCATCAACTCGATGACAAGCTCGAAGAGTTACTGCATGAAAAATCGATAACCGGCCGGTCCTCATGGATTCGCCTTTTCGATCAAACCATCGCCGAAATGCGCTTTCCTTATCGCGGGCGCAATCTAACCGAAACGGAAATTCTAGATTTGTTATCGGACCCACAGACGAAAGTTAGAAAAGAGGCCGCAGAATGTTTCGGCCGCGTGCTCGGTGATAACATCAAAACTTTCTCGCTCATCACCAATACACTAGCCAAAGACAAAGAAATTGAAAATCGTTGGCGGCGCTTTGAACGCCCGATTAGCTCGCGTAATCTTGCAAATTTTGTCGAAGATGAGGTTGTGGATGCACTTCTAGACTCAGTCAGCAAGTCCTACCCTTCTCTATCCCACCGTTATTACAAACTGAAAGCACGTTGGTTCGGGGCAGATACGCTGAATTATTGGGACCGTAATGCCCCTCTGCCTGATGAAGATAATCGTACTATCGAATGGGAAGAAGCCCGCGAAACCGTTTTGGGTGCATACGGCAAATTTTCTCCGGCATTAGCTGATGTCGGACAACGATTCTTTGACAATGCCTGGATCGATGCGCCGGTCCGTCCAGGCAAAGCATCCGGTGCGTTCGCTCACCCGACGGTTCCATCAGCCCATCCCTACTTGCTGGTTAATTATCAAGGAAAGGTACGTGACGTAATGACGTTGGCACATGAATTAGGCCACGGCGTTCACCAAGTACTATCGGCAGGCCAAGGCCATTTGATGGCGGATACCCCGCTAACGCTCGCGGAAACTGCTTCCGTTTTTGGCGAGATGCTCACATTCCAAACCCTGCTTAAACAGACAACTAATCCGACAGAGCGCCGCGTCATGCTCGCCAGCAAGGTTGAAGATATGCTGAACACTGTCGTCAGGCAGACAGCTTTTTGTGACTTCGAACGGCGCATTCATGATGAACGTCAAAGTGGCGAAATAACACCCGACCGTATCGGGGAAATTTGGCTCAACTGCCAAGTCGAGAGCCTCGGGCCGGCACTGAAGTTCAGCGATGTCTACCAATTTTATTGGGCGTATATCCCCCACTTTATTCACACACCTTTTTATGTATACGCCTATGCGTTTGGCGATTGTTTAGTGAACTCGCTCTACTCAATTTATCAAGATGCCGAAACCGGGTTCGCGGATAAATATTTGGATATGCTCCGAGCGGGCGGCACACTCCGCCATCAGGATTTACTCGCTCCTTTTGGCCTTAATGCAGCAGAGCCTACATTCTGGTCGAGTGGATTAAGCGTTATTGAAAGCTTCGTCGACGAGTTAGAGACATTAACCAATTAACTAAACTACACCGTATGCAGTTCGAGCTTGACCAGTGCCTTAATCCTCTTCATGAATCGCCAATGGCTGGACAAAAGGATATGGCTGTCAAACCACTTAAGGTGATCGTCATTGGCGGCGGCATCGCCGGCATTAGCGCTGGATTGTTTCTACGTGCTGATGGACATGATGTTACCTTGTTCGAGCCCGGCCATCCTGACAAGGGCACCTCATCGGGCAATGCAGGCGTCGTCAGCATTGCAAGCTGTGTGCCCACAGCAACACCCAGCACAGTTGCTAGCGTACCGTCAATGCTCCTCAATCCTCATGGCCCACTGATGATACGATGGCGTTATTTGCCGCAATTATCCCCGTGGCTTTTTCGGCTCTTACTCAACGCCGCTCCTTGGAGAGTACAACATAACGCCCGGAAGAAGGCTGCGCTTCTAGACCACGCCTATCAGAATTATGAACAGATACTCTCGCGTACAGGCCTTAGCCACATGATGCGCCGGCCTGGTCTGCTTACCGTTTTTGAAACTGATCGTGCCTGGAAGCGTGCGCAATGGATTGTAAACCTGATAAAAAGTGTTGGTCGTGAAATAGAGGTTTTGAATGAGAATGAGATACTACAAGTGGAGCCAGGCCTGGAACCAATCTTTCGGCACGGTTTTTTAACCCCCGAGAGCGGGCATATCTTAAATCCCGGCAAATTGATGCTTGGTCTGCATGATGCTTTTCGCGCGGAAGGCGGCACCACCATCTCGGAGCGTGTACTCGGGATCAAAGACAATCAGCCAGAAAAAGTTGCAATTACTACCGCAAATGGGGAGTTCTTTGCAGACCGTATCGTAATCACCGCGGGCACTTGGTCAAAACAACTCCTTGCGACAATGGGCATTCGCGTACCGCTGGAGGCAGAGCGGGGCTACCATGTGATGATGAAGCATCCCGAGCCGAACCTGCATCACCCTATAAATGTTTTTGAAGATTCTATGTTCCTATCGCCTATGGAACACGGTTTTCGACTAACCTCGGGCGTTGAACTTGCCAATACTGAAGCTCCACCGGATTTCACCCGCATTCGCCGCATGATTCCACGAGCGGTACGCGCCGTAAAAGGCCTACGCGAAGAACAAAGCCGGATTTGGATGGGGTATCGTCCCTCAATGCCCGATTCGGTACCGCGCTTAGGGGCGATTCCAGGCCACGAAAATGTTTTTGTCGGTTTTGGTGGTGGTCATATAGGCATGACTCTGGGCCCAACGATAGGAAAAATTACCGCTGATCTAATTGCAGACCGAGAACCCCAGATCGAGCTGACACCATATGCGATTCGGACCTGACTATTATAGCGGCACACCGGAGTTAAATGGAAGAATCTGAAGATAATAGAATAGGCAGGAGGATGCGCCGCTACGCTCAAGTTGGCGGCACCGTTGGCGGATTAGCGACGCGATTTGCCGCTACAAAATTATTTGGCCTAAATTTAGATAGCGGTAAACACGCATCAGAATTAGAGGCAGCACTCGGTAGCCTAAAAGGCCCGCTCATGAAAGCGGCACAGTTACTCGCGACGATTCCCGATGCCCTACCTTCGGACTATGGAACCGCTTTAGCAAAGCTCCAATCCAACGCCCCATCCATGGGCTGGCCTTTCGTACGCCGCCGCATGGCAACGGAACTAGGGCCAGACTGGCAAGCTCGCTTTCATTCATTTGAACGTCAAGCCGCCCACGCAGCATCTTTGGGGCAAGTTCACAAAGCCCAATCCCATGAGGGCAAAGCACTAGCCTGCAAACTTCAATATCCAGATATGGGGTCAATTGTAGAAGCGGATTTAACACAGTTACGGCTTCTTTTCTCAATCTACGAACGCGGTGAACGCCCGGTCTCAACGTCAGAAATTCATGCAGAGATTTCGGACCGGTTGCGCGAAGAACTTGATTATGGCCTAGAACGCCGTCACATGGCGCTATATGGCGAGATGCTTGAAAAAGAGCAAAAAGTGCACGTTCCCGAAGCAGAGGCAGATCTATCAACCAATCGCCTCCTTTCCATGTCCTGGCTCACCGGCCAGCCCTTACTGGACATCAGAACCTCTCCGTTGGAGACAAGGAATGCCATTGCACGCAACATGTTTCATGCTTGGTACGTACCCTTTTATAAGTATGGCGTCATTCACGGGGACCCTCATCTCGGGAATTATACGGTGTGCGAGGATCAATCGATAAATCTTCTCGATTTTGGCTGTGTTCGAATATTTCCACCGACCTTTGTGAAAGGGGTGATCGATTTGTACTTGGCCTTGAAAAATAATGATCACGCTTTGGCCATTGCAGCCTACGAAAGTTGGGGATTCAAAAATATAAGTAAAGAATTAATTGACGTCCTCAATATCTGGGCAGAATTTGTCTATGCACCGCTCTTGAAAGACAGCGTCTCTCGCATTCAAGATTCCGAGAGCGGGATGTACGGTGCGCAAGTTGCTAACAAAGTACATAACGAACTGCGCCGTGTTGGCGGCGTCACGCCACCTCGCGAATTCGTTTTTATGGACCGGGCCGCTATCGGTCTCGGGTCAGTGTTTATGCATCTCAAGTCAGAAATCAATTGGCATCGGCTTTTCCACGAATTAATAGAAGGTTTCGATCTCGTTAAGCTGACCAACCGTCAAACACAAACCCTTACTAAGCACGGTGTATCACTGCCAATTGGGACTAAAAGCGCAGATTAAACGCTACACTGATGCGTTCGCCATCAATCTGGCTGGTTTTCACACTGTGTTTTACGTGACTGCGAAACATCACCATTGTTCCCGCTTTCGGCTCAAAGCCGACAGCACCATTATTATAATCATTAATCTCGGAAAATGTTGGTGAGAGCATCACGTCTGAATCCGGCGAATGGAACATAATTGGCGAGGCCCCGGACGGCGTCGCCACATAATACACTCCTGACAAGACATTATTAGCATGGATATGACTTTCCTGAGAGTGCCCACGCCCATAAATATTGACCCAACAATCCGCAATCATCATCGGACCGGAACTTTGTTGAATAGCCAGTAAATCTGAAAATTTTTTTGCCTCTGATTTGATATGCTCAGTCAAATCTGCAAATCCCTCGCGTTCATGCAGGCGGCAATTATTGGTGATAGTTGTGTAGACCTCGCACGTCCAGGAATTCGGCAGGCCATTGGGAGTTACTTTGCGAACTTCCTGTATTTCAGATAATAATTTTGCATTCAAAGCATCTGCATCCGCAATTTCACTGACCTGAATTGGAGTTGGAAAAACGAGGTTAATTTCGGTTTCCGTTTCTCTCGCCATTCGACTTTTCCTTTTGGTCCCTGAGTCCAAAGCTAAAACCCTAACGACTGACTGTCAAAACAACCGACTCAATATCGCTGCGACGATTGGACCCAGGCTATAATACAAAATTCTGAAAACAAACCCTTAGTAATCTCTTGGCAAGCGCTCAACTTTTGGGCATCGTAAGATGATCCTGAGCAATATGAGGGTAAATTCCAGGAAATTTTTGTTTAATTAGACTTTTACCCAGGTACAGCATCAATGAAAATCGCCATATTAAAGGAGTTATGGCCCAATGAAACACGGGTTGCAGCTTCACCAGAAACAGTAAAGAAATTCGTCGATCTTGGTCTGACCGTAACCGTTGAAAAAGGCGCTGGTGCCTTTGCAGCGATTGGAGACCAAGATTTCAAGAATGCAGGCGCAACGATAGCAGTAAATGCCGTAGCGGCGCTCAAAGGTGCGGATATAGTGCTAAAAGTTAGCCGTCCTATGATGGCTGGCGAGAAAAAAGACGAATTAAAAGCCTTCTCAAAAGGCCAGATACTCGTTTGCCATATGAATGCATTGAGCGAACCAAAGTTTGTCGCCGCCATGGCAAAAGCTGGCGTTGACGGGTTTGCTATGGAATTGATGCCGCGCATTACCCGCGCCCAATCCATGGATATCCTATCTTCGCAGTCAAACTTAGCAGGATATAAGGCTGTTCTTGATGCATCGGGCCATTATGGTCGGGCAATTCCTATGATGATGACGGCGGCTGGCACCGTACCACCCGCGCGCACCTTTGTTATGGGGGTCGGGGTTGCCGGTTTACAGGCAATTGCTACTGCAAAACGCCTTGGGGCCATCGTGACCGCGACAGACGTACGCCCTGCTACAAAAGAACAAGTGGAATCACTTGGCGGAACTTTTATTGCGGTTGAAGACGAAGAATTCGAGAAAGCTCAAACTGCCGCTGGTTATGCGAAAGAAATGAGTGCGGCATATAAGAAAAAACAGGCTACTTTGATCGCTGACCACATAGCCAAACAGGATATTGTTATTTGTACGGCCCTAATTCCCGGACGCCCCGCCCCACAGCTAATTAATGAGACAATGGTAAAGAGTATGAAACCGGGCTCTGTCGTCGTTGACCTTGCGGTAGAGGCGGGCGGCAACTGTGCCGGTGCGGAATTCGGACAGGTGGTTGAAAAGCACGGTGTGACAATTATTGGCCACGCAAATACGGCTGGTCGGGTCGCAGAGGAATCAAGCAAATTATTTTCGCGAAATCTATTCAACTTTCTTTCGCCCTATTTCGACAAAAAAACAAAATCTTTGATATTCGACCCGGAAGACGAAATCATCCACGGCACAATGATCACAAAAAGCGGCGCTATCATTCATCCGGTGCTAGAAAAGCAATCAACCGCGAAAAAGAAAACTGCTGCTAAGAAAAAGAAAGGAGGGTGACGGCAATGGCATCTAAACCCGCAGCCGGAACTATACATCCAGTCGATGAATTGACAGAAAACGGCACCCAAGTACTTGCGCAAACAATTGATGCGGCACCATTAATTACTGCAGGCATGGACGGCAGTTTTATTTCACTCTTTACGATATTCGTGCTTGCAATTTTCGTTGGCTACTACGTAATTTGGAATGTCACGCCCGCCTTACACTCGCCTCTGATGAGTGTGACTAATGCAATTTCATCGGTCATTATCGTTGGCGCTTTGATCGCGGCAGGCCCTATCGAAATGAGTTCAGCTAAAATATTTGGATTTATAGCAGTGATATTGGCTTCAATTAATATTTTTGGCGGCTTCATAGTCACCCAGCGCATGCTGAAAATGTACAAAAAGAAAGCACGGTAGAGATTGATTATGAGCGCTAACCTTTCCGCAATCGCCTACCTCGTCGCAAGTATTCTATTCATCATGGCACTTCGGGGCCTTTCCTCCCCGGAAACAGCTCGTAATGGCAACATTTTTGGCGTTTCCGGTATGGTCATTGCTATTGCCACAACGCTCGCCTCACCGGGCGTTTTAAGTTACGAGTTGATCCTCGTAGGTATGACAATTGGCGCCGGAATTGGCACTATAATAGCGCGCAAAATTGAGATGACCGCTTTACCGCAATTGGTTGCTGCCTTCCACAGTCTGGTCGGTCTCGCTGCTGTATTCGTTGCATCCGCAGCGTTTCATAACCCGGCCGCTTATGGCATCGGTTCTTTTCAGAATATTCCAGTCCCAAGCCTAATCGAAATGAGCCTAGGCACGGCGATTGGCGCGCTCACTTTCACAGGGTCGATAATTGCCTTCGGTAAGCTCCAAGGCATTATGAGCGGTGCACCAATCGTTTTCCCTAAACAGCATGCACTAAACGCAGTACTAGGTATTTTACTTATCGTGTTAGTCGTTATGATCTGCCGTGATCAATCGGTAACACTATATTGGGCCATTGTCGCGCTATCCTTGATCCTCGGAATTTTAATCATCATCCCGATCGGCGGCGCCGATATGCCAGTTGTTATTTCAATGCTTAATTCCTATTCCGGTTGGGCCGCTTGTGGCATCGGATTCACCCTCTCAAACCCAGCGTTGATAATTGTCGGCGCGTTGGTCGGTTCCTCTGGCGCCATTCTTAGTTACATCATGTGCAAAGGCATGAACCGCTCTTTCATTAGCGTCATATTAGGCGGGTTCGGTGGCGAAACAGCGGCAACAGCGGATACTATGGGCGAACGTTCGGTGCGCAACGGCAGCGCGGAAGATGCCGCCTTTATAATGAAAAACGCTGCCAATGTTATTATCGTCCCTGGATACGGCATGGCCGTAGCGCAGGCACAACATGCTTTGCGCGAGATGGCCGACATGTTGAAAGCCCAAAACATAAATGTCCGCTATGCCATCCATCCGGTCGCAGGCCGCATGCCGGGGCACATGAATGTGCTACTGGCAGAAGCCAACGTGCCCTATGACGAAGTCTTAGAACTGGATGAAATTAACCGTGATTTCCCGAGTACTGATGTTGCATTCGTCATTGGCGCCAACGATGTTACCAACCCAGCCGCAAAAACAGACCCTTCCAGCGCGATTTACGGCATGCCCATTTTGGATGTAGAACGCGCAGCGACCGTCCTTTTTATCAAACGATCACTAGCTTCAGGCTATGCGGGCGTCGATAATGAATTATTCTTCCGCGACAATACAATGATGCTTTTCGCAGACGCAAAAAAAATGTGCGAAGATATAGTGAAAGCGCTGGAATAAGATTGTGTCATGATCAAGGTATAAAAAAGGCGGGACCTAAGAACCCACCTTTTTTATTTTCATAGACTTGGTTAGTAGCCCAGCTTTTCGAGAACATGTTTGAAAATGCTGTTACGGTCTAAGCCACGTTTAGAAAGTTCTAAGTCATTCAACAGAGAAACTTCATTGAAAGCGTCACGGGCATTGAGTGCACGGCCAAAGCTATTCAGAAATCGAATTCCGGGAAATTGGCTTGCTTGCGCGTTTGCCTTTATTGCACCCATTGGATTACTCCTTTCATCAATGATGCTGATAGAGCGTATATGGGCGCTATAAAGCAATAGTTGAAGAACAAATGCTGCATTGCACCCATGCACTCTACGCATGCCTGATCCAAAGCAATCCACCTACTCCATTTTCCCCAAATCAAAATTACGGCTAGTACAGCGCATCGCGAACTTAGTAAGAATTAGTGCTGCAAGAGGCCATAGAATTAGCGTTCGACGCTAGCGCCATTCTTTTTGACGCCTGTCCTAAAATTTTCCAATTATTCCAGCCGCGAAAGCAAATTTCTCAGCACCTTACCTGCGATTTCGCCAACGACCCCTTTCCCTGGTAATCATTGCTGTCAGGTTTTCTGTGCGCCGATCTTTAATTTTTTTTAAACTCAACAGTATAAAACACTGAGTAACAACGCCCTCCGAATACACCGAAGGCGCCCAAACCTTGAAAATTACGACGTAACAGCTAGTAGCCTTCGCGTTCCAACCGTTTACGCATCAGCTTACGATGACGTCGAACAGCTTCCGCTCTTTCACGAGCACGGCGCTCTGACGGCTTTTCATAGCTCCGGCGTAGCTTCATTTCACGAAATAAACCTTCGCGCTGCATTTTTTTCTTGAGCGCTTTTAAGGCTTGATCAACGTTATTTTCTCTAACCACGACTTGAACGATTTTTCCAACTCCTTGACAAATAAGGCAAATTACAAAATTTATAGGTGCGTAAGTCCACAAAACGCAAAAATGCCCTGCGGAGCGCGGGCGTTATATCACAGGCAATATGCCCTGTGAAGCATAAGGTTAGCGGTCAATTCCAAAGCTTTACTGTGGAGGGCCACATCGGCATATTACTGAATATGGCAATATTAAAAATCGCACGCATGGGTCACCCTGTCCTACGCCAGATGGCAGAACCCATTACCGAACCATCAGCGCCGCGCATCCAAACCCTAGTGAGCAATATGTACGAAACGATGGTGGACGCTGAGGGTACCGGACTAGCGGCTCCTCAAGTCCACGTTCCCTTGCGGATGGTGATGTTTTTCGTTGATAGCGAAACAGCAGTAGAAGGAAACAACAAAACCGAAGATTATGTGACTGACAATGTTCCACTCACAGTCCTCATTAATCCGGAAATCGAACCCCTGACTGACGAAATGGAACTCGGCTGGGAAGGATGCCTCTCAGTACCAGGTTTGATGGGTAAGGTCCCACGCTACACAAAAATTCGCTACCGTGGTGCCGCACCTGACGGAACACCAATTGTTCGCACAGCCGAAGGATTTCATGCCCGTGTGGTACAGCACGAGTGTGATCATCTGGATGGCTTTTTATATCCTCAGCGAATGACCGATCTATCCCTTCTCGTATTTCGTGAAGAAATGCGCCACGGCGTGCCCGGCGAACAAACCGAGCCCAACCATAATGGCACTGTTGATGACTAATAAACGCGGTATTTGGCAACTACGTGACCAGATCGTCGATGCAAGTCTCACACATATCACGTTTGACGGTTGGACGATGGCAGCTCTTAATAGGGGTGCTGAAGACATAGGACTTCCTAGACGCGACATAACACGTGCGTTTCCCGCCGGCGCAATTGACGCCATCGAACATCACAGCAGGCTTGCAGACCGGCGCATGCTCGAAGTGCTTACCGACCTCGACACGATGCCTATAAGAGTGCGCATCGCAACTGCCGTACGCAAACGCTTGGAACAAAATATCCCTCATCGTGAAGCAGTACGGCGTGCATGCGCTATGCTCGCGTTGCCACAGAATGCACCCATGGCGGCTCGGTGTCTTTATCGAACCGTTGATGCTATCTGGCGAGCCGCGGGAGACACAGCTACCGACTGGAATTTTTATTCCAAACGCGCGCTTTTAGCAGGTGTTTATAGCACAACTTTACTCTACTGGCTCGATGACAGATCAGAAAACTCACTAGAAAGTTGGACATTCCTCGATCGTCGCATTGAGGACGTGATGCAAATTCCCAAATTTGGCAAACGAGTGCGTGACCTAACTGAACGAGTGCTTGATTTACAGCGATTCTTTCGCGCCTAAAGCAGCCGCAATGCTACAATTATCGCTATGAAAATACCAACTACGATCGAGACTTGTGGCCAAAATGCAATTAATGCCGAGCGAATAACAAGCCACAACGATGATTTCAAGTATACTGGTGCATTGAGAAAACTCGGCCTGCGTTTCATACTGATATAATAGTTCTCTATATTGGGCCTAGCGCCGAAGGACCACATGCGTTTGAAACCCAGCATTTCCAGCCGGCCCAACAATGCAGTCCAAGCTGCATCCGCTAGCGAGTAGTCCGGCCCAGCGATGAACTTACGCCCGCCTATATGCGTTTCAAGCTTATCTAGCATCTCGTCGAGTGTCCCCACCAATCGGTCGACCATTTCCGGGTCGCGCAATCTATCTTGCCAATCAATCACCATTTTCAGTTTCTGCTGATAGACCTCCGCCAAGTCAGGAGCCTCTTTCATATGAGAATGAATAAGTCGTTTCCGGCGTTCCATATCCTTGACGACAATTTTGCCTGTCCCTTGCTCAACAAGACCATAGGTGAAATCTGATTCCGGAAAACTCCGCTCGGCCCTAAGCCATTCTTCCATGATCGCACAATCCTCTGCTGCGGAGGGCACCAAACTAGGTCCCGGGAGAGTACCATCAATGTAACGGATGATGTCCTCGGTTTCTGCGATGACATCACCATTGTGCTCCAGTACAGGCACTACCCCTTTAGGGTTGATCCGCATGAACCAAGGCCTGAGATGCTCCATCAACGGACCAATGTCGACTTTTTGGGAATGCCCTGGGACACCCTTCTCACACAAGACCAGGCGCACGATCTGGCAATTATATGAAATTGGATAATCATAAAGAACTAGACGATTATCAGCCACCTGATCGTTCATAAATTGCTACCTTTCCCCCCGGCCGGCCCGCACTTTTAAGCGCGTGACATGTCCCATTTTTCGGCCGGAACGTATCTCCGATTTACCGTAAAGATGCAACCGTGCATTTGCTTCCTCTAAAATTTTCGGCCACACCTTAACCTCATCTCCAATAAGGTTCTTCATTTCCGCGTCTGAATGACGTCCTGCTGAACCAAGGGGTAGCCCGCAGATAGCGCGCACAAGTTGTTGGAATTGGCTAATCGCACAGGCATCAATTGTCCAATGACCAGAATTATGAGGCCTCGGTGCAATTTCATTGACTAGAATTTCATCATCCCTCGTAACAAACATTTCCACTGCTAATAAACCGACCACATTCAATGCCTCCGCCGCCTGCCGCGCGATTGACCCAGCACCCGCCGCGACGCTCGGGGAGACGCCGGCGGGCGCAATTGTAGTATCGAGGATGTGATTCACATGACGATTTTCTACGGGTACGTAGGAAACAATTTCACCATCCATCCCACGCGCAACAATTACCGAAATCTCGAGCGCGAAATCCACCCATCCTTCGAGAATGCCTGGCCCTTTTCCCATCTGTGAAAATGCGGTTTCAAGACCGGTATCCGGATCTATCTTTACTTGACCTTTGCCATCATAACCGAAGCGAGTAGTCTTAAGAACCGATGGCCGGCCGACCTTCTCAACGGC
This sequence comes from Rhodospirillaceae bacterium, assembly GCA_002724395.1. Lineage (GTDB taxonomy): Bacteria > Pseudomonadota > Alphaproteobacteria > UBA8366 > UBA8366. Next base: position 5,829 of record PBOR01000038.1, on the reverse strand, counting down.
GATCTCCAACCCTTCCAGATTAGCGACTGGCTCGAATGGGGTAGTCACAATTCCGATTTTGTTTAAGAATTTCTTTTCGATTACCCGGTCTTGCGCAGTGGCTAAAACATTCGGTCCAGGACGAACAGCCACCTTCTCAGCTAGATATTTTACCGGCTCTTCTGGAATATTTTCAAATTCAAGGGTTACCACATCAACAGAAGCCGCGAATATGTCTAGCGCCGAGAGATCTGTATAGGCAGCAACAATGGTTTTTTCTGAAACATGTTCCGCAGGACTATTTGCGACATCAGAAAAAATACAACAACGATACCCGAGCTGTGCTGCCGCCAAAGCAATCATCCGCCCAAGCTGACCACCGCCCAGAATACCTATGACTGAGCCAGGCTCTAACCTTTGCATATCACACTCAGTCATCAACCGGCGTTTCACCAACCGCGGCTGTCTGCTCCGCGCGCCATTTATCAAGTGCAATCGCAACACTCTCATCCTGCAAAGCGACAACCGAGCCAGCCAATAAAGCCGCATTAACTGCTCCCGCTTGCCCAATAGCCAGAACGCCGACGGGAACTCCCGCAGGCATTTGGACAATCGACAACAAGCTATCCATGCCGTTTAGGGCTTTACTCTCGATAGGAACACCGAAGACCGGCAAAGTAGTCATCGACGCCGTCATGCCGGGCAAATGTGCCGCACCGCCAGCTCCAGCAATAATCGCCTGCAAACCGCGGGCCCGAACGCCCTCAGCATACTCTACAAGCCGACTTGGTGTCCGGTGCGCAGATACGATTCGGGTTTCATATACAACCTTCAACGCATCCAATGTTTCAGCAGCGTGTTTCATGGTTGACCAGTCCGACTGGCTCCCCATAATTATGCTTACAACAGGGTCCTTGGCCATGGACCTGCCCCTTTTCTATTCGATTACTCCGAAGCGATACATTATAAGAGCGCCACCAGCTTGGGCAAGCGGCACGATTGTATTTCTAGTACATATCGACTCGCGAGCCGTCTAATGCCGCTTTAAGCTATAATGTCCGGAATTAGTTTATTTTCCATCCGTCCAAGCTGGTCTCGCACTGCGAGCTTCCGTTTTTTCAGTCGCTGTAGCGTCACCTGATCAAACAGGGGAGACTCTGCAACGCGCGCGATCGCATCATCTAAGTCGCGATGCGTTACCTTGAGTTCTTCAATTTTTATACGGATGGCTTGTTGATCATCCATCTCCGGCAGCCCGATATTTTATAATTCAGATAAAAATTTTTATCCCGTGACACCGTATCATAAAGTAGCAAAGAGCGAGTAAATTCATACAAAAGACTGACAAATGCTGCGTTTCGCGCTACCCTATTAAATGGATAGTCTTGATACTCGATCTTGACCAAAAGGCATTGAATGGGAGAAACACTAAATGTTGCAGGAGAGCATTGTCGGAAAAATTGACATTAACATCGAAGATCAATTATTCGCTCTGAAAAGCAAACATACCCAATTAGAGACCGCCCTAAAAAGAGAACAAGAACGACCGCAGCCTGATAACATAAGGATACAGGAAATAAAGCGAGAAAAACTTGCTCTCAAAGACCAGCTTTTAGAACTTACAACCAACTAATTTACTCATACCATTTCGTCTCTCTCCGAGAGTGGTCAAACTCCAAACAGTAAAGGCCCGTGCTGTCTGGTCTCCATTAAACTGGCTGTCCATGCGCATGACATTTTATATCCATGAAAAGCCCTCTCACCGGTTACCGCATCCTCGACCTCACCTCTGTTATTATGGGGCCCTTTGCTACACAAAATCTGGGCGATATGGGGGCGGACGTAATCAAGGTAGAATCCCCCGAGGGTGACCTTACCCGCACGATTGGTCCGTCCCGGAATCTCGGTATGGGTGCGATGTATTTAAATGCTAATCGCAACAAGCGAAGTATAGTGCTCGACCTTAAACAAGCAGACGGCCGAGACGCCCTTCTAAAGCTCGCACAAACAGCCGATGTTTTAGTCCACTCTATGCGACCCCAGGCAATGAGAAGGCTTCAACTAGACTATCCCGACCTTAAAGCTGTTAAGCCAGAAATCATCTATTGTGCCTGCTATGGATTTGGTGAAAGCGGACCCTATGCAGGTCGCCCCGCCTACGATGACGTTATCCAAGGCGTTTCGGGTTTATCCTCAATAGTGAGCTTTATTACTGGCGAACCTCGACACGTCCCAGCTCTTTTTGCAGACAAAACATCTGGTATGGCTGTCACTCAAGCCGTAACCTATGCTTTGCTCCACAAAGAAAGAACTGGGGAAGGCCAAGAGGTCGAGGTGCCGATGTTTGAAACCATGGTACATTTTAACTTGGTGGAACACTTCTCTGGAGCCATTTTTGAGCCTCCCGAAAGTAATTTTGGCTATGCTCGCCTGCAAGCGCCAGACCGCCGGCCATTGGCAACTAAGGACGGCCATATCAGTCTGATGCCTTATACGACCAATCACTGGCAACGCTTTTTCAAGGCAGTAAGCCGTGAAGACATGCTAGAGGACAAACGCGTCACCGATCCAGTGTATCGCGCAAAACACATTGCAGAGCTCTACGCCATCGTCGCAAAAATTGTGAAAAATTGGACTGTTTCCGCGCTGATTGAGATACTTGTCGAGGCGGACGTGCCTTGTACGCCGGTCAATCGTCTCGAGGATCTGCTCGACGATCCCCATTTAAGTAAGATTGGATTTATCACCGAAGACAAACACCCAACGGAAGGTAAGATCAAAAATACCGGCATTCCAATAAGGTTTTCTAAATCTCCCGGTGCTCTCCGCAGACACGCACCAACACTCGGAGAACATAGCGTCGAATTACTTTCAGAGGTCGGCTATAGTGACGCAGATATTGAGGCTTTGATAGCGAAGGGTGTCACTGTTGATTAAAGTGTTTTCACACGGTCATGCGGTATAAACTTTTGCACCTTACCGTCAGAAGTCTTCTGTAAGTTATCAAAGAGAGTTCGGTGCGAGAATTTGAAGCGCGCAAGATTTTAACGACCAAAATTTTATTAATGCCGTCTTCTAGATGTTGCTACTTTCCTACAACTTCACAAATGCACGCGGAACTTCACATTAATGATCATACGCTTTTGCAACTGCAGCCGCTTCAAGCGCGGCCTTATGGCAATAGCTAACATATGCTCGCCATCTTAAATTCTCATATTCTTCGAACGATCTTTGAGCAAAATATAATTATCGTCGCCCCAGACGCCCAAATCACCGGAGTGAAACCAGCCTCCGCCAAACGCATCTTTCGTTGCTTCTGGATTCTTCAAGTAACCTTTCATCACGATATTACCCTGAAACATGACTTCACCAACAGCGGTACCATCCTTAGGCATCGGCTCAAGTGTTTCCGTATCAGCCACCATTAAATTTTCTAATGTTGGATACATCACCCCTTGGCGTGACTTTTTTTCAGCCTTCTCTTCTGGCGGCAATAAGTCCCATTCAACGTGCCACAAACAGCTAACCGCCGGTCCATGAGTTTCCGTCAACCCGTAGACATTAGTTACGTGAAAACCGTTCGAATCCATTTTTTGCAGTACCGCTGCCGATGGAGGCGCTGAGGCCGTCATCACGCGCACCGGATAGGGAATACACCTTTCAACAGAATTGTTATTAACTAGCATGTTGAGCACATCCGGCATGCCACAAAAATGAGTTACTCTGTGAGAGCTAATCGCATCAAGAATAGAGCTTGTCGACACCTGGCGCATGCAAACGCTAGTACCCGCCATGGCGGCCAGTGTCCATGGGAAACACCAACCATTGCAATGGGACATGGGCAAAGTCCACAGATAAACCGGATGCGGGTTCATATCCCAGGCAAATACATTGCCAAGCGCTGATAAATAAGCACCACGATGGTGATAAACCACGCCTCTAGGGTCACCGGCGGTTCCAGATGTGTAGCTTAAAGATATGGCATCCCATTCGTCGATTGGTAAATCCCAGGCGTATTTTGGATCCCCACTCTCCAAAAAATCCTCATAAGACATTTCACCAAGCAATTCGCCGCCATCTGCACTCAGATCGTCGATATCTATAATCAACGGCTTTCGACTACATTTGGAGAGAGCTTCCCGATTAACTTCTGCAAACTCTCTGTCGGTTATCAATACTTCAGCTTCACCATGATCCAATATGAATGCTATGGTCTGCGCATCGAGACGTGGATTGATAGTATTCAAAACCGCACCAACCATCGGCACGCCAAAATGCGCATCGAATATGGCGGGCACATTAGGCGCCATAATCGCCACAGTATCGTTCTTGCCGATACCGTGCATGCGGAGTGCACTCGCCAGACGCCTCGCGCGTGTATAAGCTTCTCTCCAACTGATCACTTGCTCGCCATAAACAAGGGCGGCACGGTCCGGGTAAACATCCGCTGTCCGCCGCATGAATGATAAAGGGCTCAACGGCACATAATTGGCTGCGCTCTTATCGAGTCCGGTTTCAAAAGCTTTTAAAGACAAGTGCTTGGGCCTTCCCAAAACGAAACGACATTGCTTGGTAAATACGTATGTGCTTCTGTAACGTTATACCTTAATAACGAACACGCAAGTTGCATAGAGCAAGACCTAAGCGATTTTCTAGGAGAAAATGCCAAATGACCACCTACGAAGAGACCTTCCGGCGCTCGCTGGAAGACCCTGAAGGGTTTTGGGCAGAAGCAGCCGAAGATATTCATTGGACAAAACGTTGGGATAAAGTGCTTGATGATAGCAACCCTCCCTTCTATCAGTGGTTTTCTGGTGCAGAGACTAACACCTGTTACAACGCAGTCGATCGGCATGTTGAATTAGGGCGCGGCGACCAAGCGGCCTTCATTTATGATAGTGCAATGACTAACGCTAAAAGGGTCATCACCTATCGGGAGTTGCAAGACCAGGTTTCCCGCTTTGCTGGCGTTCTGAGGTCTCATAATATTGGATACGGGGACCGGGTGATCATTTATATGCCTATGGTGCCGGAAGCGGCTATTGCCATGCTTGGCTGCGCGCGTATCGGCGCCATTCACTCTGTTGTCTTTGGAGGCTTTGCACCCCAGGAACTTGCAACCCGTATAGATGATAGCAGCGCAAAACTGATTATAACCGCCACATGCGGCTTAGAGCCGGGTCGAACGATTGAATATATGCCGATGGTGAATGAAGCCATCGAATTGGCTGTGCATAAAATCGAGAATATAATTCTTCTGCAGCGAGACGAACACCCAGTGAAAACTATCCCTGGCCGCGATACGGATTGGCACGAAGCAATATCGAACGCGACGCACACGAGTTGCACCCGCGTCAAAGCAACCGATCCGCTCTATATTCTTTATACGTCCGGTACTACGGGGCAACCGAAAGGGGTCGTGCGAGATAATGGGGGACACATGGTCGGCCTCAAATGGTCGATGAAAAATATCTATGGTATGGAGCCTGGCGATGTTTACTGGGCCGCATCTGACATCGGTTGGGTCGTCGGGCATTCCTATATCGTTTATGCGCCGCTGCTTCATGGCTGCACCTCGGTCATGTACGAAGGCAAGCCTGTCGGCACTCCGGACGCCGGCGTATTTTGGCGCATCATTGCCGAGCATAATGTCGCCGCGATGTTCACCGCACCCACCGCCTTTCGTGCGATTAAACGTGAAGATCCAGATGGCAAGTTCATCGAAGCATATGATCTCAGTAATTTCCGCACCCTATTTCTTGCGGGCGAACGGACGGATCCAGACACTCTCAAATGGGCGCAGCAGAAACTAGACCGCCCTGTTATCGATCACTGGTGGCAAAGAGAAAC
>PBOR01000037.1 GCA_002724395.1 Rhodospirillaceae bacterium | reverse complement strand
TTTCCAGCCAACCTTTCCAATAAGTACGCCAGAAAACCTCTTGGATGAACTTCTCTGCACGAGAGTAACCGTGAACCGAAAGCGCTGCTTTGACCGCTTCCTCTTCGAGTAACAGGCGATGTCGTATCCAAGGGGATAAATTTGTCACACTATTATGTTGTCCGGCGCCGTAATCGAAATTACGTTTTGCGGCATACTGCTGGCCTAGTTTACCTCTGATTTGCTCTAAATACTCAAGTCCGGTGCGACGTGTCGGTATCCGCGCATTGATTGGGGCACTCATTAAATTCGCCTTGCACAGGCAACGGCGAGTTGTGATCCTAGCGCTACCAGAGCGCACCATAATCGGCCTACTGGACCAGGTCGGCTTATCGCGAGCTTACGGGCTTCGTTGAAATGATCTATTTCATCCCCGCGACAATCAATCAGGATAGCGCGTATCACATTCAAGCTCTGGCGAGAATCTCCATTGGGTCCAAGCTTTTGGATTTGTGCAGCATAGTGAGAATCGACGAATTCTTCGACTGCCTCGACTGTATGAAAAACACTCCGAGCACCAGCCAGTGCGGGTAAAGCTCCGGTTATGAAACCGGCGACACGCCATATAGGTAAGAGCCTGCTTCGATGAGCAAGAGGCAGCAAGGCTTCAATTTCCCGAAGATGTCGTCTTTCTGATATAAGATGCCGCTCTGCAAAATCACGTACGGAGCGGTTGGAGCTTACAAGCAAAATTCCTTGATATATCCATATCGCACCAGTTTCGCCAGCGTGATCTGAGCGCAAATCCCTAATGAGCCAGTCAGGAATTGTTGCCCCATACATAAACTCTGTGGGTCTACTCGGTTTGGATTTAATGTTCACAATGATATTTACGTGACAACTGCTAAGCTTGGATCACGCTTAAGCAGGTTATAGCACAACGTGCCCACTTGAACTATCTTGCCCGCCTACTCATCGCATTATTCGGTCTCGTCTCATGGCGCGAATGTGTTGGAAAACTCGATTTCTCTGATTTTCCTCGCCGTGCCATCCACCAACAGTATTTTTTTCGAATGGCTCAAATGAGCATATTCTAGGAGTTGTCGTCTTGTGAGTCTGTTCGAGGGAGACGCCGAGGCTCCGGTCTTAACCTCCGCTAATAATCGCTGGCCGTCTTTTTCCACGAGATAGTCGACACGCGTACTGAATTCCAGCGGCTGGGAGTCGACATTTATGGCGCCATCAAATCGAACTTGGGTAGATAAGATTTTATATCCGTTCTCCAATAGCAAATCGACCGCATTACGCTCTCCTTTCGTACCGCGTCTTCTGGAGAGCCAAAACTTGAAACCCTGCCAACTTTTCCGGGCTTTCCACCCGAGCAAAAGTAGAATCCCAACTGCGATGATAGCAATGAGAAATTCAAAATCTATCTGCAACCCATTTTCCTTCTAAACTTTGCCCATCTGAATAACGCAATCGCCTCACCGTAAACGTATCCTTGGCTCCCCTTCCATTTTCTCGTCCACGAATATGAATTAATTGATAAAGAGGTTGTGAACATCCGCACTTCATTATCAGATGTGATTACCGGATAGGCGGAAAATTGTACCTCCTTGTCTTGCTTTGATCGCCTATTTTGGGCTTGAGGCAGCGACAAATCGACCACTATATTAATTGGCTATTTATTTTTCTTATCACTAATTGTGAAATAACCTCATAACTAATTGATATTAAGGTAAAGTAGCGCCATCAATTCCTAGCATTTCTGTTCTGAAACGGTCCTTTAGAAATGTGCCACTGCTAGATGGCAATACGAATTTCAACCTTTCGTATTTAATCTTTGCGACCGCGACAACAGGCCCTGCCTCTTCAAAAAGAAATGGCTTAAGGCCTTCAGTTCCATCAGGATCGGAGATAGTGCGTACCTTTTCTATTCCTGATGCGGCAGCAAGCGCCCCTAAATCGGCGGGCCCCGAAGTGTGTGTAGGCTGAGCACCTGTCTCACCAAACCTACCATTATCAAGCACGAGAATTGCTAAATTCGGAACCGGGTGCCAAGCAATTGTTGAAAATGCACCCATTCCCATCATCATTTCCCCGTCGCCCGTAATAACAAGAATGCGGCGACCTTTCTGGGCTTGGGCTACGCCATAGCCAATCATGGCCGCACCCCCCATCGCACCCCAGACATACATGTTTTTCGGGTCGTCACCAGCAGCGGCAGTATCCCAGCATGGCGATCCTAGGCCGGCGACCACTGCAAGGTTCTCGGGGCGGTCGTCGAGGATGGATTTTACGAAAGCGCGTCGGGTGATTTCCTTACTCATTTCGCTAACTCCCTGAAGTCTTTTGCGCCGAGCAATTTCTGTGATAGCAGCACGCCACACATTTGCTGTGAATCGAATGCAAGCCGCGCCATATTTTCAACCGCTGGCGCCACTTGTTCCGGTGTTTCTGCACGGTGCAGACGCATACCCATTTCCTCAAGACAACCCGGCGTCCCCTGCCCCATGGGTACTTGCCAGGGGTTAAACTCACCATATTCTCCCCTCATCGTTACGATCACCAAAATTGGAATGCGACAGGTGTTAGGCATCGCTAGCGCATTGATGATATTTCCAACACCGCTGGACTGAAGCAGCATTGCACCTTTGCGGCCTCCCAGCCATGCCCCAGACAGCATATGAATGCCTTCTTCCTCGCTGGTGCAGGTGATGGCGTCGATTCTATTATCCGTTTCGCACATCTCGATTAGCCGTGCATGACCGGCATCTGGTACATGGCAAACCAGGTCTATTTCTTGGCGTCGGAGCACATCAAATATTTCACTTGGCCAAGCCGTTTGGTTGTTGGTCATCTTTCTTGGGATCCTTATTAACGAGCTTTTGTTTTTCCTACCCTAAAACTCTACGAACTAGAAGACGGCCAGAAGAAGGAGGGGCTTATGGGCATCGGTCGAACTGAACAATTTCTATTGGTTAAAAAGTATTAGGCCGCCAGCGGAGTAGCTAAAAGTTTGAATGAGATAAAGCGCAGGACGGATAAATGCTAACTAACGTAGTAGATTAGTTGTCAGCTATATATGTCCCTATCGCGTTGATAAGCATCGCGAAAAAGCTCTAACAAACGGCGTGCTTCGGTATTGTGGTCAGCGTACTGCATAAGTCCTTTGGTTATGAAAGACGAAAAGCCCACTGCCTCGCCTTTTCCGCGCAATCTATAGCGCCCAGCGATTTCTACTAGGTCGTCATGGACCAATCGACGGGCCATTACGTTCAACTGTGACTTTACAAAACGATTCTTTGATCGCCAGCGGTTTTGCGCGTTTGCTGTCGCCATTTCCGCCTCCATGTTCCGGTACTAATATTATTTTTTTTATCTGCTAGTAGATAATCATGAATTAGGTTGTTTTGGCAATAGAAGTGTTCTCCACAGATTGTAGACTTAACTTCAACAAATTGAGTGGAAGTTTCATCCGGAGCGCCATAGTTTGAGTGACTGTATGCATGGATAAATTTCAACATGGCCACGAAAATTGAAGAATTACTCGCTGTTATGGAGCGTTTACGTGATCCGGAAAATGGTTGCCCCTGGGATCGCCAGCAAAATTACGAAACTATAGCCCCTTACACAATTGAAGAAGCATATGAGGTCGCGGATGCAATTGACCGAAAGGATATTAAGGCTCTGAAGTCAGAATTGGGTGACCTATTATTTCAAGTGGTGTTCCATGCACGGATTGCCGAAGAAGACAACGATTTCAGCTTTAATGATGTAGTTGAAACTATTATAGAAAAGATGGTTCGGCGACATCCCCATGTATTTTCTGACATTAGCTTTGAAAATGCCGAAGCACAGACAGCAAACTGGGAAGCTCATAAAGAGCAGGAGCGTCGTAAAAAGGCTGAAAAAGAAGGTCGATTAGTGAGCGTTTTAGAAGATATACCCGTAAACCTACCATCATTGATGCGTGCTGAGAAACTGACCAAACGTGCTGCACGCGTTGGGTTTGATTGGCCTAAGACAGAGCAGGTGCTAGCAAAAATTGATGAAGAACTGGCAGAAGTGAAAGCAGAAATTACCGATAACACGTCACTTGACCGTATTGAAGACGAAATTGGTGACCTACTATTCACCATTGCTAATCTAGCCCGGCATTTTAAGCTAGACCCAGAACATGCTCTGAAACGCACCAATCAGAAATTCATTGATCGTTTTCAGTATGTAGAGCGAAGACTTAATGAGACTGAGGAACGACCTGAGAAGGTAAGTTTAGAACGTATGGAGGCTCTTTGGCAGGATGCAAAGATAAAATCCTAAGTCCCGCTAATTACTTATTACTTAGCAAGTGCATCAAGCTAGATGTGTCCCAACGATTGCCGCCACGTTCTTGGACCGCCGCGTAAAATTGATCTACCAATGCGGTCACCGGCAATCGAGCCCCATTTGATGTAGCCTCTTTCAACGCAATATCCAGGTCTTTGCGCATCCAATCGACAGCAAAACCAAAATTAAATTCATCCTTACACATGGTCGCGGCACGATTTTCCATTTGCCACGATCCGGCAGCCCCTTTCGAAATAGTATCGATGACCTTTTCCATATCGATACCAGCTTTCAAGCCGAAATTCATGCCCTCTGCCAGACCTTGAACCAACCCAGCAATGCAGATTTGATTGACCATTTTTGTGAGTTGACCACTCCCCGAAGGTCCAATTAGCGTAACTTGACGCGCGTAGCTATCGATCACAGGTTCCGCAGCCGCAAAAATATCGGCATCACCGCCGCACATAACAGTCAAAATTCCGTTCTCAGCCCCCGCTTGTCCTCCCGATACTGGCGCGTCGATGAAACCAATTCCGGTTTTTTTTGCTGCTGCATGGAGTTCCCGGGCTAGATCCGCAGAGGCGGTAGTGTTGTCTACAAGCACACTTCCGCTTTTCATTCCGGCTAGTGCGCCGTCATCATCCATTAACACACTGCGGACATCATCATCATTGCCCACGCAGGAGAATACGAAGTCAGCGTCACAGGCGGCCTTTTTGGGCGATTTTGCTACCTGACCCGCAAATTCGGCCACCCATTTTTCGGCTTTTTCAGTGGTTCGATTAAAGACCGTTAAGCTGTGACCAGCTTTTTGCAAATGTCCCGCCATTGGATAGCCCATGACGCCGAGGCCGATAAATGCGACGTTACTCATTGAATTCCCCTTGGAAAGCTAGCATGTTGAAGCAAATGCTTTTTATTTTAGCGATCCGCAGGGCTACGGACAACGCGTCAAATTGGCTTTAGATAGGCCACTATTTCCGTCCAAAACGTTTCATCGGGGGTCGCTAGTAGTCCCCGAACCGTATCTCCGCCGCTATAAACCTCGTTTCCCAGCAACGCCATATAGCCGCCCGCTTCCTTGTGCATCAGCACGCCTGCGGCATGATCCCAGGGGAATAATGCACGATAAAGCGAAAAGTGCTTATTTCCGCTCGCTAATTGGAGAAAATCATATCCGGCGCAGTGATAATTGATCATTTTACCAAAGCGCGCAAACTTGGGGCGCACCAATTCACGATATTCACGCCCCCAACCGCTTGCATGAGCTGAACCGAAGGCTTCCTCGAATGGATCTGATGGGGCTACCTGCATGCGTTCGCCATTGCAAAAGGCACCATCTCCCTTTGAAACTACGGCCATCCGGTTTTCCATGGGTACGTATATCCAGCCAGCGATAGTCTCTCTATTAATGATTAAGCTGACGAGAACTACGAATGGTTCTCTTCCAGAGGCAAAATTCGATGTACCGTCTACAGGATCGATTAGCCAAACCGGAGAATCACCATCGAGTGTATTTAACATGTTCGGATCTGCTTCAATTGCTTCTTCGCCGATGGCAACAGAGCCTGGCAAAGCGTCTTCCAATCGATGAGTGAGGGCTTTCTCTGCCTCCAAGTCCGCTGTAGTTACAAGATTACCCGGATCTCCTGGGCGCTTTTCGGTGATATCACTGATTTGCAGTTCGCCAAATCGCGGAACAATTTCCGTCGCAGCAACTGATTCAATGATTTTAGCAATTTTTTGTAAGTCTGGAAGGGACACAGAGTTTCCATAAAAAAAGGGCCGCACAATCAAGCGTGCGGCCCTTTGATACTCGAATTTGAGCGTGAAGGCTACATCATGCCGCCCATACCGCCCATGCCGCCCATACCGCCCATATCAGGCATTGCAGGGGCGCCACCGCTGGCAGGTTCAGGCTTCTCAGCAACCATTGCTTCAGTTGTGATTAGAAGTCCGGCAACTGATGCAGCATCCTGAAGTGCAGTGCGCACCACTTTAGCTGGATCGATGATGCCCTTGGCAACCATGTCTACATATTTGCCGCTTTGAGCATCGAAGCCTTGGTTAGCGCCCTTAGCTTCAAGTATTTTACCAACCACGACCGCTCCGTCTTGGCCCGCATTTTCAGCGATTTGACGTGCCGGGAAGGTAATAGCGCGACGAACGATTTCCACGCCAACGCGTTGGTCGTCGTCCTCGGGCTTTACACTATTGAGAGCACTAAGAGCTTTCAGAAGAGCAACACCACCACCGGCGACGATACCTTCTTCCACAGCAGCACGCGTAGCATGCATAGCATCATCTACACGATCTTTCTTCTCTTTCACTTCAACTTCAGTCGCGCCGCCTACACGGATAACCGCTACGCCGCCAGCTAGTTTCGCCAGACGTTCTTGCAGTTTTTCACGATCATAATCAGAAGTTGTTTCCTCTACTTGAGCGCGGATTTGGTTGCAACGACCAGCAATATCGGCCTTTTTCCCTGAACCCTCGACGATAGTTGTATTATCCTTGTCGATGGACACGCGCTTGGCACTGCCCATCATATCGAGGGTCACATTCTCAAGCTTAATGCCGAGGTCTTCGGAAACCACCTGGCCACCAGTCAAAATCGCAATGTCTTGCAACATGGCTTTCCGGCGATCGCCGAAACCTGGTGCTTTAACAGCTGCCACTTTGAGGCCACCACGGAGTTTATTAACAACCAAAGTTGCGAGAGCTTCGCCTTCTACGTCTTCTGCAATTATCAACAGCGGACGCGTTGACTGAACAACTGATTCCAATACCGGCAACATGGCCTGCAGGCTGGAAAGCTTGGACTCGTGAAGCAGAATGTAGGGATTTTCCATCTCGCAGATCATCTTTTCCGCGTTAGTGATGAAATATGGCGAAAGATATCCGCGATCAAACTGCATACCTTCGACCACGTCGAGCTCAGTCTCAAGACCTTTGGCCTCTTCTACTGTGATCACGCCTTCGTTGCCAACTTTTTCCATCGCTTGAGAAATCATACGACCTACATCGGCATCACCATTCGCTGAAATCGTGCCTACCTGGGCGATCTCTTCGTTTGTCTTGACTTTCTTGGCACTTTTCCCAATCGAGGCAAGAACGGCATCAACAGCCATATCTACGCCACGCTTGAGGTCGATGGGGTTCATGCCTGCCGCAACGGCCTTCGAGCCTTCGCGAACGATAGCTTGAGCCAAAACTGTTGCAGTGGTTGTGCCGTCACCGGCGATGTCGTTGGTCTTGGACGCAACTTCACGAACCATTTGAGCGCCCATGTTCTCGAACTTGTCTTTCAGCTCGATTTCCTTAGCGACGGTCACGCCATCCTTGGTCACACGCGGAGCACCAAATGCTTTGTCGAGCACAACGTTACGACCTTTCGGACCAAGCGTCACCTTGACTGAATCCGCCAAGATGTCGACGCCCGCAATCATGCGTGTACGTGCGTCGTCTGAAAACTTAACTTCTTTAGCTGCCATTTCTTTGTACCTTTTCTATGAGAGCTTTATTCAATGATGCCCATTACGTCGGACTCGCGAACGATCAAAAGATCTTCACCATCTACTTTCACTTCGGTGCCGGACCATTTGCCGTACAAAACGCGATCACCCTTTTTAACATCGAGCGGTGTGACTTTTCCGTCGTCGCCTTTGGTGCCGGAACCGGCGGCAACAATTTCGCCTTCCATCGGCTTCTCTTTTGCCGTGTCCGGAATGATGATCCCACCAGCAGTCTTTTCTTCAGCGTCCAAGGGACGGATCAAAAGACGATCATGCAGCGGCCTTAATTTCATGAGGCTTTCTCCTACAAATATCAAAAGTTATGATAAATTACCCTGTTAGCACTCTCTATCGTTGAGTGCCACCGGCATATAGGAAGGAATAACCAAACTGTCAACACCGCTACTCTTATTTTTTTCTATAAATTAATTACTTTAGTGAATCGCTTAGCAAAGCGCTGATAATCCTTGGAATCTAAAGCAACTGAAATATGAGCAAATTCTTGATCATCAAACCGCTTTAGAACCTGACCATTTTGATAAAGCCATGCCAATGCAGCTCCGTTTGCCAGTTCTATTTTGAGTTCATGGCAAGCACGAATATCGGACAATAATTCGTCTAAAAACAATTTTAACTTATCGCACCCATCCCCGTTTAGAGCTGAAAGTGCAACGCATCGATCATTCCGACCCACACTATTTTGAAGTGCATCGTAATGGTCAGACGAAAGCAGATCAATTTTATTAAGGACTTCGAGGGGAGGCTCAGAATCAGATTCCTGAATAGTATCTAAGACTTGCAGCACATCTTGCCTTTGAGCTTCTGAGTCTGGATGGACAATATCTCTCACATGCAAAAGGATATCTGCTTCAGTTACTTCCTCTAAAGTAGCACGGAAGGCCGCAACCAACTCAGTAGGTAAGTCTGAAATAAACCCAACTGTGTCTGATAGCACGACTTGGCGGCCCGATGGTAATTTGAGGGCTCGGTGAGTTGGATCCAGGGTTGCAAAAAGCAGGTTCTGTGCTGTTACCTCGGAATCAGTTAATGTATTAAAAAGCGTTGACTTTCCCGAGTTAGTATATCCCACCAAGGCTACGATTTCATACGGAATGCGTTTTCTCGCTCTACGGTGTGTCTTACGTGTTTTACGAATTTTCTCGAGAGCACGTTTGAGTTTGCCCATCCGCCCATCAATTAGACGCCTATCGATTTCGAGCTGGCTTTCTCCGGGGCCGCCCAAAAAACCAAAACCGCCTCGCTGCCGCTCCAAATGTGTCCAACTCCGCACCAAACGCGATCTTTGGTAGCTAAGTGCGGCTAATTCGACTTGTGTTCGCCCTTCTCGGGTACGCGCACGTGCACCAAATATTTCCAGTATAAGTCCCGTTCGGTCTATTACTTTTGTATGCCAAATTTGTTCTAAATTTCGCTGTTGTACAGGGGTAAGACTGGTATCGAGGATAACTAAGTCGACGTTTCCCAATCCCTGTAGTGCAGCACCAATACGTTCCGCCTGCCCTTTACCAAGATATCTAGCAGCGTCTATTCGCCCTATTCTTAATATTTCAGCACCGACGACTTCCAATTGAATTGCCGCAGCCAGCCCAATTGCTTCATCAAGACAAGAGTCTGCATTCCGCGCGCTCGATTTAAATTGCTGTTTTAAATGGGGGTGGACTATATAAGAACGTGCAACTGAAAAAGTGGCATTCGACGGGATATTTATCCGCTTTTCGTTCAAGCAGACCTAACCCTCGGACTCATCTATAACAGTATTTGCTTCTTCCGCCTCTTCAGATTCAAAGAGTTGGACCGGCTGGGATGGCATGATGGTAGAAATAGCGTGTTTATAGACGAGCTGCGAATGAGAATCTCGGCGCAGAAGCACGCAGAAGTTATCAAACCAAGTAATTATTCCTTGCAACTTAACACCGTTAACAAGAAACACGGTGACCGGCATCTTCGATTTTCGAACCGAATTCAAAAAAACATCTTGCAGGTTCTGCTTTTTATCTGAAGACATTTATGGTGCCCCTTTTTTTGTTTCCCCGCCTAGTAACAATTTCTCATTATCTAGAATTCTATATGGCATGTTCAAGCCGATAACAAATTCGAACAGCATTAGACTACAACGTCTCGATCAGCGCGGCCAGTTCTTCGCAACCTGATAATGTAATTTCGGGCAAAAATTTGCCCAAATTTGCTTGTTCTGGACAATTTATATGAAGTAACACGGATAAACATCCGCTATTGCGAGCTGTTTCCATGTCAATATCAGCATCTCCAACATACCAAATACTAGAAACATTTCTTAAACCATTGTTTTGAAGGAATAATTTTACCGGCGCAGGATTAGGCTTATCGCGACTCGCATCACCGGCACCAATTAATTCTAAAAAGAAATGGTCCCATTTCAGGTGGGCGGCCTCTTTGCGCAGAAACTTTCCGGTTTTATTGCTTACCACTCCAAGCGCAGAGATATGAGCAGAAATACGCGAGAGCATCATTTCGGCTTCAGGCATGGGGCGAAGATTTTCGATATGTAAGCGCTCGAAGGCAGCATAAAATATAGCCTCTGCTTCCCTCCAATGTTGACCAAAAAGGTTCGGAAATGAGTCCCGAAGCGAATGGCGAACTCGAACTTTCGTATTTTCGAATGACCATGGTTCCTGGTCCATTGCAATGAACGTCTCAACCAAAGCGGCATGAATAGTTTGCCAACTATCGACGAGCGTATTATCCCAGTCGAATATAATTACGTCGGGTTTTTTATATTGAGACATGGTGCCCCGGTTACAGAATGATTAAAGGGAAGTCTGCTGGGCGTATCGCAAATATTGGTCTTGTAAAATTTTTGTAATTGGACCGATTACACCGCCGCCTATTTTGACACCATCTATTGATAGAACAGGCGTTGCCAGAGAGGTAGCGCTGGTAAAAAAAGCCTCTGCAGCGTTCTTTGCCTCCTCAGGTGAGAATGCGCGTTCTTCAAACACAACATTATTTTGCATGGCAATGTCGATAATTGTCTGACGAGTTATACCGTTCAGGATATCGTGCGTCGGTGGACGGGTGACTAGAACCTGGTCATCCGTAATAATCCAAGCATTGCTAGAGCTACCTTCTGTGACAAAATTATTTTCATCAACCATCCATGCCTCGTCTGCGCCGGCGTGAATCGCTTCGGACTTGACCAAGCAATTAGCAAGTAACTGAGTTGTTTTAATATCGCAACGACCCCAACGGATATCTCGCACGGTAATGACGTCAACGCCCTCATTGATACTGGGTTTTGCTGTTAGGTCGACCTGACGCGTATTCATGACGAAGGTCTGTGATAGGTTTCTGGGAATTAAATGATCACGAGGTGCTATCCCCCTACTCACCTGCATGTAAACCAAGCCATCCGTTAGGCCATTCAGGCGTATCAACTCACGGATTAATAGCGAGATTGTAGCAGGAGATTTTGGCAATTCCATTCCGAGCTCACCCATAGAGTAGGCTAACCGGTCGATATGTCCTTGCTCGTCCACCAAACATCCTTTAGTCACGAATATCACTTCATATACCGAATCGCCAAATTGAAATCCGCGATCTTCAATATCAATATGGGCATCATTGCGTCGCAGAAATCGGCCGTTTACATAGACAAATCGAGACATAGCGTGCTACCTGCAACAGCTTAAAATAAAGGCATTAGATGAACTCGTAGCTAACCGCGAATAGCTTCTCAACTTGACGTACCGAACCAGCGGAAGCCAGCAATATAACGCGGTCTTTAATTCGTATGTCAGTTTCACCTCTAGGAATCAACACCTCTCCATCACGGACAATGCTTCCAACGATAACACCACGCGGGAGCTTATGATCTTTTAATGTCGTGCCAACAAGTGGTGATGTCTCTAGTACTTCGGCTTCAATAATTTCGCCAAATCCTTCCCATAACGAATAAACGGCACGAAATCGGCCACGAATATGATGCAAAATTTGCGAGACCGTAATCGCCCGCGGATTTACTAAAATATCGATACCAAGTTTCGTCACCAGACTTGAGTAACTGTCGCGATTGACCAAGGCAATAGCCTGCTGAACGCCATATTGCTTGGCCAAAAGAGCGCCGAGGACGTTTGTTTCATCGTCATCAGTTACGGTTACGATCATATCCGCTGATGCAATATTAGATTCCGATAATATCTCTTCATCAAATATGTCCCCTTGCAGTACGGTAGTTTCTGGTAGGGTTTCGGCGAGTTTGTGGGCACGCTCTTTGTTCATTTCGATAACTTTAGCAGAGACTCCTTCCAGTCCTCCGATGGTTCGCGCTAGATTGGTGCCAATATGTCCTCCGCCAACGACAACCACCTTGTGAGCTTCGGCCTCCTCGTGGCCAAATATTTCCATGGCACGGTCAACATGATTGGTGTCACTAACAAAATACACATCATCGCCCGGTAACATTTGATCACGGGATGTCGGGATATAGGATTCTCCATCGCGGACGATGCCAACCACAACAACACTTAAATCCGGAAAAATTTCGGTGAGCTGTCTCAAAGGCGTATGCACCACGGGGCAATCTTCTGTACAGCGAACACCAATGACGCGGACCTTATCTTCCGCAAGCTGGATCATATCAAACGAGCCAGGCACCAACAATCTCCGGGCAATAGCGTTGGCTACTTCGACTTCTGGCGAAATGATGGCGTCAATCGGCATATGATCGCGGCTGAAAAGATCAGCCCAAAGTGGATCTAGAAACCTTTGCTGCCGGATGCGCGCTATTTTTGTCGGTACGTTAAACAAGGAATGTGCCACCTGGCACGCTACCATATTGACCTCATCGGCATAGGTCACAGCGATAATCATGTCTGCCTCGCCAGCATTAGCTGAGGCTTGCATACTCGGCTCTGATGCATTCCCCACCATGGCTTGAACATCTAGCGATTCATTTATTTTTCCAATCAATTCGGGGTCTTGATCGATCACAGTTACGTCGTTTCCCTCGCTAGAGAGATAACGTGCAATACTAAAACCGACCTGGCCTGCGCCGCAGATTATAACATTCATCGTATATCCTGCCGTAAACTAACCCACACGTATCGTTTTATCGCCACTGTGCAGGCCGAGGCTTTTGAGTTTTCTATGAAGAGCCGCACGATCCATACCAACGAATTTTGCAGTTTTACTAATATTCCCATCAAACCGTGCCAACTGAAAATTCAAGTACTGACGTTCAAAAGCCTCGCGTGCTTGGCGAAGTGAAACATTCATTAATTCGAAACCAACAGTATTTTCAGCATTTTCATTATCGCCTTTACCGATAGCCTTCATGACGTCAGTCGCCAAAATCGCCGCGGTAACATTCATATCGTTAAGCAATAGCAACCGTTCAACAACATTCACAAGTTCCCACACATTTCCAGGCCAGTTGTGTGCTTGCAATGCGGCAAACGCTTCTGCGGAAAATTTCCTAGGAGACCTATTTGTCGATGCTGCACACCGTTGCATGATTTCGCTAGCTAGCTCGGGCACATCTCCCAATCGCTCTGAGAGCGGCACAACTTGTAAAGGAACGACGTTTAAACGATAAAAAAGATCTTCTCGGAATTCACCCGTTTCAATGGCGTGATTGAGATCGCGATTTGATGTTGCGATGACGCGGACATCAGCATCAACAATGGCATCGCCCTCGATACGTGTAAATTCTGGTTTATGTAACACACGAACTAGCTTTGCCTGTGTCTCTAAGGGCATATCACCTACTTCATCGAGGACGAGTGTGCCGCGATGCGCTTTTTCATAAGCGCCAACCCGCCGCACTTTTTCTCTATCTGCTTCCCGCCCAAACAACGAATGATCTACCTCTTTTGGGTCCAACCCGGCGCAGGACATCACAACAAAAGGACCCGATTTGCGCTCGGATTGTGCGTGCAATACCGATGCAACGACCCCTTTTCCGCTCCCCGGTGGCCCACTGATTAGGACACGACTGTCAGTGCCAGCTACTTTTTCTATTGCACTTCGTAATTGTGTCATGATCGCAGAAGATCCTGTTAGTTCGGCTTGCCTATTACCTGAACGCGCGCGCAGCGATTCATTTTCTTCGCGAAGGCGAATATCTTCAACCGCTCGACCGATCGTATGGATGAGTACGTCAGTCTTAAACGGTTTAGTTAGAAAATCGTATGCTCCCATTTTCGTAGCATTAACAGCCATATCAAATGTAGCGTGCCCACTAATCATTAAAACTTGCTGGGCTGGATTTTCTTTTCGGATGCGTTCTAGCATCTGGAGCCCGTCTAACTCACTATCTTGCAGCCAAACATCAAGGATGATTAAGTTGGGTTGGCGTTTTCCAATTGATAAAAAAGCCTCTTGGCTTGTCGCAGCCTCCCGGGTCTCGTAACCCTCGTCTTCGAGAATACCAGCGATCAGAGAGCGAATATCGCTTTCGTCGTCAACGATAAGTATATCTTGCGCCATCTTTATTATCTTACCCGACAAATTCCCTCAGCACCTACCCTTGTTTATCAGGGTTATCAATGGGCTTATCATCAATAGTTTGTACGTCTCCGGAAACTAACTCGCCGGTCATTTGCAAACGTACACACGCGCCACCAGCTTCGGAATCGGTTAGCTGCAGACTTCCCTTATGGTCTTCCATGATTTTCCTAACAATCGCAAGCCCGAGACCAGTTCCTTTCGCGCGGGTCGTGAAATAAGGCTCTGTCAATCGATCACGCTGCTGGGACGGGAGTCCTTTGCCATTATCTTCAATTTGAATGCTAACAAAATTGTTTTCATAGTTAAGAGTAACCTGAATTATCCCAGATTCTAAATTTTTGCCGTTTCTGCCTTCTATCGCTTCTGCCGCATTTAATAACAAATTTGTGATCGCTTGACTGATTTGCCGTCCATCACATCGGAACCAGAGAGGATCATCCGGCATAATCGATTTATAGGCGATGTCACGATTTGCATTGCGTTGGAGAAATATTGATTGTCCAATCAAATCTGACAGATTCTCTGGCCTGAAGACCGGAGCGGGCATACGTGCAAAACTCGAAAATTCATCCACCATACGCCCTATATCACCAACATGGCGAACGATTGTGTCTGTGCAGGTTTGGAAAGTCTTGGGATCAGACTTGATTTCGCCTAGATATTTTCGTTTTAACCGCTCAGCAGACAGCTGAATAGGCGTAAGCGGATTACGAATCTCATGAGCAATTCGGCGGGCCACATCTGCCCAGGCAGCTACACGTTGTGCAGACATAAGGGCGGAAATATCGTCGAATGTGACTACATAACCTCGCACCGTATCTCCATCCTTCTCAGTTCCAATACGAACCAACAATGTCCTGGGTTCGCGATTGCGTGTAATACGAATTTGGCGTTCGATAAAACTGCCATCTGTTTCAGTCTTTGCCTCTACTAAGATTTCAGCCATCTCCGGCATAACTTCGGAAAAGTCTTCGCTAATACGATTCTCTAAATTTTGTCCGGTAAGAGTTGAAGCAGCTCTGTTAGGCAAATTAATCCGACCATCTTGATCCAGGCCCACTACTCCCGCAGAAACACCCGATAGCACTGTTTCAGTGAAGCGGCGACGTTCATCTAATTGTTGGTTTGCTTCAACCAATTCACCTTGATTGCGTTGTAGTTCGCCGGTCATACGATTAAAAGCCCTACTAAGGAGACCGAGTTCTTTCGTTTCCGTCTCTTCCGGCACACTGACATTCAAATTGCCGGAGCGAACTTTTTCGGTAGCATCAATAAGGGCGCTTATGGGACGGGAAAATTGGGTGGCAACAATTAATCCAAACCATGATACCGCAAGAAGCAGGATCAAAGCTAAGCCTATAAAGAGTAGCGCGAAGGAAATCTCAATATTTTCTCGTTTTAGCTCCAAATTTTCGAACCGTTCAACCGAAAATCGTGTGCGTTTTGTTTGGGCTAAAACTTTAGGATCGACGAACCTGCCCACATAAAGATAGTGATCAATATAATTATCAAGCCGCACCAGGGCGCGCACTCTATCGTCATTTTTGCTTGTTAGAATTGCAACTTCGCCTTCACGGGCGAGTTTAAACTGCTCAGGAGGTATCCCTTCGAATTCTAAAACATAAGTAAGGCCAGCACGGGCAATTACATCCCCAGTGCTGCTTATAAATACAATTGCTTCTGTCAGGCTACGTAAACTTGATTGAATATTAAGAGCATAATTCAGTAATTTTGGTTTGCCTTGCAGTACATTCGCTTCCAGATTCAGAGATTTTGAGACTGCTAATACATCAGCGCGAACATTATTTTTATGTTCCTCTAGGTAAGCTTCCGCAACTGCGACCGATTGATTGAGAGCGGTTCTAACTTCACTACTAAACCATGTCTCCACGCCAAATTTAAAGAACAATACCGCTGCACCGGCGACCACAATGGCCGGCACAATTGAAATAAATCCGAATAACATAACTAAACGTACATGGAGTCTAGAGCCGGCCGAACCTCGAATGCGTTCAGTCCATACCAGAGCAACACGCCAGCCAATGAAAATAGCGAGGATAAGCAAAAGAACTAGATCAGCAACGAGCAGTCGCGAAACCCAGCCAGAATCAACCCCAAATGGCGCGATACCCCGAATAGCAGCGTATGTAGCGACAACAGAGCAGCAAGCTAAAACCGATAATCCTATACCGAACCAACGACCAGAGAGATGGCGTTTTAGCTTGGAGTTCATATCATTAGCCCTTTCCGAGGGAACGTCGGATTGGCTAGGTGTCACCGTCATTGAGCATCCTTTAGCGAATTACGAGATTTGCAACATCATGGCCTGCAATTGAAGCCTGTCTAATATCAAATAAAGTGGCAGATGTATTTGTTTATCGAGGTTGCTTTACGATCGCAATTCCAAGCTCACGGATTTTTTTGCGAAGCGTATTGCGGTTAAGACCTAATAATTCGGCCGCTTTCACTTGGTTCCCTCGCACAGAAGATAACGAAATACTGATTAAAGGGCGTTCTACCTCGTGTAACACGCGATCATAAAGACCGGTCGGAGGCAGACCTCCTTGATGAGCGCTAAAATATTCATGTAAATTTCGTTCAACTGCCTCGCTGAGATTTTCTGAAGAACTTGTAAGCTCGTCCTTCGATTCTGATTGCATGACTTCAGCGAGCTCCGCTTCTATCAAGTCCTGAGTAATTACTTGCTGCGAGTAAAGAACGGCTAGACGACGGACTAGATTTTCTAATTCACGCACATTCCCTGGCCATCTATGCTGTTGCATACGCTCCAAAGCACTGTTTTCCANAGATTTATGAGGTAGCCCCTCNATTGTAAGTTTACGAAGAAAATGCTGAACGAGATCAGGAATATCTTCTACACGCTCCCGCAAGGGAGGGAGACGCAATGGCACAACATTCAATCGATAAAACAAATCTTCTCGAAAATGCCCCAAATTGACCTGGTGTGATAAATCGCGATGGGTCGCAGCAATAATCCGAACATTAGCTTTTATAGCCCTACGCCCACCCACCGTTGTAAACTCGCCCTCTTGTAAGACTCGTAATAATCGGGTTTGGGCTTCCAGTGGCATATCACCTATCTCATCGAGAAATAATGTACCGCCTTCAGCTTGTTCAAAACGGCCTGAAAATCGGCTTGTAGCNCCAGTGAATGAGCCTTTCTCGTGACCGAACAATTCACTTTCTATGAGATCTTGCGGAATAGCTGCCACGTTAATAGCAACAAACTGACAATTCCGGCGTTTGCCATAGTCATGAAGCGCACGAGCAACCAATTCTTTACCTGTCCCGGATTCGCCATTGATAAGGACTGTAAGGTCAGTGCTCATCAAACGGGCCAGAACACGATAAATTTCTTGCATTGCCTGAGAACGGCCTATCAATGGCAACCGTTCGTCGCCTTCCATACTGGGACTACCATCGTCATACGCTTGGGCGGGTTCTGATAATGCTCTGGTAACCAGGCTAAATAGTTCGNTTAAATCGAATGGCTTCGGCAGATATTCGAACGCGCCTCGTTCCGCAGCTTTTACTGCTGTAAGCAATGTATTCTGAGCACTCATGGCAATGATGCGTAGTTCTGGACGAAGCTTTTTAATCCGCGGAATTAGATCGAGGGCGTTCTCATCTGGTAAAACAATATCTGTAACAACGAGATCACCTTCACCATCAGTTATCCAGCGCCATAATGTCGTTGCATTGCCCGTAGTCCGTACATCATAACCCTGACGCATTAGAGCCTGGCCGAGTACAGTTCGAATGCCGTGGTCGTCGTCTGCGACCAGTATAACCGATTGTTTATCGCTAATGGGACGTGCTCCTCACCATTGGTAACATGACTTGGAATTCAGTTTTCTGGTTGGAGCAGTTCACATCGATCATTCCTCCATGATCGCCAACCAGTTTTGCTACAAGTGCCAAACCTAACCCAGCGCCTTGGNTTTTTGTTGTTACGAAAGGATCAAATATTTGACGCGTTAATTCTTCGGGTATGCCAACGCCGTTATCTTCGACGGAGATAACCAGCGGTAATTCTATTTTTGAATCCCGCCCAGGTCCCGCAATTCGCATTCCATGTTGAAAGGTAGTTCGAAGCGTGATCCTTCCCTCCTCAATTGTCGACGTGGCTTCTGCGGCATTCTTTACTAAATTTAGAAATACTTGGATAAGATGATCTCTATCAGCATATGCAGGCGGGAGCGAGGGATCGTATATTTCCTCAAAAGTGATTGATTGGGCAAATCCGGATTTGCTGATTTTGATTACATGTTCCAAGACCTCGTGGATATTCACTGCATGCTTATCAATGGAGGGACGATCAGAAAAGGCTTCAATTCGGTCAATTAGCCGACATATCCTATCCGTTTCATCGACTATTAGACGTGCGAGTGCTCTTTCTTCATCTTCAGCCGTTTGTTCTAAAAGTTGGGCGGCGCCGCGTACGCCAGAAAGCGGATTTTTAATTTCATGAGCTAGCACAGCTGACATAGCAGAAACTGACCTGGCAACGTCCCTGTGAATAAGTGATTTATCAATCCGACTTGCCACGGTCATTTCGTTCAATACTAACACCACTAATGGCAAGCCACTGCCAAGTGGAGCAGCATTAACCGTCAACAGGCGGTCCCCAGTTCTTGGTGTAGATAAGCTGATATCGAATTCTTGTACGCTATTNCCGTAACGACGGACCTTATGAGCAAGCGTCATCAACGGACTGTCTGGTGGAATTATGTCTTGGAGGTTTCGCTGGCTCAGAATCTGAATACTTAAATGAAAAAATTCCTCAGCTGCAGGATTCGCAAAGGAAATATCNTTATTATTATCGATCAACAAAATAGGAAGGGGCAAGGCTATCAAAGCNTCTATAGAAAGTGTATTGATATTAACGTTGGTGACTTCTTCACTCATTTAAGCNGNCGCTGATTCTAACTGCTTGTTAAAGAAAATTTTTAAAAGTGTTATTACGGTATCGGGATTTTCTTCGCGACCTAATTTAGCTCGTAATTCCGCAGCGCCCTGAAAACCTGAAATATACCAACACAGGTGCTTCCTGGCGATACGCAGCCCGAGCCCAACACCATAGTGGCTCAATATGTCTGCGTAATGTTTTAAAACTGTAGATTTTATCTGTTCAGCCGTAGGGTTAGGGACGAATTTTCCACTTTCTAAGTACTGTTTAATTTGATTTATTAACCAGGGACGCCCTTCCGCTGCCCTACCAATCATCACGCCGTCAGCGCCGGAAAGTTTTAGACACTCTTCAGCGTCTTGCGGACTTCGGATATCGCCGTTGGCAATAATCGGTATTTGTACAACATCTTTTACCTGCCGAATGAATGACCAGTCGGCATGACCTTTAAAAAATTGGCATCGGGTCCTTCCGTGGACTGTTATCATTTGAATGCCCGTTTCTTCTGCAATCCGCGCCAATTGCGGTGCATTTCGGCTTGTNTCATCCCAGCCGGTGCGCATTTTCATTGTTACTGGAATACTGACCGCCTCCACCACCGCTGTCATAATGTCGCTGGCTAGTTTCTCATTTCGCATAAGTGCAGAACCACATACCTTGTTGGTTACTTTGCGGGCCGGACATCCGAAATTGATATCAATGATGGCAGCACCCCGGTCTTCGTTAATCTTGGCTGCCTCAGCCATTAATTTGGGATCGCGACCGGCCAGCTGGACGGCCATTGGGAATTCTCCGGAGCAATTGGTCGACATTTTCCGAATTTCCGAACGAACCGCGCGCAGAACTGCATCGCTGGCGATCATCTCTGATATCACAAGGTCAGCACCANATTTACGAACGGTGCGCCGGAACGGTTGATCACTAATACCCGACATGGGCGCAAGTATGACCGCCGGCTCGAATGTTAAATCTGCGATTCTCATGCTAATTTCTTAGGCAATCCTTATTATTGCACAGTAAGCAGGCAATAGCATCTCGGCCAGCCAAATTCAAACGCTACAATTAGCCAATAAGAATATTGCTCACCCATTTTACGCCAGGATAGCCCAGCGTAATTAGGAGATAACTGATTAAAACATATCGGGCAGCACTTCGACCTCGAATGCCCATCCGCATACGCGCAACCAGTAAAAGTCCGACGAGCAGAAANGCGAGGACTGTTAGTAAGGTTTTATGATCAACTTCTAATATCGACCCACTGCTACTAAGCTGCAAAGCCATTCCTGATACTATACCCACTGCTAACACAGCTTCACTAACGAAAAGACTAATAAGCTCAATGTTTTCTGAATCAGCTACCGGCGGAAGGCGCCTTCCCCAATTACTATCCTTTTTGGCCTTTAGCAGTCTTTCTTGAACAAGTACAGAAACTGCTGCGACTGCTGCTAAGGTAATAGTTGCATATGCTGTGACTGCGGAAACAATGTGAACAACAGTCCAACCGTCTAGAGTTACCGCAATACTATCATTACCACTAATTTGGAGCTCGGACTCATACGCCAGCAGTGCTAACAAGCAAATGATAAATAGGTATGGTGACAACAAGACTGCCAAACGCCAACTTTCACGAAACCAACGGTTAGCTAACGTATAGAGTACAAGTGTGACCGCAACACACACGAACAATGAGTCAGCAAGGCCTCGCTGCCATCCTAATTGGAGACGATAAAGCGTAAACCCTGAAAAGACCAAGGCTGAGGAAATCAATAGCAACCAATAAAGGCGATTATTGACTGCATCCGCCCGCAAGGTATATGCACCGACCGGCAAAATACTTAGGGCGGTGAGCATGCCGATTATTAGCTTCTCATCCATGATACCTCTATATAGCATCCTTGATTGAGATGGCAGAGCTTTAGCATTAGGTTGACACGAAATTTCGGTCATAATTTTAGAAAGTTTTGATGATTAAATGGTAAAAACCGCTGCACTTGTTCTCGCAGGCGGCCGCGGCATACGGGCTGGTAGCGCTATGCCAAAACAGTACCGAGAAATAGCCGGCACGCCGTTGTTACGAGAAGCCTTGAGGGTTTTTGTGAATCATCCTGCCATTGATATGGTTGGCGTTGTCATTCACCCAGACGATGAAGCACGATACGAAAATGCCGCAACTGGTATGAGATTATTACCGCCGGTTTTTGGGGGTGAGACACGACAAGAGTCCTCCTTTAATGGTCTGCGGGCATTATCCGACTTTGCACCAGATAATGTGTTGATCCATGATGGTGCCCGCCCCTTTGTTGCTCCTGATACAATTTCGCGAGTGGTCAACGCGCTATCCAATGATAGTGCGGTTTTGGCAGCGGTTCCCGTCACTGATACCATCAAGCGCGAGAAATCCGATGGTACCGTAGGTGCAACGGTTGACCGCAGCGGGCTATGGCGGGCACAAACTCCCCAGGGCTTTAATTATGAGATCATAATGCTTGCTCACGAGCGGTTTCGTAGTCAGAGTTTAACGGATGATGCAGCGGTAGCTGAGGCCGCGGGTCACGTAGTTCGCTTAGTCGAGGGTAACGAGGACAATTTCAAAGTGACCGCGCCTGAGGATTTTAAGCGTGCTGAACGCCAAATAAGTGCATCCAGGGGAGGTCCTTTGGGAGAAACAAGAGTAGGTTCCGGCTTTGATGTTCATCGGTTCCAGCCTGGCGAGTCAGTGATACTTTGTGGAGTAGAAATTCCTCATGACCAGGGCCTCGCCGGGCATTCCGATGCCGATGTGGGAATGCATGCTTTAACCGATGCAATTTTAGGTGCTATTTGCGAGAGTGATATTGGTACTTATTTTCCACCAAGCGATCCACGATGGCTAAATGCAAGTTCTGAAATTTTTCTAGCAAAGGCAGCAGAACTCGTTGCTCAGCGTGGGGGCTCAATCCTCCACTTGGATGTCACCTTGATCTGTGAATACCCTAAAATTGGACCTTACCGAGATAGAATGCGGTCCCGATTATCCGAAATTTTAGCGCTCGATATGGGCCGGGTTAGTATTAAAGCAACGACTACAGAAAGACTTGGCTTTACTGGTCGTGGCGAAGGAATAGCCGGACAGGCAACAGCGACTATCTTATTAAGATAAATAGTTAGAAAAACGGTGTTACATATTGGTTTTTAATCTTTCTGTTTTCTTAGCTACTTTTGCATTTACCGGNCGGTTTCCCATTGCGCCGGGTACCGTGGGATCATTTATCGCGGTTCTTTTAGCATGGCCCATTTTGATGAATTTCGGTGTACTNGGGCTCGCCACCGCTACCGTAATTACCTTTTTCATAGGCGTTTGGGCTGTGGATATCTATCAAACCCGCAGTGGAACTCATGATAGTAACGAAATAGTTATTGATGAAGTTGCCGGGCAATGGTTGGCGGTCTTGGTTGCGTCGCTGGATATTGTGCACCTTGGTCTTGGTTTTTTGCTCTTTCGCCTTTTCGATATTTGGAAACCGTGGCCCGTTTNTTGGGNAGACGTAAACCTAAAAGGTGGTTTCGGTGTCATGGCAGACGATATAATGGCGGGATTGTATGCCCTCGTATGCTTGTGGGTTCTGCAGCAAATAGGAATTTGTTGATGTTTGATGATACTCTAACGGATAATGCCAACGCGTTACTAAGCTTGTGCCGTTCGAAGAAAATTCAGATCACTACTGCAGAATCCTGCACCGGTGGCTTGATTAGTGCACTTTTAACCTCTGTGGCAGGCTCATCTGACGTTTTTGAGCGAGGATTTGCGACCTACACCAACGAGGCGAAATCTTCCTGCCTAGGAGTACCGGCCAAGTTAATCCAACAGTACGGCGCTGTCAGTGCTGATGTTGCAAAGGCCATGGCAAAGGGCGCGCTTCTCAATTCCGATGGCATCCTATCGCTCTCAGTTACCGGTATAGCAGGGCCTGGTGGAGGCACAACAACGAAGCCAGTTGGCTTGGTTTTTATTGGGAGTTGTTTAGAGGGCCACAAAGTTATTGCACAAAAACACTTATTTCATGGCGACCGAAGCTCGATACGGACGCAATCAGTCGAATGCGGAATCGCACTGTTACTCAGCCAAGCTCAAACTTATTGATTAAAGCGGCGAGGTTTGCAAGTGGATGCCCGGCGCGACTGCCATAGGTCCTAAGTAGTTCATTCCAATTTGAGAAAGTGTTAAAAAATTTAGCTGGATGGTCGAGGGCTATCCAATCCATACCACTTATGCATTCAAGTGCATCCAAATCCTCGTTGGCAGTAGTATCTTCAATGATACTGCTAAGAAAGAACAGCTCATAGCGATGAAAAGCAAACGCAGCCTGCATTATGCCTGCGATTTCAGCAACCCGGCTGCCATTCTCAATCGAAAAATTAACCTGATCAAAGAGAATGTTTCGGTTTTTAGCCTCAATAAGGAAGCAAATTTTAATTGCATTATCATCGTGTTCGGCATTTCTATCACGGCGTGCAAATATCAACACTTTATCAGGCCGATTTAGAGAACCGGGACTAAGCAATTGTAGTAGTTTCTGACTTGCTGACAAAGTCTCATACGCTTTTGGGCGTGCAAGAATATTCAACCGAACGGATTCCGTAAGAGAACTTGCCTGTATCTCGACGCCCGCGTCTTGAAGAGCTGATTCAATAGCATCCAACGTACTGGCGCGAGGATCCCCTACACCCCTTTCAATATTATTGAGTGTGGCCAGTGAGATACCTGATGCTTTTGCTAGATCAGATTGTTTAACTCCAATAATTGATCTTGCGGCGCGAATTTGCCCCGGCGAGATCATGAAAACACCCCCTGTATTTTAAAAGTAGTATCAGTACAAGTTGGCATCCCGTCTTCCCGCCGCAGAAACTATATATTTTACCTAATATAATAGGTATTTATTAAGTATTAGCAAGTGATTTTCCAGATATTGTACATAGCAAAGCTCTGCCTACTAAAGGTGGGCCCGCGAAAAAAACCGTTTTGCGATCGAAAGATGTCAACTACTAACGCAAGCGATGTATGGAAGAGTTTGTAATTCCTCAAACAAACTGAGTTTTTCAATCTAAAGAGCAAGAATTATAAATCTCATTCGCGCGCGTTTCGAAAGCTAAGACCATTTTAGCTACCGCGTCCTCAAAAAATGCTCCAATGATTTGCTGTAGTATCCAAGAGCCAAATTCAAATTCTATATGAAAGTGAATTTTACACTGATCAATATTACATTCTTCAAAGTACCACTGGTTGCGAAGGTACTTAAAAGGACCATCGATAGCCGTTACTTTAATTATCATTGCATCGCGGTTCAGTTCGACGTTGCTTTTATAGCGTTCCCGGATACTTTTGTAACCAACGGCCATTTCTGCGATCATACCGCTTTCATTTTGTTTTAAAATCCGGGTCGCGGTGCACCAAGGAAGAAAATCAGGATAAGACCCCACGTCTGCGACCAAGTTGAAGATTGCCTCTGGACTGTGAGGTAGTATGCGCTCTTCAGAGTGCTTATGCATAAAATTCTATGCTTTGATGCGATCAAGTTCGCGGTTTCGGGCCTCCCGTAGCATCGCGAAGTCCGTATCCGCGTGATAAGAAGAACGCGTCAAAGGCGACGCCGAGACAAGCAAAAAGCCCTTTGCTCGTGCTTTTGTTGCTAACCCCTCAAATTCTTCCGGCGTCACAAACCGCGCTATCGCCGCATGTTTTGGGGTTGGCTGCAAATATTGGCCGATGGTTATGAAATCTACGTCCGCGGCACGAAGATCATCCATGAGTTGACCAACTTCGCCTGTCTCTTCACCTAATCCAACCATTAAGCCCGACTTAGTGAATATCGATGGGTCAAGTGCTTTGACACGTGATAGCAATGCTAAGCTGGTAAAATAACGGGCGCCAGGCCTAATGGCAGGATAAAGCCTAGGAACCGTCTCAATATTGTGATTAAAAACGTCAGGCTGTGCAGCCACGATAGTTTCGACAGCCCCGTCTTTGTTCATAAAATCAGGTGTTAAAACTTCTATCGTAGTATTAGGCGCCATTTCACGAATGTTGGCGATGACAGCACCGAAATGAGCGGCGCCACCATCGTCCAGGTCATCTCTATCGACGGAAGTGATAACCACATGTTGCAGGTCTAGCTTGGCAACCGCTGTACCGGTTCTTGCTGGTTCAAATGGATCAAGCGCCATAGGTCGCCCGGTCGCAACGTTGCAGAAGGCGCATGCGCGTGTGCAAGTATCTCCCATAATCATGAATGTTGCGTGTTTCTTGGCCCAACATTCTCCTATATTGGGGCATGCGGCTTCTTCGCATACTGTATGCAATTCGTGTTCTTGAACGATAGCTTTTGTCTCAAAATAACCTTTGGAACCCGGCGCCTTGACGCGTATCCAGGATGGCTTCCGTTTTATGGGATTATCCGGCCGATTTTGTTTCTCTGGATGGCGTTCCGCAGCGCTTTTCCGATCCATTCATTACCCCTTCTATAACTTAGAAATGGATTGCACGACCATAAGCGTCAAGAACAGACTCGTGCATCATTTCTGATAAGGTGGGATGGGGGAAGACCGTATTCATCAACTCGGCCTCTGTGGTCTCCAATTTCTTAGCTATACCGTAGCCTTGGATGAGCTCGGTTACTTCAGCGCCGACCATGTGAGCGCCCAATAGTTCGCCAGTTTTTGAATCAAAGACTGTTTTAACCAGTCCTTCGGGATCACCGAGCGCAATGGCTTTCCCATTGCCCATAAAGGGAAACCGTCCAACACACACCTCATAACCCTGTTCTTTTGCCGCCGCTTCCGTAAGCCCTACAGACGCAACCTGCGGCAAACAATAGGTACAACCGGGAATATTGCTGGTATTGAGCGGATGAATATCCTTAACACCAGCGATTTTTTCGACGCAAATTACTCCTTCATGGCTTGCTTTGTGAGCTAACCAAGGTGCCCCAACAAGATCACCGATGGCATAAACACCTGCTTCAGCGGTTTGCAGCCATTGATCCACCACCACATGTGAGCGTTGCACTTCAATTTTTGTATCTTCTAATCCAATATTCTCTACGTTTCCAACGATGCCAACCGCTAAGACAACGCGCTCTATTGTTATTGATTGAGTTTTGCCGTCTTTGTCTATCGTCGCTGTAACGTTGTCTTTACCTTTCTTTAGTTCTTTTACCTGGGCACCAGTGATGATTTTCATGCCCTGTTTCTCAAATTGCTTATGAGCATGAGCCGAGATGTCCTCGTCTTCTACAGGCAAAATGCGGTCTAGAGTTTCCACTACTGTTACTTCAGTCCCTAAATTACGATAAAAACTCGCAAATTCTATCCCAATAGCCCCAGAGCCGATTACTAGAAGGGATTTTGGCATGGTTTTAGGCACCATTGCCTCTCTGTAGGTCCAAATTAGTTTACCGTCGGGTTCAAGCCCGGGCAAAGTGCGGGCGCGAGCACCGGTGGCCAAAATAACATTTTTCGCTGTCAGCGTTGCCACGAGTTTTCCATCCTTCTCGACGGCAACCATGCGAGCGTCCGCGGTACTTCCGGCTAATTTGCCAAGACCGTTCATGACTTCGACTTTGTTCTTACGCAAAAGGTGAGCTACACCACCGCTTAGTTGGCTAGCAACATCTCTGCTCCGTTTCACGATTTTCCTAATATCGAACTTCGCGCCGGTGACGGAGAGCCCAAATTCATCTGCATTCTGAATGAAATGAAAAATCTCAGCACTACGTAAAAGTGCTTTTGTGGGGATACAGCCCCAGTTCAAACAGATACCACCAAGATTATTCGATTCTACGAGAACTGTTTTAAGTTTCAGCTGGGCCGCGCGAATTGCTGCCACATATCCACCTGGCCCTCCACCAATAATGACAATATCGTATTTTTTATCTGTCATTTACAAACATTTCTTAAAGTAACATTGTAACCGGGTTTTCAAGTAAACCCTTAAGGCATGCTAAATAATCTGCACCCACTGCACCATCCACGGCACGGTGATCCACTGAAAGTGTGCAACTCATAACCCTAGCTACTGCAAGAGCACCGTCTTTGACGACCGGACGCTGTTCGCCGGCGCCGACAGCCAAAATGCAAGCTTGAGGTGGATTAATCACGGCGTCAAATTGTTTAACTCCGAACATCCCTAGATTAGAAATACTGAATGTACCTCCTTGATATTCCTCAGGTTGCAGCTTGCCATCCCGCGCTTTTGATGCCAGTTCGCGCATCTCATTAGAGATTTCCTCGAGCCCTTTGGCATCCGCATGCCTTATTACCGGCGTGACTAAACCTCCTTCAATTGCTACGGCAACCGAGATATCTGCAGATTTAAAAAGTTTTAGTCCCTCTTCTGACCAACTTGAGTTAGCTTCAGGAATCTTCTTGAGTGCGACTGCAGCAGCCTTGATGATAATATCATTTACGGAAAGCTTATAACCATTATCAGCTTTGGCATTCAACTCCTTACGAAAGCTTAGTAAATTATCAATTTCACATTCTACAGTCAGGTAGAAATGAGGCACAGTCTGCTTAGATTCCGTCAATCGCTCAGCAATAATCTTACGCATGTTCGATGGAATGACGAGCTCGTATTCGGCCTCATATGGCGCCATAACGGAGGTCATTAGAGGTTCAGAGCTAGAGGTTATTGCAGGCAATCCACTAGAGAGTGCAGCTTCCACATCGCTTTTTACAATTCGCCCGTTCGGCCCTGATCCAGCTATTGCACTGATATCTAATTTGGCTTGCTCCGCCATACGGCGGGCTAATGGACTGGCGAATATCCTTTCACCGTTTTTAGTAGAAGCAGGGGCTTCTGATGCGGATATTGCTGGTGGCGATGCTACTGTGCCTAGCTCCAACGGTACAGATGAAGTGGCGGGCTCTGAAGTAGTGACGGCAGGTGACGGTTCTTCGTCGAGAGCACTGAGATCGTCTTCATTTTCGCCGTCTTCCAATAACAGGGCAATTACCGCATTAACCGCTACGTTTTCCGTGCCACCTTCGACCAATATTTTTCCAATCCGCCCTTCTTCGACCGCCTCGACTTCCATGGTCGCCTTATCAGTTTCGATTTCCGCAATCACATCGCCTGAACTTACCGTATCCCCTTCGCTTATGTGCCACTTGGCAAGGGTACCATCAGTCATGGTTGGGGATAAGGCTGGCATTAAGATTTTGACGGGCATCGTCTCTGTCCCCTTATGCTCTGTAACACACAGCTTTTGCTGCATTTTGGATTTGTATGGACTGTGGCAGGGCAAGCGCTTCTAAATTAGCTGCATATGGCAGTGGGACGTCAACTGCGGCCACTCGGGCTATAGGTGCATCAAGCCAATCAAAAGCCTGTTCGGTGATACGTGCTGAAATTTCTGCGCCAATACCGTATTGCGGGAACCCCTCTTCACAAGCAACGACGCGATTGGTTTTCTTTACAGATTCTATAATAGTCGCTTCATCCAGAGGCCGGATAGTACGCAAATCAATAACTTCCGCATCAATCCCCTCGTCTGCCAGTTGCTCTGCAGCTTCCAACGCCTTTCCGACCATAATAGAGAATGCGACAATAGTAACATCTGAGCCAGACCTGACGACTTTGGCACTACCAATGGGAACGGTCCAATCCTCTGTGTCCGGAACATCAAAACTTTGACCATAAATCATCTCGTTTTCGAGGAAAATCACTGGATTAGGATCACGAATAGCAGACTTAAGTAATCCTTTGGCATCCGCTGCAGACCAGGGTGAAACCACCTTTAAGCCGGGTATGCTGCCATACCAGGCCGCGTAACATTGCGAATGTTGAGCAGCAACGCGCGATGCCGCACCGTTAGGCCCACGAAAGACAATCGGGCAGCCCATTTGACCACCTGACATGTAAAGCGTTTTGGCAGCAGAATTAATTATTTGGTCCATCGCCTGCATTGCAAAATTGAAAGTCATAAATTCGACGATGGGCCGCACGCCCATAAATGCTGCACCAACGGCTATGCCTGCAAACCCTTGTTCCGTAATTGGCGTATCGATGACACGATCCGCGCTAAATTCGTCGAGTAAACCTTGGCTTACCTTATAAGCGCCTTGATACTCAGCAACCTCCTCACCCATAAGCATAACATTTTCATCTCTGCGCATTTCCTCCGCCATAGCGTCGCGAAGCGCTTCTCTTACCGTCAAATTGACTATAGCCCCGTCCCATTCACTTTCGGTTAAGATTCTGCCATCAATAGGGGAACCGGCAATTGACGGAGCATTACCTGTTGTCTTGGCAACCGTGCTCGGTGTTTTAGTATCAGAAATTACTTCCAGACTATCTGCAGCTGAAAGATCTTCACTATCGTCAAGCATGATGGCAATGGGAGTATTAACCGCTACATTCTCACTGCCTTCCGAGACGAGAATTTTCCCGAGGGTGCCTTCCTCTACAGCTTCGACTTCCATTGTTGCCTTATCGGTCTCAATCTCTGCTAGAACATCGCCCGATGTCACACTATCTCCTTCAGCTTTGAGCCATCGTGCCAATTTTCCATCGGTCATGGTTGGCGATAAGGCTGGCATCAATACTTGTGTGGGCATTTCCTCAGTTCCAATCCGCATTACGGTCTATTAATTTGATGTTTAGGCTTCAAGCAAGACGTCGGTGTAAAGCTCTTCGGGCGCCGGTTCCGGACTCGCCTGCGCAAATTCTGCAGCATCAAGAACGATATTTTTAACCTCTGTATCGATTTCTTTCAGAGCTGCCTCATCCACAGCCCTCGCCCGAAGTAATGTACCCCTCATTCTTTCGATTGGGTCTCGCTCTTCGCGAACTTTTGTTACTTCCTCCCGAGTTCGGTATTTGGCGGGGTCTGACATCGAATGCCCACGATAGCGATAAGTCTTCATTTCAAGGATAAAAGGACCCTTTCCAGCCCTGCAATGTGCCACCGCCTCTTCGCCCGCGTCGTGAACCGCCAGCACATCCATACCATCGACTTGCTTGCCCGCGATACCGTAAGCATGACCACGAATATACAAATCTTTGCTTGCTGACGCTCGCTCAACGCTAGTTCCCATCCCGTATTGATTGTTTTCAATGATATAGACTACCGGAAGCTCCCAAAGAGCAGCCATATTGAAACTTTCATAGACTTGGCCCTGATTGATTGCCCCATCGCCTAGGTATGTTAGTGAGACCAAATTATTTTTGCGGTATTTTTGAGCAAACGCTACACCGGTACCAATCGGTACTTGCGCTCCAACTATTCCGTGTCCGCCATAGAAATTCTTTTCCTTGGAGAACATGTGCATAGATCCGCCTTTTCCGCGGGAATAGCCGCCAGCGCGCCCCGTCAACTCAGCCATCACACCGCGGGGATCCATCCCGCACGCAAGCATATGCCCGTGATCACGATAGCTCGTTATAACGGCATCGTCGCTCGAAATAGAGCTCTGCATGCCTACCACCACTGCCTCTTGTCCAATATAGAGATGGCAAAATCCACCAATTAGCCCCATGCCATAAAGCTGACCAGCTTTCTCTTCAAATCGGCGTATCAGCAGCATATCTCTGAACAAGGAAAGTTGTTCTTCAGGCGACACGTCCGCGCCAAATTTCTTGGCGCGTGTTTTCTTAGATTTTGTCGCCATAGTCCCTCCTAAAACCATGCTTAACCACAAACGTGGTTGCACACACTAGAACTAGCGTGAATTGCATAGACGGGCAAGGTGCAATTAAGTGCCTAAAATTAATAGACTTTTCTAAGTTTAACCTGATTTATGTTAATAAAAGCCAAAATACGTACGCACGATTATCACTTTTGATCTTCACGGCTTGAAACATTATTGCGTATTTGAGAAAGCCCTGACTTTAGCAAGGATGACGAGAAGAAAAATTTGGATAGGATTGCGACAAAACCAAACAATTCTAATTTTTCGGAAAGTGAATTAATAATTCGTCATCGCGCATAAGATTTAATACAATGCGTGCACGTTCCTCTAACAAATCTAAATCTAAGCTCGAATCACGCAAGCCTTTAACGCGTTGCTCTAGTTCCAGACGGACGAATTGCATCTTTTTTAGATGATCCTGCGCATCACGAACCTCGCGTTTAATCTTGAGATAGGAGTGGATACCCTTCTCGCCTTGCACAGAATGATACGTAAAGTAGCCTACAACCACGGCACAAAAGGCCGCGGGTAAAATGTAACGCGCTCTCCTGCGCATTTCTCGAAGAATTAGCATAAACTTATGGAATCACTCACGGCCAAAAGAACCAATCGATAATTATTTACTTAATCATCACGTAAAAATTAGCAGGCTTTATTACCTTTAATACTATCTATCCATAGGATAAAGGCAACGAATATTTTAACCAAGCGAAATTTACTTTTAACGTAAAATGGTCGTACCGGCATAGATTCCTGTGTCACTTAATTCTTCTTCAATCCTAAGAAGCTGGTTGTATTTTGCGAGACGGTCTGACCGAGACAGCGAACCAGTTTTTATTTGACCGCAGTTCGTGGCAACAGCCAGATCAGCTATCGTGGAATCTTCAGTCTCTCCAGAACGATGCGATATGACCGCTCCGAAACCTGCGCGTTGTGCCATATCAACAGCTTCTAAGGTTTCAGTTAGTGTACCGATTTGATTCACCTTCACTAAGATGCCATTGGCCGAGTTCTCTTTGATACCTCGGTGCAAACGCGCTGGATTGGTTACAAAAAGGTCATCGCCAACAAGTTGAATCTTATCGCCAATGGCTTCGGTTAAGGAAGCCCATCCTTCCCAATCGTCCTCATCCATGCCGTCTTCGATTGAAACGATGGGGTAACGGGCAACTAAATCTGCTAAATACTCTACCATCTCGTCGGAGCCGAGACTCTTGCCCTCTCCTGCTAATTCATATTTTCCGTTTGCATAAAACTCTGATGAAGCACAATCCAACGCTAGAACGACGTCATCGCCTGGCTTACAGCCAGCAGCTTCAATGGCACGCATTACAAATTGAAGACCTTCATCGGTTGATGCCAAATCTGGCGCGAAGCCACCTTCGTCACCAACATT
Source organism: Rhodospirillaceae bacterium (assembly GCA_002724395.1). Lineage (GTDB taxonomy): Bacteria > Pseudomonadota > Alphaproteobacteria > UBA8366 > UBA8366. Next base: position 94,799 of record PBOR01000037.1, on the reverse strand, counting down.
AGTATTATGTCCGGCATCGCTTAATGACATTTTGAGGGAATGAAAGATCTCAGCACCGATACGGACTGCTTCAGCAATACCGGCAGCCTTCACCGGCATAATCATAAATTCTTGAATATCGATGGGGTTATCCGCGTGGGCGCCGCCATTTAAAATATTCATCATAGGTACTGGGAGTATTCTAGCAAATGAGCCACCGATATATCGATATAAAGGTAAGCGAGATTCAAGTGCTGCAGCTTTGGCGATTGCCATGGAAACGCCTAAAATGGCATTTGCACCAAGCCGTCCTTTATTCGGCGTACCGTCCAAGGCAATCATAAGGTTGTCGATACGTTGTTGTTCGCGTGCATCCATACCTGAGAGCAGACCGAAGATTTCGGTATTGACCGCATTGACTGCCGTTCGTACACCTTTTCCGCTGAAGCGATCGTCTCCATCGCGGAGCTCTACCGCCTCGTGAGCCCCAGTAGAGGCTCCTGACGGAACCGCTGCTCGACCCTCCGCCTCCGACTCCAGAACGACATCCACTTCAACAGTTGGATTACCACGACTATCAAGGATTTCGCGCGCTTTAATATCAATAATCGCAGACATAATTTACCTCGGCATATATCATTCTAGAATGTTGATTTAGAGATTTAGTTTCTGTGTTTAGAGACACGATCTAAATCAAGTAAAGTATTAACTAAGTCTGGAAACTCATTAATTTTAATCATGTTTGGTCCGTCAGATGGAGCGTTATCTGGATCTTCATGGGTCTCCATAAATACAGCTGCAACACCTACTGCAACTGCGGCCCGAGCCAATGGTGGAACCATCTCGCGATCACCGCCCGACCGATCGCCCTGCCCGCCCGGCTGTTGGACCGAATGCGTTGCGTCGTAGACTACCGGAAAACCGGTTTCAGCGAGAATTGGTAAAGACCGCATATCCGACACCAGCGTATTGTAACCGAAGCTGGCGCCGCGTTCGCATAGCATTATGTTTTCGTTACCGACACCGGTTAATTTTGCCGCCACATTCTTCATGTCCCAAGGCGCTAAGAATTGTCCTTTTTTAACATTGATACATTTTCCGGTTCTTCCGGCAGCCTCTAACAAATCTGTCTGCCTACATAAAAATGCAGGAATTTGCAGAACGTCTACCGCTTTGGCTACTTCACAACATTGAGCAGCATCATGAATATCAGTAAGAACGGGACAGCCTACTTGATCGCGGATCTCTTGGAATATCGGCAGTGCTTCAGCGAGCCCCACACCACGCGGGCTATTCGAAGATGTGCGATTTGCCTTATCGAAGGACGATTTATAGATAAAGTCAAAATCCAACTTATCTGCGATTTCCTTAATTGCACCGCTAGTATCAAGCGCATGTTGGCGACTCTCCATGGCGCAAGGCCCAGCAATAATGGTGAGTGGTAGATCATTACCGATTTCGAGATCGCCAATTTTTATATGTTTGTGCTCGACCATTATTGATTGCCTTAAACGAGCCTTGATTGTGCGACCGCAGCTTTGATGAAGCTCGTAAACATGGGATGCGGGTCAAAGGGACGGGATTTCAATTCGGGATGAAATTGTACGCCAACGAACCACGGATGATCTGGAATTTCTACTATTTCTGGGAGTTGGCTGTCGGGTGAAAGGCCAGAAAAGGCCAACCCCGCTTCTTCAAGCTGTTTTTTGAAGTTAATATTGACCTCATAGCGATGTCGATGCCGTTCCATAATCTCAGTATGATTTGAGTAAATATCTGAAACCTTCGAACCAGCAACCAGTTTACACGGATACGCACCAAGACGCATGGTGCCGCCCAAATCTCCATCCGCATCGCGTCGCTCTATTGACCCACCTTTCGTCCACTCCGTCAAGAGGCCAATGACTGCGTTTTCTGAAGCGCCAAACTCACTCGAATTGGCATTCTTTATACCTGCCAAATTTCGAGCCGCTTCAATTACAGCCATCTGCATGCCGAAACAAATACCAAAATAAGGAACCTGCCGCTCTCTCGCGAACTTTGCGACGGCAATCTTGCCCTCCGCACCACGCTCCCCAAACCCGCCTGGCACTAGAATTCCATGACAATTCTCAAGCATTTGAACTGGGTCATTTGATTCAAAAATCTCAGATTCAACCCATCGAAGATTTACCCGCACCTTGTTTGCGATTCCTCCATGCACAAGTGCCTCATTGAGAGACTTATAAGCATCCAAAAGATTTGTATATTTGCCGACGACGGCAATTGTAACTTCACCTTCGGGAGATCTATGAATCTTTGAGATACTTTCCCATCGACTTAAGTCAAACGAACGTTCGCTTTCTTTCTTCAGGCCAAAATGCTTTAAGACCTGAATATCAAAGCCCTCTCGATGATACGACAAGGGTACTTCGTAAATTGAACCTACGTCTAATGCCGGAATCACGTCTTTTTCTTGCACATTACAAAAAAGTCCTAATTTGCGTCGGGCATCAGGAGGAATTTCTCGCTCAGAACGGCATAGAACAATATCAGGTTGAATACCTAAACTCAGTAATTCCTTAACAGAATGCTGCGTAGGCTTGGTTTTTAGTTCACCGGCCGCAGTTAAATACGGCACGAGGGTTACATGTATATAGAGTGTTTTTTCGCGGCCTAATTCATTGCCCAATTGTCGTATCGCTTCGACAAAAGGAAGCCCCTCAATATCGCCGACGGTGCCTCCAATTTCTACAAGAACGAAATCTTCATTATCTAAATCGTCTGTAATGAATTCCTTAATGGCATCAGTAACGTGAGGGATAACTTGAACGGTCCCGCCAAGATAGTCTCCACGGCGTTCTTTCGACAACACCTTGGAGTAAATGCGACCGGCCGTGACATTATCATTTTTGTTAGCAGGAACACCGGTAAAGCGCTCATAGTGGCCTAAATCGAGATCAGTTTCCGCACCGTCATCGGTTACAAAGACTTCGCCGTGCTGATAGGGGCTCATCGTGCCTGGATCGACATTTAAGTAAGGATCAAGTTTACGAAGCCTCACTTTGAAGCCTCGGGCTTGAAGAAGAGCTCCTAACGCGGCGGAAGAAAGCCCCTTACCGAGGGATGAAACAACGCCACCGGTGATGAAAATAAAGCGCGTCATTTCCTCTTAACCAATTCGGTATTCCTTCTCCCCAACAGGGTTTTTAATGCTCTGGTCTTATTTCGATAGAGGCACTGTAGGCACTGCAGGTTCCGTCGCTTCTCCAGTTGTCGCCGGCGAATCTAAATTAATTCCACGTTTATTATGAGCACCAGCCAAAATCGCTAACGTAAGGCTCGTTAATAGAAAGCAACCCGCCATAATTGCCGTAGCGCGGGTCAGGAAATTTGCCGAGCTGCGAACACTTACAAGACCACCTCCACCGCCGCTTCCACCGATGCCCAATGCGCCACCTTCGCTTTTTTGCAGCAGTACAGTTACCACTAATCCTATTGCTAGAAACAAATGGATCACCAAAATGATTTTTTCCATGTTAACTCCGTGCGAGTACGGTCTCGATCTTGAGCAAATATGACGTTTGTTTAATGGCTAATGCGGTCGATTGCTAGGGGCAACTTGATGCAATGCCGATAAAATCTTGCGCTTTCAAGCTAGCGCCACCAATTAGACCTCCATCAACATCCTCCAAAGCCAGAAACTCAGATGCGTTTTCCGGTTTTAACGAACCACCGTAAAGAATTCGAACGAGCTCCGCCTCCCCTGCTCCAGCGGCTTCAGCAAAAGCCGTGCGGGTTTCTGCATGGATTTTAGTAACGTCATTTACTGAAGGGACTTTCCCGGAGCCGATGGCCCACACTGGTTCATACGCAATTACCGTGTTTGCGCCCGTCGCGCCCGGAGGAATAGACCCGGCGATTTGTGCGCGGACCACACTAAGTGTTTTACCCGCGTCACGCTGCGATTCGGTCTCTCCGATACAAATAATGGCGGTTAATTGATTGCGCCATGCGGCAGTTACTTTTGCCGCCACCTGTTGATCAGTTTCTCCATGGTCTGCGCGTCTTTCAGAATGACCGAGAATTACATAACCGCATCCAATATCAGCGAGTAATTTAGCGCTCGTATCTCCGGTATGCGCTCCGGCGTCATTAAAGTGACAATCTTGAGAACCAAGCTGCACCTCCGAACCGTTGGTTTCTGCCATTACAAAACCCAACAGCGGAGCGGGTGGGCATAATAACAATTCGCAGGATACAGTCGCCGCCTGGCTCACAATCTGCTGAGCTAGTGCGCATCCTTCCGCTACGCTCATATTCATTTTCCAGTTGCCCGCAATTAGTGACTGACGGGATTTGTTCATATTTAATTGTCCTAAATTACAAAAGTGCCGCAAGATGACTTGAATGATGCGCGGAGCGCTCAATAAACGCAATACGTCTAAAGGATACCTTCTTGTCAAAGTAAGCGGTTAATCCTTGTTGTCATTCGCCGTCAGCGCTATCTATCATCCTAAAATTATGGCGTAAGGCCCGAAAGAAGGAATAAAGAAATGCTCCAGGAAATGCGGCGAGGGATCGCGAAGGTTCTTACTTTCGGTTTATTCGGTATCTTAATCTTGAGTTTCGCACTCTGGGGGACGACGGATTTCTTCGGATCTGGCGCTTTACAAACAATCGTGGCGGAAGTTGGCGATAATGAGGTTACTGCCAAAGAAGTTCAGCGTCATTACGAGCGAGAGCTCAATGTTTTGCGCCAGCGTGGTATTACAAGGGAGCAAGCTCGAAATCTTGGCGTTTTAGAAAGCGTGCTGACACGAACTGTCACAGCAAAAGTTTATGACCAAGCCTCCTCTAGTCTTGGTTTGACCGTTAGTAACGAGCAAATCGTGACGGATATTCGCAGTCAGTTTGGCCAGGTTGGCAGTGTGCAATTCGACGAGCTCCTTCGACAAAGTGGTTATACACGCAACGAATTCGCGAATATGCGAAGAGCGGAAATTCCGCGAATTCAATTGTTGGAAAGTATATCTTCTGGAGTTAATAGCTCTAAAAAAATCATATCCAACCTCTATCGGTGGCGCACAGAAGAGCGCAGCGCAAAAGCTTTCAATGTCTCTACGTCCAACTCAAAAATTCCTACACCGAATGAGGCAGAGTTGGCACGATACCATCGTGAAAATAAAACGCAGTTTACTGCGCCAGAATACCGAGCAATTACTTTCGTACATGTGGATCCTGTTTCTGTAGGGAAAACTATTAAATTTACCGATACCGAACTCAAACAGGTTTACGAGGACAGGCTAAGCGAGTTCATAGAGCCTGAGAAGCGAGCGTTAATGCAAATCTTGGTTGAAAACCAGGAGGCGGCAGACAAAGCTTATGACTTGCTTAAAAAAGGTCGAGATTTCCTTAATGTTGCTAAAAGGATTGCCAATCAAAACGCAAAGGCGACGAATTTTGGTGTTGTTGCCCATAACGACTTGCCGGCCAATCTTGCAGACAAGGTATTTGCGTTGGAAAAAAACAAATTTTCTAAACCTATAGATGACGCTTTTGGCAAGCGCATTTTTATGGTGACTGATGTAGTTGCCGAAAAAGCAAAGTCCTTTGAAAGCGTGAAGGAAGCTTTGGCACTGGATCTCCGCAGGGATCAAGCTGTTGAAGATGTGGTTCGGCTCGCGAATAAATTGGAGGATGAGCTTGGAAAGGGCAGCTCTATGGAGTCCGCCGCAAACGCCATAGGAATGTTACCTACAAAAATAGTTGCAATCGATTTGCGTGGCAGAGATCCCTCAGATAAACCCATAAAAGATCTTCCTGGTGAGCCTTTCACTAAAACTGTGTTTAATACACCCGTCGGACAGGACTCTTTTTTGACAGAAACCTCTAGTGGCGGCTTTTTCGTAGTTCGCATAGATAGTATTACAAAATCGACCCTGCGCCCGTTAGTAGCGGTAAAACAGCAAGTCAGAGATGCTTGGATTTCCCTTAAGCGTCAGGAAATTGCAAGAGCGAAGGCGACAAAACTTACAAAACAAATTGATCAAGGAACTGATATTAGATCAGTTGCGAAAAAGTCTCTTGCCAAAGTGATCTCTATTGGCCCTATCACGCGATCTGCTCAGGTAAAAAACGTTCCACCAGCTTTGATCTCGAAGATTTTTAGTTTGGAATCCAAAGGTAAGGCGACGTTTTCGGCGACAAAAAATGGTTATATGGTCGCTGTCTTGAACGAGATTAAAGTCGCCGATGGGCAGTCAAACAAACAGCAAAGTGATACTATTCAGAACACAGTAAAGTCCCGCATGATATCTGATATTTTAGCACAGCTACAGCAAGCTATTCGAGCGAAGATCAAAGTTTCGGTAGATCAGAATACACTCAAAGAATTTTTCGATCGCAGTGACAACCCGGGCTATGGTGGTAATGCGCCTCGATACTAATCGTACCGAATTTGATGCGACCTATACTGCAGGTAAGCCTCAATTGGTATGGAGTACGCAAGTCGCGGATCTTGAGACACCGGTTTCAGCGATGTTCAAGCTCGCAGCGGAAGAGCCATACAGTTTTTTGCTGGAATCCGTTGAGGGCGGGGCAGTTCGAGGGCGCTATTCCTTCATTGGTTTAAAGCCCGACCTTATTTGGCGCTGCCAAAATGATACAGCGGAAATTTGTCGTAACCCGCAATCTAAAGAACTAGAATTTTCCTCTTGTGAGGCGTCCACTTTGGATTCATTGCGCCAGGTTTTAGCAGAATCCGCTATCGATATGCCCGATGAGATGCCGCCAATGGCGGCTGGGCTGGTCGGTTATATGAGTTACGATATGGTGCGGCTAATGGAAGATATTCCTGACGCTAATTCCGATACTATGAATTTACCGTTAGGCCTTTTTATACGACCGACGATTATCGCCGTTTTCGATACAATTGGAGATACTATTACTGTAGTGACGCCGGTCCGACCGCAGAAGAATTGCTCCGCATCCAAGGCTTTTAGGGCTGCAATGCAGCGATTATCGTTGATTTGGGAGCAGCTTGCCGGTGCACCGCCGGCTCCGCCGCCTCTTCCAATCAAACTATCACTCACCGAACCAGTGTCGAATATGAACCGGGGTGATTTTCACGAGATGGTCGAACGAGTGCAAGAATATATTCGCGCTGGTGATGCATTTCAGGTTGTGGTGAGCCAACGCTTCGAATTACCATTCGAGCTACCACCTATTGAGCTTTATAGAGCTTTGCGGCGGTTAAACCCTTCACCTTACCTTTTCTTCCTTAATTTTGATGACTTTGCAATTGTAGGGTCGAGTCCTGAAATTCTAGTGCGTGTTCGTGAAGGAAAAGTTACGATCCGTCCAATAGCAGGGACGCGTCCACGAGGCGCAACGGTCAAAGAAGATAAAGAATTCGCAGAAGACCTACTGGCCGACCCGAAGGAAATAGCTGAACATTTAATGCTTCTAGACCTAGGCCGAAATGATGTCGGACGCGTTTCAGAAGTTGATTCGGTTGAAGTTACCGACAAGTTCTTCATCGAATATTACAGTCATGTAATGCATATCGTTTCAAACGTGATTGGTAAAATTCAAGAGAAACATGACGCTTTGTCAGCTTTAATCGCGGGCTTTCCTGCTGGGACGGTTTCAGGCGCACCGAAAGTACGTGCGATGGAAATTATCGACGAATTGGAACCTGTGCGCCGTGGTGTTTATGCCGGCTGTATAGGGTATTTCGGCGCCGGCGGAGACATGGATACCTGTATTGCTCTGCGAACCGCCGTGGTTAAAGACAAGAAAGTTTTCGTGCAAGCCGGCGGGGGTGTAGTAGCTGATAGCGACCCTGAAGGCGAATATCAGGAAAGCTGGAATAAAGCACGTGCCATCATGCGTGCGGTTGAAGAGGCGGTGCGCACAAATACGTCACGCGCTAACAATAAGTCTTAACCAGATAGCAACTTACGTTTTATGATTGCGGAAACAGGGACAAGAATAAAGCCGCGTTTTTTAGCATTTGGGATCCAATCTCTCAGGACTTTAACCGTCGCATCATGGGGGTGACAGATGCCGATTGCGCTGCCGTTTTTGCGGGCTACCCTCTCAAGTAGCTTTAATTGTCGCTGAATAGATTTTATCGAAATTTCATTATCCAGAAATACATCGCGAGCAGCGTTGGGTACATTTAGGGCTGTAGCCAAACGTAAACCGACTGTATTCTTGGTCGTTTTTGAATCTAAAAATATTAATCCGCGATCTTTTAGGGTTTCAACCACAAGCTTCATGCCTCGCTCCCAGGCTGTAAATTTACTACCCATATGATTATTAATTCCCACAAAGCCTTGGAATCGAGTTAGGTTCCATTCAATCCTCGATCTTAACTGTTTATCGGTCAATCCTTTCAATAATGCGTTTTTACCGGGGTCTGCATTAGCATTTAGCGGTTCCATAGGAAGATGTACTAACAATTCGTGGCCATTTTCCCGGGCGCGTCTGGTGTGGGTTGAGAGACGGTATCCATAAGGAATAAACGCAAGCGTAATAGGAGCCGGCAAATCTATAGCGACGCCTGTCCGCCGTTGATCAATGCCTAAATCGTCCATCACGATAGCAATTGCGGGTTGGCCATTTTGGGCTGGTGTCACAGCCGCAAACCTGAGCCAGGCAGCAGTACTAGCTTTCGTGGGAGAAGGTTTAGATCCCGTGATATTTTTTTTCGATTTTATAGATTTTAAAGCCCCATATTCATAAGAATTCTTTGCAGGTTTAGGTGTCCCTGTCGGTTTTTCCCGAACAGTTTCTGATTGTTCACCTGCTGTCTCTGCCGACGGAACATCTGGCTCCAGANNAGNTGTGCCTTGGGTGANTTTTTTTNGGGCCTCGACCGATCCCTCATATTGCTCACTGGGGGGTATCTTGGCCTCGACAACATTCCCACTCNGTTTTCGCGCGATGAGGGTGGATTCTGGAACGTCCTTTTGTGATTCCATGGAGGCCGAAACCTCTTCTTTAGAAGTATTCTGTGGCGGTTCATATTTGGTTGTCTGTTCGTTCCGAATAGTTTCTGATTGTCCATCTGCTGCCTCTACCAACGGAATATCTAGCTCCAAAGCAGCTGTGCCTTGGGTGACTTTTTTTGGGACCTCGACCGGTCCCTCATATTGCTCGCTAGGGGAAATCTGCGCCACGACTCTCGCAACAACTTTAGATCCATCGTTATAATAAATACTAAAGGCAACCCCCAAAAGCATTCCAATGGCAAATATCCCCAGCGCGGCAAGCAATGCTAAGTGCAGGCGTAATTTAATAATTTGTTGATACAGGTTTTGCCAGAAACCGCGGGGCTTGGTATTGGTTTTTGTGCTGCTTTGTTTTGGGCGAGACCTCAATTTGGAGCGTTTAGCCACTTAGTCCTGTTCCCCAGGCAGCTTTGCAACGCTCATATAGTAAATGACGATGCCTTTGATGTTTTTGTCATGCGTCGCCATCGATATTTGTATATGTTCAAGCATAGGGGTTCCGTATAGTTTTGTCAGACTACCCGCAAGATAAATCGGTGATCACACATCACGAAAATTTCATTTCAGACCGTGGGCGTTTCAAGCTCAACATTCATCTGTTAGAACCGCATCTTTAACCTTAAGCTACGGATTGCTTACATTGACGAGAACGTATGATGAAAAACAAATCAACCTCATTTATCGTAGTTTTACAGTCTATTTTTTTTGCTAGCACAGCCAACGCTGACATTGTCGCGACTACTCTTTCGTGTAAACAAAACAGCCTTTCTTGGAAAGCAGAATTTAAAATTGATAAATCGCGTAAAACGATTTTAGGGTTGAGGTTTTTTAATTATAGCGATGGACGCCCAGACGGGAGAAATATTCAATCCCAGGGAAAATCAAGGGTCACACTTCATAACAATGGTACAGTGAAATGGCTGGCGTACGGGCTCTACAATGATGTGAATAAATTTAATCGTTTTGAATTTTATGAAATGATGGGCAAATTAGAAATGAATGGAAGGCCATTTGCCAAATGTGTTGTCAGCCCCACTCGCATCGTAAGTCGCAGCACTTCTTCGGGTAAACCTACCAATGCTAGTCCCGCCAAGTCGACCAGCGAGAGCACACAACAAATATTTTCTCAAAGCACGGCCCGTTATAAAACCAAAAAGTGGTCCACAGAATGGACTAACCCCGATGGCAGCAAAAGCAAGACAAACGTAACATTCTCCAACAAACCTAATCCGGACGGTCGGTTAGGTACGTATGATTGGAGTAACGGTCGATTTCTTGGAATCTGGCTAAACAAGGGAGCTGGATTTGAGGGAAGATGGGTTCAGGATAAAAGCGGTCAGCGTTGCAAGGATCTTGTGGGTGGAAGTTTTTATCATGGCAAAGCTTGGTTCAAATTGACTAGCAAAAGGGCATTTGTGGGGAAATGGAGTTATTGCAATCAAGAACCCAAATTAGATTGGGTAGGATGGCAGTAATGTATCTTTTTTGGACTTAAATCAGATGTTTGCTGTAGCGAAATTAGAGGTATGCTACCTTCATATTTACTTTTCTTTCACCAATTTTTGTTTTCGATAATATATATGCGGTAATCATTCCGTCCTGGCTCAGGCTCTGGTATAAGCGGCGACCTTATTCGTGGATAGGTGATCGATGTTCCTACTAATCGATAATTACGATAGCTTTACCTACAACCTCTTCCATTTCCTCAGTGAACTGGGAGCGGAAGTAGAAGTTTACCGGAATGACGCTTTCAGTGCTGAAGATGCAGTTGCAATGGCGCCCGATGGCATTGTTATCTCGCCTGGCCCCTGTGATCCAGACCGGGCTGGTATAAGTGTAGAATTAGTGAAGCAAGCTTCCGGGAAAATACCTGTTCTCGGCGTCTGTCTTGGTCACCAATCTCTTGGACAAGCCTTTGGCGCAAAAATCGTACGGGCGCCCGAGCCGATGCACGGAAAAGTCAGCGATATAACTCATTCAAATTGTGGAGTATTCGTTAATATCGCATCACCTTTTCGGTCGACCCGATATCATTCCCTCATTGTTGAGCGGAAGAGCTTGCCTGAATGTTTTGATATTACTGCCGAAGCCGATGATGGTCTGATTATGGGGATTCAACACAAGGTCTATCCACTTCATGGAGTCCAATTCCATCCGGAAAGCATTGCGACGGATCATGGTCATGAACTATTGAAGAACTTTCTAGATATTTGCTGAGTGTGACAAAATATTATGACTGACCTTAAACCTTTCATTACTAAAGTTTCTGAAAAAGAAACTCTATCACAAGAAGATGCGGTTGCAGCCTTCGATATCATGATGTCCGGAGATGCAACTCCAGCACAAATCGGTGCATTTTTAATGGCACTTAGGCTACGGGGTGAAACTATTAATGAAATCACCGGTGCTGCGAGGATAATGCGCACAAAGATGAAACAAATACATGCCCCCGATAATGCTATGGATATCGTTGGCACAGGGGGAGATGCTCATGGCACCCATAATATATCCACGGCGACTGCTTTTGTCGTTGCGGGTTCTGGGGTGCCAGTGGCCAAGCACGGCAATCGGGCTTTTTCCTCGCTTTCGGGATCTGCCGACGTATTGTCGTCCTTAGGTGTGGATCTTGAAGCCAAGCCGGAACAGGTAGAAAAATCGGTGGTCGAAGCAGGTATCGGTTTTCTAATGGCACCGCTTTATCACAATGCCATGCGCCATGTAGGGCCAAGCCGCGCTGAGATGGGAATACGCACGGTTTTCAATATTTTAGGCCCGATGTGTAATCCGGCCTCGGTCAAATACCTCCTCGTTGGAACCTATTCCGCACATTGGCTGGAACCAATGGCCAATACGTTAGCCGCATTAGGCGCGAAGCGGGCTTGGGTAGTTCATGGTAGCGATGGTATGGATGAGCTTACCACGACAGGGCCGAGCAAAGTTGCAATACTGAAAGATGGTTCGGTGTCTATGATCGAAGTAAGTCCGACAGATGCGGGTTTGCCGAGCGTAACGCTAGACGATTTAAAAGGCGGAACGTCTGAGCAAAATGCGGATGCGATTATTCGGCTTTTGAACGGGGAACAAAGTCCGTTGCGTGATATTGTGCTATACAATGCTGCTGCCGCATTGATAGTAACAGATAAAGCTAAGTCATTGACCGATGGCGTTTCTATTGCGGCTAAATCAATTGATAGCGGCAGCGCAAAAAGTACCCTGGAAGGCATGCTCGCCATTACCGGTAAGAGTCCATGAGCGATGTTTTAAGTAAAATTTGTGCAGTTAAACGGTCCGAAGTAGAGGCTCGACGCGCTACGCGCTCTTTAAGCGAAGTCAGGGCCGTATTAGAAGACACATCTCCTCCCCGAGATTTTTTGGGTGCGTTACAAAAGAAACGCGAAGCCGGACTATACGGCTTAATTGCGGAGATAAAAAAGGCATCTCCTAGTAAAGGCGTCATCCGAGCGGATTTTGATCCACCGAGTTTGGCACGCGCTTATGAAGCCGGCGGTGCGGCATGTTTATCTGTGCTAACCGATAGAGAGTTTTTTCAGGGCGCTGATGCCTATTTGGAGGATGCGCGTAAAGCCGTCTCACTGCCTGTATTACGTAAAGATTTTATGCTCGATACGTATCAGATTTACGAATCTCGGAGCATTGGAGCGGATTGCATTTTGTTAATTATCGCAGCCTTAGAAGACGAACAAGCCGTTGAGTTAGAAGGAATAGCTTTAGAGCTAAATATGGCGGTACTAATTGAAGTACATAACCAAGAAGAACTGCAAAGGGCTAAAGCACTCTCCTCACCGTTGATTGGCATTAACAATCGAAATTTGAAAACTCTTAAGGTTGATATTCAGACTACAGAGGTCCTGGCAACGAAAGTTGATCAAGATCGTATACTGGTTAGCGAAAGTGGCCTATTTACGCCTGCAGATCTTGCCCGTATGGCACATGCGGGTGCTTCGTGCTTCCTCGTTGGTGAATCTCTTATGCGCGAAGATGACGTTGCCAAAGCAACAAAAGCGCTTTTGGCCGTCAAACAAGCAGCCGTGGCCTAAAGCATGGCAGAACTCACTCACATCAACGACAAAGGCGATGCTACCATGGTTGATGTAAGCGCGAAGGATATCACCCATCGCCAAGCACGCGCTGCAGGTTCAATCTTCATGGAACCCGAGACACTTTTATTAATCGAGGCTGGCGGAATTAAAAAAGGCAATGTTCTTAGCGTGGCGAGAATTGCAGGCATTATGGCCGCTAAAAAGACCCATGAATTGGTGCCACTTTGCCATCCACTTGCTCTAACGGGCATCAACGTGGATTTCGAGTTTGATCAAGAAAACAGCGCGGTCCATATCGAAGCCGTGTGTAAACTTAAAGGGCAAACTGGCGTTGAAATGGAGGCATTAGCCGCAGTGTCCGTGGCTGCGCTTACAATCTATGACATGTGCAAAGCAGCTGATCGCGGCATGCGTATTTCCGATATTCGCGTAATCTATAAATCCGGCGGAAAATCCGGTGATTTTGAGGCCAAGTAATGCTATCGGTGGAGGAAGCACGCGAACGTATTATCAGTGCAATGAATTTATTGCCAGCATCCGAAATAGGAATTTCCGAAGCATTTGGCCGCGTATTGGCCGCCGACGTGACCGCACGCCGATCCCAACCACCACACGCTATTTCGGCAATGGATGGTTATGCAGTAAAAGCAGCAGATATTGCAACATTACCGATAATTTTGAAGGTGGTGGGCTATGCGCCCGCAGGGGCCGCCTATAACGGAACGTTGCAGTCCGGTGAAGCGGTTCGAATTTTTACCGGTGCACCCGTCCCCGATGGCGCTGATACGGTTATTATCCAGGAAGACACGGATTTGGACGGCGATTTTGTTACGATTAAGGATGGCGCGCCTGGATTACACATCCGTGCTGCCGGTCTCGATTTTTCTGAAGGCGATTGCTTGCTCTCTAACGGGCGTATTATTACAGCGCGCGATGCAGGACTGCTAGCGGCTATGAATAGACCGTGGGTCAAAGTGCGCCGGAAGCCGCGAGTAGCGATCTTATCAACCGGTGATGAAATCGTGATGCCTGGCGATCCGGTCGGTCCTAACCAAATTGTCAGTGCCAATTCAATTGGTCTAGCCGCCATTGTGCGTTTGTTTGGCGGCGAGCCGATATTGCTCGGCATTGCTCCGGATGATCGTGATGGCTTAGCCAATATGGCCGCGGGTGCCCGTGGAATGGACCTTTTATTGACTACCGGCGGTGCTTCTGTTGGAGATCATGACCTTATTCAAGAAGTTTTGGGCGATATCGGCCTGGAATTGGACTTTTGGAAGATTGCTATGCGTCCTGGCAAGCCTTTGATATTTGGAAATTTTGATGGAACGCCTATGCTCGGCCTTCCGGGAAATCCGGTATCAAGCATGGTTTGCGCGATCCTCTTCTTGCGTCCGGCTATGCAAGCGCTGCTTGGTATAGCCGACCAGCAAACCCACATGGAGGAAGCGATTTTAGGCGCACCACTCGGCCAAAATGGCAGCAGGGAGGACTATGTTCGCGCCACTATGTCCCAAGATGAAAACGGCGCACGCAAGGTGACGCCCTTTCCAGTTCAGGATAGCTCGATGATGGTAACACTATCTCAATCCGATTGTTTTATCGTGCGACCGCCAAATGCGCGGCCCATGACTATTGACGAAACCGTTACGATTTTGCCGATGCCTGCCGGTTTACAGAGCTTTTAGTTGAACAATCACTGCTTCTCTCGCGGCAGCATAAAGCCAAAATCACACCCTTTATCCGCTTGTAATACTTGTTCCGCATAAAGTTTGTCGTAGCCGCGCAGAGTTCTCGGATCACGTTGGCTGGAAGTGATGTATGTTCGGCGCCGCTCCAATTCATTCTCATCAACCAATAAATCAATTTTCCGGTCCCGGACGGACAATCGAATACGGTCTCCGTTCCTCACCAGTGCTAAAGGGCCGCCAGCAGCAGCCTCGGGTGTGACATGCAAAACGATTGTGCCAAACGCAGTACCCGACATGCGTGCGTCCGAGATACGGACTATATCCGTTAAACCTTTGGAGGATAGTTTACGGGGAATGGGCAGATAACCAGCCTCCGGCATACCCGACGGACTAGTCGGTCCGGCATTCTGGAGCACCATGAAGTCATCTTCAGTGATGTCGAGGCACGGATCATCCACGCGGTTGGATAGGTCCTCAAGCGAAGAAAACACAACGGCCCTGCCCTCTTTCTCGAACAAGGATTTATTTGCAGCTGATCGTTTCAAAATAGCACCACCCGGTGCGAGCGTACCAAACAACGCAACCAGCCCTCCCTCAGATTCAAGCGGTGCATCCGCGCTTGCAATGACACGACGATCAACCGGATCGGACGGTGTTGTGAGCCGGTCACCCAATGTTTCCCCAGTGACCGTTTTACAGTCGAGGTTTAACAACGGCTTCAATTCCCGCAATACAGCGCCAAGCGCCCCGGCATAGAAGAAATCCTCCATATAATGTTCGCCGACTGGTTTTAAATTCACCAAAACCGGCGTGGTATCGGAAAGCTCGTTTAGCCAGCTAAGCGGTACATCGATGCCAAGCCGACCGGCGATTGCAGTGAGATGAATGACCGCATTGGTTGACCCGCCAAGCGCTAACAAAACGCGGAGTGCATTTTCAACCGATTTGCGGGTTATCACTTGGGTGGGGCGAATGGAACTTTCTATCAAACCTACAGCTGCGACCCCTGTGGCCTCCGCTGCACGCAACCGGTCTGCGTGAACCGCTGGAATTGCTGCAGTACCAGGCAGTGACATACCAAGCACCTCGGCTATACAGGCCATAGTGGATGCTGTGCCCATCACCGCGCAGGTACCTGCCGTCGTCGCAAGACGGCCTTCCACTTTCTCAATTTCTTCCTGATCAATCTCGTTGGCGCGGTACTTACCCCAAAACCGACGACAATCTGTGCAAGCGCCGAGCCGTTCCTCGCCATGGCGTGACGTAATCATGGGCCCGGCAACAAGTTGGATCGCTGGAATATCTGCCGACGTTGCCCCCATCAGCTGCGCCGGTACTGTCTTATCACACCCACCCATAAGAACAACCGCATCCATCGGCTGTGCCCTGATCATTTCTTCCGTGTCCATTGCCATTAGATTGCGAAATTTTAGGCTGGTTGGATTAAGAAATACCTCCCCGAGCGAAATAGTAGGAAACTCGAGAGGCAATGCTCCCGCGGCCAACACGCCGCGTTTCACCGCATCAAGTAATTCTGGGAAATGACGATGGCAATTGTTGAAGCCCGATGGAGGATAAGCAATGCCTACTATTTTCTTAGTGAGCATCTCACGCGAGTAGCCCATGGAGCTGGCGAAAGATCGACGCAAATATAAAGAGAAATCCATATCGCCATAATTCGTAAGACCGCGGGCGAGACCGTATTTTTTATCGTCACTCATTAAACTGTCCGTCTTTTAAAATTTTATTTTTGTGTATTTGGCTTTGATATAATGATCGATTCTGAGTGTTCTGCTTACTAGGGCCATTCCACCCTACCTAATTCTATCAAACTCCGGCTATTTTTAAGCTGTCTTGCCAGATCGTAAGCGCTTCCTATGCTGTCTCAGCGTATAATAGCGACTGCGCCTAAGCATTTTCTTAGAGGAACTTAACGCCCCGCCTCCTAACCATCATTAAAAGGCACGGTTCAGCCTACCCGGCGACATGGAGTTCATCTTGATGCACCTATCACTGCTCTAAGAACTCTGATCCGATAGGGATTTGGATCTATCGTATTTTAACAACAACTTTGATCGCATCCTCTATCCGCTCACGAGCATATTTCAGCGCGGTCGGTACTTCTTTCAGTGAGAATGTATGTGTATGAATTTTGGTCGCATCGAAAACGCCCTGTTCCATATAAGCCCCGGCTCTATGAGTAGCGCTTTTACCCTCTCCGCGAATTCCATAAAGGTAAATATTATTTGTCACTATATGTTTGACGTCGACCGGCACTTCATCACTTGGGAAAGCAGCCAAGCAAACACGGCCACCACGGCTACACATATAAAGCGCTTCGTTGACCGACTGCTTAGCGCCGGAACATTCAAGGACATAATCTGCTCCGATGCCGCCTGTAAGTCCTTTTACTTCTTCCACAGGATCTTTATTACGCACATTGATTACATGGTCTGCCCCTAATTCGATCCCTATTTTTAATCGATTGTCGCGCGTCCCGGTTAATACAACCGGTTGTGCACCCATTGCTTTTGCAACTGCAACTCCCATCAAGCCAATCGGTCCAGGCCCTGTAATCACAACAGATTCACCTGCTACTAAGCCACCAAGCTCGGTCAAGCCGTACATAGCGGTCCCCGCAGTAACCACTAAAGTCGCCTCTTCATCGCTCATATTATCCGGGACATGAATTAGCGTATTAATATTATTCACTGCATATTCTGCAAACCCGCCATCTGTGGTAAAGCCGTTAGCGCGATGACCCTTGTCATTCCCTTGGTAGTTTTTGCCGTAGTTAAGGCAAGACGTATACATACCTTGGCGGCATCGTTTGCAATGTCCGCAACCCGCATGAATTTCTACTGTAACCCGATCACCAATATCGAATTCATCGACTCCTTGACCGAGCTTAACCACGGTTCCCATATATTCGTGGCCAGGTGTCCAGTTTTTGTTGAATGGCAAACCACCCTGGATCATTGCAGGTGGACCATGACTAATAACTTCGAGGTCTGTTCCGCAAACCGCAATTGCGTCAATGCGCACGAGCACTTCCGCCTTACCTGGCACTGGAACAGGCTTATCGACGTAACTCAATTCATCAGGATCGCCCAAGACCCATGCTTTCATGCTCTTAGGAATATCAAATTGATTACTTTTTACGTCGACTCTCATTAAAAGTTCCTCTTTAAAAATCGCTTCCCAATAGTCTGGAAATCCGGTGATGGTATATTTTAATTCACCGAAACCGAGACGCCCCCAAGGCCAGGGATGTGATGGCTAATTTGGTCGCCTTTTTTGGCCCAATGTGTGACGACGACCGAGCCCAAGGTTACGAAGGAGCCTGCCTTTATATGACGTTCATGCTCAGAAAGTCGATTTCCGAGCCAAGCTAGAGCATTCAAAGGTTGACCGAGTATTAGCGATCCATGACCGCGTCCAAGTACCGACTTGTTTAGTATGACTGTAGCTTCCAGCGCGGCAAGATCGAGGTTATGCCAGTTATCTACCCGATCGCCGAGAATGGCCCCAGCGTTAAAAAAATTATCAGCCGCTAACGTCGCCGTTTCAAGCCTGCGGAAGTTTTGGTAGCGCGCGTCAACTAGTTCGATTGAAATCATCACTGCGCCGATAAAATCCCGAACGCTCTCAGCCGTATAAGGCACTGCGGCTGAGGGCATATCGTCGTCGATTTGGACGGCAATTTCAGCCTCAATGCCAAGTTCAACAAAATCGCCAAGGAGTAGGTCTGCGTGGCCTTGATGCACGGTCGAGGCAAATATCTCGCCAAAAATAGGCTCATGGATATCCATATACTCTTGCAAGACAGGGGTCGTACAGCCAATTTTATAGCCAGACACCGCACCCATTCTTTTTGCCCTGAGAATTTCATTTTGGCGTGTCTGCACCGAGTAGGCTTCATATAAATTAGCCGGTCGTATAGCCTCACCCAAATCATCCAACCTGGTGCCATTCAGCCGATTATCAGCGATAATAGTTGCCGCGCGCTCACATTTATCCTTATCCATGTCGTTTTGAATATCATTGTTTTGACGGTGACGCTATTTTGTAATATCTGCGAAAGATTCATAACCGTGGGGCGAGCAAATACTAAAGAAAACGCATGTATCGGGAAGTTTCATTGGTGGTTACAAGCATTTCGTCTAGTAACAGGATCCATTGGATCGTGAAGTACATAAATATTCTCTTGACCCGATTCGCGAACTTTACTAGAACATATGTATAAGTTGCTATTTTGTTCGCGTCTCTACATCCTAATCTTTTTGGACAGAAGCTGTGACCAGTGCGCTTTCCTAAGAAGTTTCAGAATAGTGCCGGATTGAATGGCGTGTAATTGTCGAGTGGGAACCATGCTGACACGTAAACAATATGATTTATTGCGTTTTATACATAAATGCCTAACCAAAGATGGGGTACCGCCATCCTATGACGAGATGAAAAAAGCGGTCAATTTGAAGTCTAAATCGGGTATTCACCGTCTAATAACAGGCCTTGAGGAAAGAGGCTTTATTAGACGCTTGCCCCACAAAGCCCGTGCACTTGAGGTGGTACGTTTGCCAGAGAATATGCCCGGTGAGAAGCCAGCTCACACAGGTTTTTCGCCCACTGTTATCAGTAATGACAATCCTCTTGTGCATTCCTCATCGCCGGTCACGGAAGCCGATGTGGTCAGCCTTCCCTATTATGGCCGTATTGCTGCAGGCACTCCAATAGAGGCATTGCGGGACGAAACTACCCAGGTCGAGGTTCCTACCGCATTTCTCAGTTCCGGCGAACATTATGCGTTGGAGGTCGAAGGTGACTCTATGGTCGATGCCGGTATCTTCGATGGGGATACAGTGATCATCGAACGCTTCGATTTAGCAGAGAACGGCATGATTGTGGTGGCTTTGATAGACGAATCAGAAGTTACATTAAAACGTCTGCGTCGAAGGGGAGACTCTATCGCGCTTGAACCTGCCAATACAGATTACGAAACGCGTATTTTCGGCCCTGATAGGGTTAAGGTTCAAGGAAAGCTGGCTGGCTTAATGCGCAACTATTAGAGAATATTTATTAAAATATATTCCGAATTTTATCCTGCTAGCTTGTACACCGGGAGGGACGAAAGAGCCCAAAACTCATAAATTCTGCATATATGGTTACCCATTAGATAAAGCGACGATTTGCTTAAAGGCGTTTTTTGCATGTGGGTATGGTCGAGCAGCGGCGCGCACTAAGCTTTATCAATCAAGATGAATTTAGAACAGAAGTCTCCACAACGATGCTTGGCCGTTGTTCCGCATCCTTGTAAATAAAATTAGACCGAGTATTCGTCACACGTTCATGAAAGACCATAGCGGCGGGCGCGAAGTCATAGGCCGGCGCAGGCTCTATCGCGAAATTGCCACACATATCTATACCCCGCACCAAAGTGGCACTATCTGGTACACCAGTTATTTGCTTCACCTCGGGCGTCACATATCGCATAGCAATACCGATACGCCGCTCGTCTGCTTGGTTCGGTGCCGAACAATGGGCAATATTAACGTGATGCAATGATATCTCGCCCGGTTGCACGACCAGATTCGCAGCCTTGGCTTCGTCTAATTTAATATCCATCACTTGGCCGCGGGTCAGCAGATTACCTTTTTCGAACGTGTCCTTGTGCTTAACTCTGCGCCATTCATGGCTACCCGGTATCATCTTCATGCATCCGCTTTCTACCGTCGACGGTGATAGCGCCAACCAAGCCGTTACAACGTCGTTACTGCTCAAGCCCCAATAATTGCCATCCTGATGCCAGGAAACAAAGCTTGGTTCCCTTGCTTCCTTGATGAACAGACTGGTCTGCCAACAAAGAAGGTTCGGACCTAGGATATCTTCGACAGCGTCTAAAATTTCCGAATGGCGTACAAGCTCGGCCATCCATGTCGTCACCAGATGTAGTTTCTGACCCTTTATCCCACTCATATAGTCGGGATGCTCGAGTTCGAAACGCTCCAATGAACAGCGGAATTCTCCGGCTGCCTCTCTGTCCATAACTTGGACAGGATAGACAAACCCGTCTCGCCGGTAAGCGGTGGCTTGATCTTCGGTTAATCGTTTCAACATTTTAATAAAACATAACGTCCTGTCATATTGCCAGTCAAACGTGCGAAGCGATGCAGGATAGCTCTATTTCATTCATCAACGAATCTTGAGTGCAGTTTTATCGCCTGCTACAACAAATACCATCCTAACTATGATGAAAGTTTAACAACGATGCCAAATCAGATAGTGCGTCGGCATTGCTGCTCATGCTAAAGCAGCGTGGCTTAGAAAAATTGGTGTTCCATGACTGTCGTAACTCGCTTCGCCCCCTCGCCCACAGGGTTTTTGCATATTGGAGGTGCCCGCACAGCGCTTTTTAATTGGCTTTTTGCCCGCCATCATGGCGGAGTATATCGCTTGCGAATAGAAGATACTGATCGTAAGCGGTCGACGCCTGAGGCTATTTCGGCCATTGAAGATGGTCTTACTTGGTTGGGTATAGACCATGACGATAAAATTGTTTTTCAATCCCATAATATCCAACGCCATAAAGATGCGGTTAAGCAGCTCCTTGAGGGAGGGCACGCCTACCGTTGTTATTGCTCACCAGAAGAATTAATGGAGATGCGCGAGACCGCACGTACCGAAGGTCGTTCTGTATCATACGACCGCCGTTGGCGCGACCGAGACCCCGCGGACGCACCGTCTGGAATCAGCCCAACTATTCGTATCAAAATGCCATTAGAAGGCGAGACAACCATAGATGATGCGGTACAGGGTCCGGTTACACTGCAAAATAGCGAGTTGGATGACTTTATACTCATGCGCTCTGACAATACCCCAACTTATATGCATTCAGTGGTAGTTGATGACCACGATATGGGTATTACCCACATTGTACGAGGTGACGACCATTTGAATAACGCTTTTCGTCAGTATCATCTATATCGTGCCTTTGGCTGGGATAGACCGGTATTTGCGCATATTCCGCTAATTCATGGAGCCGATGGCCAGAAATTATCAAAGCGACACGGCGCTTTGGGCGTCGATGCATATCGCGATATGGGCTATATTCCTGACGCTATTCGTAATTATCTATTGAGGCTTGGTTGGTCTCACGGTGATCATGAGATCATCTCGAGTAAACAAGCAATAGAATGGTTTGACCTGGATGCTATAGGAAAATCACCATCACGATTTGATTTTGATCGCCTAGAGAATTTGAACAGCCATTATATCGCAAACATGCCGGACGATATTCTTATTGATCCATTAGTTGCCGCTATTTTGGGAATTGTTCCAGATATCGACGAAAAGAACTTGCGCATTCGTGCACTACAACTACTAGAGCCGTTGAAAAAAAGGGCTAAAAACCTCAATGAACTGACGGAAAGTGCTCTTTTTATCGCCCAACGGCCTAATTATCCGTTAGAGAATTCAAAGGCTGCTAAGTTTTTGAATCCCAGTGGCGTGAAACTTCTGGAAGAGATGCACGGTGCTTTAAATGAAATTATGGATTGGACCTTAAACTCCGTGGAAGAGAGAATTAGGGTAATGTCAGAAGCGCAGTCCTTAGGGCTTAGCAAATTTGCTCAACCCCTTCGCGCCGCTCTGACCGGCTCAAATACATCGCCTGGCATTTTTGAAATATTAGCGGTTCTCGGTAAAGAAGAATCCCTTCGCCGCATAGCTGATGTGCCGAACGTCAATTTGCCGTAGCAGACGATTTGCGATGTTTGTTAGACCCGTTTATACTGCAGTGCAACAGGGGTGGTGTTCGTGTGTTATGGCTCGCGAATAGCTGCGCCTTTTCAGTCAAAAACAAAATTCAGGGATACGCTGACATGGCCAAATCACCTGCCGCCAATTCTGGTGGTTCAAACGAATATGTAACTCTGACAGATCACAGCACTGGGAAATCTCATGACTTCCCACTAATGCCAGGTTCTACCGGACCAAAGGTAATTAATATAGGCAAGCTCTATGGTCAGACCGGCCATTTTACCTATGATCCAGGATTTACCTGCACTGGTGCTTGTGAATCAAAGCTGACCTACATCGATGGTGAAGCGGGCATCTTGATGCATAAAGGCTATATGATTGAGGATTTAGCCGAACACAGTGACTATATGGAACTTTGCTACATGTTATTGAACGATGATCTTCCGAACAAAGCTGAAAAGGCTGAATTCGTAAAGATAATCACTGAACACTCGATGATCCATGAGCAATTGAAAACGTTTTACGACGGATTCCGGCGTGGAGCACATCCGATGGCTATTATGTGCGGTGTTGTAGGTGCCCTATCCGCTTTCTACCCCGATTCCATCGATATTCTCGATCCAGTCCAGCGGAAAATTACGGCACATCGTCTCGTCGCTAAAATGCCAACCATAGGTGCGATGGCATACAAATATTCGATTGGCCAACCATTTATCTATCCTCGTAACGATCTTACTTATGCAGAGAACTTCCTGCATATGATGTTTGCGGTGCCTGCGGCTGAATATCCGGTAAATCCTGTTGTTGCTAAAGCAATGGACCGTATCTTTCTATTGCACGCCGACCATGAACAAAACGCCTCTACCTCTACGGTGCGGCTTGCTGGCTCAACTGGTGCTAATCCGTTTGCAAGTGTCGCTGCCGGTATTGCCGCACTTTGGGGGCCTGCCCACGGAGGAGCCAACGAGGCTGTTATCAATATGCTGGCTGAAATCGGCACGCCTGATCGTATTCCGGAATATGTAGACAAAGCCAAAGATCCCGAAGATGAATTTCGTCTCTTTGGCTTTGGTCATCGGGTTTATAAGAACTACGATCCGCGCGCTAAAGTATTACAAGAGTCTTGTCACGAAGTTTTAAATGCTCTTGGCATTGAACATGAACCGCTCTTGGATATTGCAGTTCAGCTAGAAGAAATGGCGCTGAAAGATGAATATTTCATTGAGAAGAAACTATTCCCCAATGTGGATTTCTACTCTGGTATCATCTTAAAGGCGATTGGTATGCCGACCACAATGTTTACAGTTCTATTTGCAATTGCACGCACAATTGGCTGGATTGCCCAGTGGAAAGAAATGATAGAAGATCCGACACAAAAGTTAGGTCGTCCCCGCCAGCTATATACAGGCGCAACTGAACGTTCTGTCGTAGCCTTACATAAACGCTAGCTGCCAACCAACTAGCCGAAAAACACGGGCCATTTAAATCAATCACGCTTTTGTGGCTCTGGTTTTTCGGGTCCGTTTTTTAAAATGTCCAAGACTTTTTGTGCAGCTCGGACACTTGGCTTTCTATCACCCAGGCCTAATTGTTCCAATGCCGGAGCCACATTATCCAATTGGGCGCGACCGCCATCTTTTAAAATATTTGCTAGGTCGTCACATAAAACATTTGGATCACAAAATTGCTGTATGCGCTCCGGTACGACGGACGCATTTAAAATAATGTTTATCAAGTTGGCATATTTAACGTGCAATAAACATTGTACGATGTACCCTGTAATCCAGGCGACTTTATAGGCGATTACGTAAGGCACACGCGCTATTGCGAGTTCCAGTGAAATTGTGCCAGATGCGGCCAATGCGGTATTCGCTGCAGCCATTGCATCATATTTCTCCTCTTGATTGTCTATAATTATTGGGTTTCCAGGCCAGTTCTCTATTATATCGGGTAATAATTCGCGAACCGTATCCACGGTAGGAACAATTACTTTAAACCTATGCCCCCGGTCGTGAAGCTTTTGTAAGGTTGCGGTAAATACCGGTCCCATCCGAGATACTTCTCCGTTACGACTTCCAGGTAGTACACAAATCAATATTTCTTCTGGTGCTATACCGTGCTGTTTCCGAAATTTCGCGCCGTTTCCCCGATCGGCCCCATATTCGATAACAGGGTGCCCAACATGATGACATGGCAGTCCTACAGCCTCAAAATATGGCGGCTCGAAAGGAAAAAGCGCCAAGATATGATCGAAATTCTTTTTATATTTATTCACGCGCCACGGACGCCAGGCCCAAACCGAAGGAGCGACATAATGGATTCGAATGGCTGAACAGTCTTTTAGACGCCGTACCACACGGTTTGCAAAAGTTGGAGAATCAATTGTGATTATAGCATCAGGCTGGGACAAATGAATTGCGTTCACAGTTTCTTTGATACGCCGCAAAAACTTAGGTAAATGCGGTAAAATTTCGGCAATCCCCATAACTGCCAGATCTCGCATAGGAAATAGGCTTTTTAGGCCCTCGGCCTCCATCAATGGACCGCCAACCCCGACGAAGCGAATTTTGTTTTTTGTTTCCAATTTCAGTGCGGCCATAAGCCGACTTCCGAGTACATCTCCTGAAGGTTCGCCGGCAATTAGGAAAAGTAAGGGAGGCTCTGTTTTCATAGAACGAGAGTGATTCCTACGGAATATCCAACGCGAAAATAAACATACCTGCTGCATTGGATCTACGAACGGTTTCCTCATTATCGATTACTAAAGCGCCGTCAGCTTTGAGGGCAACGCCAGCTAATCCGGCCTTCGCGGCAAGGTCGATTGTCTTGGGTCCGATAGTTGGCAAGTCTACACGCTCCTCTTGCCCACATTTTGGCAGCTTTATAAGAACGCCTTGCGATCCTGGACCACTTAGTGCTCCTGCACGCTCTATCAATTTGTCTGTGCCCTCAGCTGCTTCGATACCTAACACCATTCCTTGCTGAACGACCACAGCCTGGCCAACATCAAGTGCGCTAAGCGCCGCCAAAACTTGTACGCCGCGCTCAATGTCTTTTTGCTCAGCTTCATTAGGTCCGTAATCCCCTAACTGTCCGGCCTCTGGTCTTAGATTTGGCAAAATACTGTCGATCCCAATAACTGTTACGCCTTCCTCTTCAATTACATCGATTACCGCTCGGAGTAGGCCATCGTCACCAAAGGCTCGTGCACCTGCCTTTGTAATGACCTGAAGGGCCTTCATATCCGGATGGATAGCCGAGAGCGACGGACGCTTTACCGGTCCAGCCATGACAACTTCTTGCACCTTTTGCTCTTTCATGAAACTTATGGCTTTTGCCGCAGCGCCAAGACGACACCATGCAACAGCATGTCCCGACAGTTCTTTAGCGCTAGCTTGGCCTTCAATTGCTAAGATACAATAGGGACGGTTTTCTTTAACGCAAATATCAGCGATGCGCCGTGGTAATTCGCCTCCACCAGCCAAAATACCAAGCTTAGGTTTCATTGCTTGATTTGGGCTGCGTAATTCCCCGTTGAGAACCCGCTCGCATAAAATCTATAATTTCCATAACTGCCCGCTCCTTGGAGAACTGGGTAGCAACGTCTTCGATACGCTCTGCCGCCGTTCCCTCATTCGCAAACAACATACGGTAGGCAGTTCTGAGTCCACGGATCTTGTCTTTGGTAAAGTTACTCCGTTTAAGGCCTACTAAATTAAGGCCCGATAAATGTGCACGATCGCCTTGAACCTGTCCAAAAGGGATGACGTCAAATTCGACGCCGGTCATCCCACCAACCATTGCATGATGGCCGATGCGAACGAACTGATGAACCGCCGATAAGCCACCAATAATTGAATAGTCCCCGAGACTTACATGGCCCGCTAAAGTTGCATTATTTGCCATAATAACATTATCACCAACATCACAATCATGGGCTACATGAGCACCAACCATAAACAACCCGTCTTCACCAACCCGAGTAACCAACCCGCCGCCGCTTGTACCCGGGTTCATGGTCACGTACTCACGTATTGTATTTTTTTTTCCAATAGTGAGTAAAGATTCCTCTCCAGTAAATTTAAGGTCCTGGGGTTCATGGCCAAGCGATGCAAACGGAAAGATTTCGGTTTCGGATCCAATTTTGGTGTTGCCGGTTATGACTACGTTTGAATGTAATAACGAATTATCGCCTAATTGTATCTTAGGTCCTAAATGGCAAAAGGGGCCAATGCTGACGTTTTCGCCAATCTCAGCCCCCCGTTCGATAATCGACGACGAGTGAATTTTATTCGCCATTAATCTTCTACAATCATCGCTGTGTACGTGGCTTCCGCAGCTAACTGTCCATCTACCATGGCATTTGCTTCAAATTTCCAGACCTTGCCACGTTGACGCACTTTATTAACGTGCAAATGGAGTGTATCTCCGGGAACTACGGGTCTACGAAATCGTGCATTATCTATGGCCATAAAATAAACACCTCGTTGGGATGCCGATGGCGGCAGGTTATGCACCACAAGCGCTCCTGCTGTTTGCGCCATAGCCTCGATTATTAAAACACCAGGCATAATCGGTTGACCTGGGAAATGTCCTTGGAAAAACGGCTCAGAGACAGAGACGCACTTTATGCCCGTACAGCTTTGATCCTTAAATACATCAATGATCTTATCAATTAATAAAAAAGGATACCGGTGTGGTATCAATTCCATAATACGTTGGATGTCGATAGTAGACTCATCGTCCGCTATCGATTCAACAATTTGCGCTTTGCTGCTCATAGTACGAGGAACCCCAAAAAAACCTAATTTTATTGCCTTTTAGACGGACCTGGCTTTCCAGGCAGTACAACTTTAGGCAAACTTTGGTTCAATCTTTTTAACGCTTCCTCTGTCAGTATCAGATTTTTGTCGATAAATAAAACGATCCTCTGACTTTTTGTTGCGTTCATGATCATCTTTATGCCGCGTTCCCGCGCTAATGTTTTTAAAATTTCGTTCAGCACATTGTCGATTTGTGCCATTCCCTTATTTAACATCTGATCAAGTTCACTTTTTCGAGCTTGTAAAACCCGAGAAAGCTCATTTGCTTGCTGACGAATTTCAGCACGCCTCTTTCTAATGGATCCCGCATCTAAATTGGGAGATTGGCGCTTTAAATCATCTCTAGCACTTGCCAGAGCATTTTGAGCGTTCTTTATTTCAGCCTGGTATTGCTGGTATTTGCTATCGATTACAGATCGCATCCATTTCGCTGCGCTCGAATCGCGCGTAATAAGATTTCGATCAACAACGGCTACTTTTGTACCCTCTGCATGCGCCATAAAGTTCGCTGACGCGCACAATACAACAACTGCTGCCAAGGTAAGGGATACAACTTTGGTCACCCTAAATATACGCAGCATAGCCTAAAACCTAGTACCGAAACTAAAGCGGAACACCTCGGTTTTATCAAAATCTGCTTTTTTGATCGGATAGCCAAAATCCATACGCATAGGACCCATCGGTGATTTCCAGGAAATACCTGCACCAACAGTAATCCTCGGCTCGGACTCATCTTGAATGAGATCACTACTCTCATCAGTTCCGAAAACGGTTCCAATGTCAGTAAATAATGCACCATTAATTCCCAGTTCTTCTGGAAGGCCGAGCGGGAATACTAACTCGGCAGTCCCAACGGCCCGGGTTAAACCCCCGAGCGCATCATTCGTACTTCTGTCTCTTGGACCAATACCAGAGG
The DNA here is from genome assembly GCA_002724395.1 of Rhodospirillaceae bacterium. Taxonomy (GTDB): domain Bacteria; phylum Pseudomonadota; class Alphaproteobacteria; order UBA8366; family UBA8366. The sequence continues at coordinate 66,575 of PBOR01000037.1, read as the reverse complement.
TATTGAATCCCCTGAAAGAGTCACCGCCGAGGCTATACCGATCAAGCACGCGGACATCTTGGCCAATACCGAACACTCTGCTGTACTCACCCTTAATGGTCCCTACCCATTGCTTGGCAAATTGATAAAAATATTGTCCCTTTAGCGTAGAACGAACATTCTTGATATCTCCTCCCAGCCCTGCAACGGTGTTAGATAGACGAAAAATATAGCCTTCAGTAGGCTCTTGGCGACTGTCCCTCGTATCTAACGTAAGAGTATGACCGACTGACGATTTAATCTTATTGCCTTCTTCCGCCCTAATGAACTGCGAGGCGTCACTTTGCACATTCGTAATATCCTGACGCTCCAAACCATAATTCAGGTTATGGCTCCACTCTTCGTTAATGTTATAGCCTACGCGGAGCGCACCACCGGTACGTTTCTCATCAAAGCCACTTTGGCTGCCCCGATCGCGTGTAGTCCTAAATATATCGAAGCCTGCGGCCAATTGGCGATCCCAGAAATAGGGTTCCGTAAATGACAATTTGTATGCCTGTGAACGCGAGGAAACGCGCGCTTTCACACCTAAATCCTGTCCACGCCCGAGCAAATTACGTTCACGCAACGATACTTCCCCAAGCAATCCGTCAGATGTTGAAAAGCCAGCACCAATAGTTAATTCGCCTGTTGATTGTTCTTCGACATCAACCTCTACGACCGTTTTGTCCCGCGAACTACCAGGCTTTTTGATAACATCAACCTTAGAGAAATATCCTAGGTTTCTTATCCTTTGCTTGGATCGCCTCAATTTTGCAGCATTAAACGCATCACCCTCAACAAGGCGAAACTCTCGACGGATAACTTCTTCTAACGTACGGACATTTCCACGTATATCAATACGTTCGACAAAGGTTTTGGGGCCTTCCTGAACGGAATAAGTAATGTCGATAATACGTGTTTTAGTATTGCGCTTTACTACCGGCCTAATATTGATAAAAGCAAAGCCACGGTTTCCAACTTCAGTAGTAATTCTTACTATATCGGATTCTACGATTTTCGAGTTATACCAATCACGCTTTTCGGCTTTTACAGCCGGGTATAGAAACTTCGGATCAACTTCTTTAATTTTGGATTCAACCTGTATCTTACCAAATTTATATCGCGGGCCTTCGTCAATAGTGAAGGTAATAAAAAAGCCGGTGCCATCTTGTGTTAGTTCTGCAACAGCTGAAATAACACGAAAATCTGCATATCCGTGTTCTAGATAGAACCGTCGCAATAACTCGCGATCAAAGGTTAATCGGTCCGGATCATACGTGTCCGAGCTAGAAAAAAACCGATACCAGCGTGATACTCTGGTTAAAATAACTTCCTTCAAATTACTGTCGGAGAACTTTTGGTTACCTATAAAGGAAATTTGTTTGATGCCAGTCTTTGCACCCTCATTGATCTCAAAGACTAGATCAACTCGGTTCTGTTCTAATTGGATGACTTTCGGTTCTACTACTGCAGCAAAATAACCACTCCGTCGATAGAGTTCTAAAATACGTTTTACATCTTGTTGAACACGAGTACGCGTGAAAACTATCCGCGTACGCAGCTGAATTTCTAAATTTAACGCATCGTCTTCGAGAGATTTATTGCCTTCAAACGCTATTCGGTTAATGACCGGGTTTTCTACAACTCTTATGGTGAGAATAGTGCCTTCCAAATTAATTGTTACGTCTCTAAAAAGCCCTGTTGCGTAAAGCTTTTTAAGAGACTTATTAACTTGATCAGCCGTATAGTGGTCCCCTTCCTTCACTGTCATATATGAAACCACGGTACTAGGATCTATCCGTCGGGTACCTTCTACAAATAGCTCACTAATAAGCGGCCCTGTTGGCAAAGACTGGCCTCTAACACTCGGTGTTGGTGCCGCCATGATACTAGGCGCACCCTGGGGCGCCGGTGGTACTATAAGAGGCGCAGTTGACCCTTGCGCATACGAAACACCCGCATACACCATAGCACTGCCGATAATACATAGCAGTCCGCCTATCCGTCTTAGTACTGGCAAGTCATACCTCTTAAATTATAAACAGCTTTTAGGACCTTTTTCTTGCCGATTCAAACATTAAAAAGACTTTTAATGTCATTAAACGTAACAAAGATCATAAATCCAAGTATCAATGCAAGGCCAATTCTAAGACTGTACTCTTGGAACTGCTCGTTAACTGGACGTCGAGTTACCGCTTCAATGGCGTAAAACAGTAAATGTCCGCCATCTAGCATGGGTATTGGGAATAGATTTATTAAGCCCAAGTTGATTGAAAGTAGAGCCATAAACCAAATATAGGGAATAAACCCGGACTTAGCGAAATCCCCAGACATTTGGCCGATACGAACCGGACCGCCCAATTCTTTCGGACTTCTCGTACCGTCTATCATTTGTCCAATTGCTTTGAATGTGCCGAGTGTTAACTGTACTCCTTCACGCATAGCCTGCCAGATAGCTTTGAATGGCCCGTGTTTTACATAGGCAACGCCTTGGCGAGACACACCAAGGAGGCCAATTTTATGAATATTGCCAGATCTATCCGTAAGTTCCGATATTTTTGGTGTGGCATATAGGGTAAGAAGCTTTTTGTCTCGTTCAATTACTAGCGTCAATTGTTCTCCCGCGCTGAGCCTGACGATTTGCTGAACATCCTCAAAACGTTGTATTGTAGCTCCATCAATCTCCACGAACTTATCACCTGGCTCAAGACCTGCCTCGGCAGCAGCACTATCGGCCCCTACAGCACCAACCTCTGGTGGTGTGTAGGGCTGGCCGACCGTCATAAAAACGGCCGCTAATACAAAAATTGCGAATAAAAAATTAGCTGCGGGGCCCGCAAATACGATGGCCGCGCGTTGCCCTAACCTTTTGTGATAAAAAGAAACTTTTTTTTCTTCTTTGGTCAGCGGCTGTTCTGAAGCGCCACCACCAGTATATTCTCCCTCGCCGAACATTTTGACATATCCTCCAAGAGGAATAGCGCTAAACTTCCAGCGAGTTCCATGCTTGTCCGTACGACCATAAATTTCCGGACCAAACCCAACGGAGAATACATCGATACGGACCCCATTTCTCCGCGCAATCCAGTAGTGCCCAAGTTCATGAACGAAGACTAGAACAGTTAGAAGTACTAAAAAGGGCAAAAGGTAGATAAACAGAAAGTCCATACGGTCCTCTTTTATTTAAATAGTATCCAGCCTAGAAAATTAAATTAGCGCCTAACCTAAAAATGGGTTGCGACGACGTCATGGGTCAGAGTTCGGGCTTCACTATCGAGCAAATGCACGTCATCCAGCGTTTCAGGTTGACGATGCGGGAAGGTTTCCAGCGCCTTCTCCACCGTTGCGGCTATTTGCAGAAAGCCAATTCGGCCATCAAGAAAATTAGCGACAGCAATTTCATTTGCTGCATTCATGACTATGGGCGCACTGCCCCCTGCTCTTAATACTTCGCGCGCAATACGAAGTGCTGGAAATCGACCGGGATCAGGAGCTTCAAAGGTCAATGTCTTCATCTCATTCCAATCGAGACGATCGCAGGGAGTTTCCAGTCGTTCCGGATAGGCCAATGAATAGGCGATTGGCGTTCGCATATCCGGTGTTCCCATCTGAGCGAGTACCGAACCGTCAATATATGCAACCATACTGTGAATGACTGATTGCGGGTGCACAACTACATCAATCTTATCTTCCGGTAAGCCAAAAAGGTGATAGGCCTCTATTACCTCGAGGCCCTTATTCATCATAGTAGCGGAATCAACAGAAATTTTAGCCCCCATATCCCAATTGGGATGGGCGACCGCTTGGGCCGGACTAGCCTGTCCCATCGCTTGGGTGTCCCAATCACGAAACGGACCACCAGAAGCGGTCAAAATCAACTTTTCTATACCTTCACGGCGCTCAAAATCAAAAACTTGGAAAATAGCATTGTGCTCGGAGTCGACCGGGAGCAGAGTAGCTCCTTGACGTTTAATCTCATTCATCATTAATTCACCGGCGCAAACCAGACATTCTTTATTTGCAAATGCTACGATGGCCCCGCGCTCTACTGCTGCTAGTGTTGGCTTAAGACCTGCAGCGCCAACGATGGCGGCCATAACCCATTCAGCTGGTCTCTGAGCTGCCTCGGCAACTGCTTCTGACCCTACTGCTATTTCGATATCATACCCTGATAGGGAGTTTTTGAGCTCCTGATAACCATCGGGCTCAGCTAAAGCAATAAAAGATGGTTTGAATTCTTTTGCTTGTACAGCAAGCTCCTCTACATTGCGTCGAGCGGTCAACGCGGTTACTTCATACTGATTTCTATTTCGGCGAATAATATCAATCGTCTGGGATCCTACTGATCCAGTCGATCCAAGAATCGCTACCTGGCGCGGGGCTGAGACCTCTGACTTCTTAGCGCTCATTAATGCCATGTTATCGGGCTCCCGGCCAAAAACGTCATTAGGGTTACGATAGGGACCACCGTCAAGTACCCATCAAAACGGTCAAGAAACCCACCGTGCCCGGGCAATAGGGCACTTGAATCCTTTACATTAAAATGTCGTTTCCAGGCAGACTCGAGGAGGTCACCTCCCTGAGCTATGACCGCCAATATACCCCCTAATGTCGACATAATGAACAAGGACCCTCCATCTATAAAACTTGCGAACGATCCGCTGACAATTATTGCAAAGCATACCCCCCCAATCAGACCGGACCAGGTCTTATTTGGGCTTATAGCCGGCGCCAAGCGAGGCCCACCAACTGTTTTGCCGACTACATACCCGCCAATATCCATGGCACAAACCAGCAATATAACCCAAATTACGGTTTGTAGCCCCACTTCGGGAAGCGCGCGTAAATGGGTAAGCGAAAACATAGTTCCCATAATTAGCGGTGGCCCAACGCCAATTATCAGCCCCATTATGCCAAATCGGCTCCATGAAAAAATCAGTCCGATCATAAACACTGCAGCCAATACACCGACAAGGATAATCGTTGTAATTTGTGCCGCTAAAAGTGGCAGACATCCACCCAGAACACTTAAAATAATTATTAGAATCCCGCTTTTAACGCTTGTTAAACGAAACCATTCCCACAACATAATAGCTGCCAAAATGCTGAAAAATATTGCAGTGTACCAACCGTTGAGCCAGATTGAAGCTGATGCAATTGAAAATAATAACAGCGCCGAAACGATACGTTTGCCTAGTTTTGATGGTTCAGCGGGATTCGATGGTGGCGCCATAGCGTCGATCCCTGCGGCGAAATTCTTCAACTGCTTTCTCGAAATGAATATGATCGAAATCCGGCCATAATACGTCTGAGAATACAAACTCGGTGTAGGCCATTTGCCAAATTAAAAAATTACTAATGCGTTGTTCGCCGCTGGTACGAATTAACAAGTCTGGATCGGGTAAACCATTGGTTTCCAGTCGAGATTGAAAAAGCTGTTCATCTATCTGACTTGTATCCAATTGTCCTGCAGCAGCGTTTTCAGCAAGAGACTTTGCAGCATTTAAAATATCCTGCCGACCACCGTAACTAAGCGCTAAAACAAGGAAGAGGCCTGAATTTTCTTCCATGGTTTTCTCGGCACTTTCAATAAGACCCACGATGTCGTTTGGAAGGCGCGAGCGATCGCCAATCACCCGCAAGCGAACGCCATTCTTGTGTAGTTCAGCTGTTTCGGAGCGCAAATACCAGCGTAGCAAACCCATTAGGTCGTCGATTTCGGAAATAGGCCGCTGCCAATTCTCAGACGAAAAGCTAAAGAGCGTCAAGTAACGCACGCCGAGATCGGACGCGGATTGGACAGCCCTACGCGCCGCTTCCGCACCACGCCGATGTCCCTCGGCGCGCGGCAGACCTCGTGCTTTAGCCCATCTGCCATTGCCGTCCATTACAATTGCCACATGACAAGGCGGCTCTTTAAGTTCTTCGGAGAAAGGCGCCATATGCCTAGACCTGCATGATTTCTTCTTCTTTTTGGGCTAGGGTTTCATCGATCTTCTTTACATGGTTGTCAGTCATATCCTGTAGCTCGTCGCCATAAATACGTTGATCATCTTGGGATATTTCTCCGCCTTTTTCGGCTTTTTTAAGTTGGTCCATTCCATCTCTGCGAACATTACGAACTGAGATGCGAGCTTGTTCTGCATACTTAGCAGCAATTTTTTTAATCTCAAGGCGGCGTTCTTCGCTAAGATCGGGAATTGGAATACGTATCAGTTGACCTTCCGACTGTGGGTTCAAACCAAGCTCTGATTCTCGGATGGATTTCTCCACGGCACCCACCAGCCCCTTGTCCCAAACTTGTATGGTCAAGAGACGTGATTCAGGCACGCTGACAGTGCCAACTTGGTCGATTGGCATTTGGCTCCCATATGCATCCACGTCCAAGGCATCCAATAAAGCCGTTGAAGCCCGACCTGTTCGTAAGCCGCTAAAATCTCTCTTTAATGCGGCCAGTGCACCATCCATACGACGCTGAATGTCATCGATATCAAATTCGTCGGCCATCTGTTACCTCGCTTCTGAAATAGTAGTAAACGTGCCTTCGCCCTTTATAACATTAGCGAAACCGCCCTCTTCGTTTAAGGAGAAAACGATTATCGGGATGCCATTTTCTCGCGCCAATGAAATTGCAGCGGCATCCATTACTTTTAGATCTTGCGCAAGAACATCCATATAACTTAGCTGATCATACCGAATTGCGTCAGGGTTGGTTATAGGGTCACTTGAATAAACTCCGTCTACCTTGGTGGCTTTTAATAATATGTCACATTCCATCTCAGAGGCCCGAAGTGCTGCTGCAGTATCGGTTGTAAAATACGGATTACCAGTACCGGCAGCGAATATCACCACCCTGCCCTTTTCCATATGCCTAACTGCGCGACGACGTATGTAGGGTTCACAAACGGCATCCATAGGAATAGCTGATTGTACCCGTGTATCTACGCCAAGTGTTTCTAGGTTGCTTTGGACAGCTAGTGCGTTCATGACCGTAGCAAGCATGCCCATATAATCGGCTGAAGCCCGTTCCATTCCATCTGCGGCACTAGAGACACCACGAAAAATATTGCCACCACCGATAACAAGGCAAATCTGGACGCCAAAGTCATAAACGGCTTTTATTTCGTGAGATACACGCTCAACCGTTACCTGGTCTAAGCCAAATTCGCGATCGGCCATTAAGGCCTCGCCCGAAATCTTCAATAGCACACGGTTGAAATCGGATTTTCTTTTACCCATTCTTCGAACCGCGCCTCCAATAGGTCAAGAAAAAGTCGAAACTCTCTTAGTCACCTATAGTTGCTGCGACCTCCGCCGCAAAATCAGATTCTTCCTTTGCAATCCCTTCGCCGAGACCATAGCGGACAAATCCGGTAATTTTAATATCCGATCCAATTTCTTTTGATACGGTTTCCAACACTTTAGAAACTTTCGTTTCGTTGTCGATGACAAAGGTTTGTTCAAGTAAACAAACTTCCTCGTAGAACTTACGCATACGCCCATCAACCATTTTCTCAATAATTTCATCAGGCTTGCCAGAATCCGCCGCCTGTTCTCGTAGAACTTTACGTTCTCGTTCTTGATCTTCGGCGGTCACCTCTTCTTTGGATATCCATTCTGGATTAGCGGCAGCAACATGCATTGCTAATTGTTTGCCAACTTCTTCAAGTTTTGCTTTATCGCCTTCCGATTCCAGCGCGAGAAGAACACCGATTTTACCAAGGCCAGGGGTCAGCGCACTATGTACATAACCCGAAACAACACCATTACTGACATTAATTGTTTGGGCCCTACGAATTGAGAGGTTTTCGCCAATAGTGGAGATCTGATGGGTCATTTCTTCTTCTACAGTGCGCCCCGTATCCGGATAGACCGCCGCGTTTATCGCCACAGCATCACCATTTTTTACTAACGCAATCTCATTAAGCGACTTGACTAAGGCTTGGAAATCTTCATTCCGCGATACAAAATCGGTCTCAGAATTAACTTCTATAACAGCGCCAGATTTGTCTTCACACACTACGCCAACCAAACCTTCTGACGCCACACGTCCCGCCTTTTTAGCTGCCGCTGCTAGACCCTTTGTTCGCAGCCAATCAACTGCGTCATCCATACTACCGTCAGTTTCGGAAAGCGCTTTCTTACAATCCATCATTCCAGCGCCGGTTTTATCTCGGAGCTCCTTCACCAGCGCCGCGCTAATTGCCGCCATTATACTTCCTCTTATTTCTCAGACCGGACTGTTGAAGGTCCCGCCAATAACATTAACTTCCTGTTGGCTTTTAAGCCTTCGCTGCAGCAGCCTTTCCCGCTTTAGGTTCGGCTGCAACCGCAACTGGTGCTTCTATAGATTCTGATTCTGCTGACGCTTCATCCACGGTTGGTACTTCTGTCTCAGTCTCTAAGTTTTCGACTGGTGCTTCTGGGCTTTCACCAGGATCTCCATCAGCGCCCATCAAGCTTACATGAAGGCCATCCAACACTGCATCGGCAAACAAATTACAATATAGAGAAATTGCTCGCATCGCATCATCATTACCAGGGACTGGCATGGTAATACCTTCAGGATTAGAATTACTATCAAGAATACCAATAGTCGGTATGTTGAGCTTACGGGCTTCTTGTACTGCAATCGATTCTTTGTTGGTATCGACGATAATAATAAGGTCAGGAATGCCCGCCATTTCCTTAATACCACCTAACGCGCGATCAAGTTTATCGTGTTCACGCTGAAGGCCCAACAATTCCTTTTTTGTCAAACCAACACTTTCAGCTTTAAGAAGTTCTTCTAACTGTTTTAAGCGTTTGATCGAATTCGAGATTGTTTTCCAATTAGTCAACATCCCACCAAGCCAACGATGGTTGACAAAATACTGACCACTTCGCTCTGCAGCCTCCTTTATTACTTCAGTAGCCTGCCGTTTAGTACCAACAAACAGAACACGCCCGCCGCCTTGAGCAACGCTGCGCACGGTTTCTAACGCGCGGTTCAATAGCGGAACAGTCTGCTCTAAATCAATAATGTGAACGCCATTGCGCTCACCAAAAATGTAAGGAGCCATACGCGGATTCCAGCGACGGGTGGTATGGCCAAAATGGACGCCAGACTCGAGAAGTTGACGCATAGTAAACGACGGCATTGTCATAATGCAGTATCCTTTTCCGGTTCTTGCCTCCGCGGTCTGTCACCTATAATTCGGCACCGGATTGACCCCTGCTCACCAAGGGCCAGTCTAACCGCGTGTGTGATGGCGCGCGGTATAGACCCTAAAGGCCAGTACTGCAAGGAAAATACAACATCCGCGGGTTAAATATCCCGAACATCAACAACACCCGCTATGGACTTTACCGCCGCACGGAATTGCGGCGTGATACGATAACGCTGATCGAGATCAATCTCTATATCCTGATCCTGTATATCTAGCATTATTGAGACCCGCCCATTACCCCTTACACCGTGTTCTTTAATGACTGAACTAAGGCTCCTAACAGGCTTGTCATCTCTAAGAAAAATTTGCAAACCGGCCGCAGCCCGAGATGCAGCCTCTTCCAAAGGTTCAATTCGAGTGGCGGTCACGCGGAAATCTTCGCCATTTTTCTGGACAGTCGCATTTACCAGAAGTGGCACGCCCCCCTCCAACAAATCGCTCACCCCAGCTAGTAATTCCGAAAATATAGTTATTTCGAAAACACCAGTCATATCAGACATCTGGACGAATGCTAGTTTTCCGCGCTTACCATTGATAACCCGCTTACCCGCGACGATACCGGCAAGTTTAATGATTGTCTCTTTAACCATTCCAGTGGAGACTTCTCGCCAACAGCGCACGTTCATTCGTTCGAAGGATTTAGCATATGCTTCTAAGGGGTGTGCTGATAAATAAAACCCAATCGCTAGAAACTCTTCTTGTAAACGTTCTTGCCCCCCCCAATCTTCAATATCCGGCAACGGAGGCAAGATTTCCTGGCTCATGACATCACCAAATAGATTTGTTTGATTGCTAGCGCGTTCTGACTGCGCAAGGCTTGCATGGCGCAAAAGCAGTTCAACTGCTCTAAATACCTGCTGCCTATTGGGGTTTAACGTGTCAAATGCACCAGCGCGGGCTAGATTCTCCATTTGGCGTTTATTAACCACTTGGGTGTCTAACCGTGTAACGAAATCAAAAATACTTTCAAATACACCATTTTCCTCCCGCTCGAGTACAAGCAACCTCATAGCCTCCGCGCCAACATTTTTTAACGCACCAAGCGCATAACGGACCGATAGCGCGCCTCCTGCAGCTGTCTCTACTGTAAAGTTAGCCTCCGATCGGTTAACATCAGGAGGTAATAATTCGATCTTAAGACGATCAAGCTCTGTTCGAAATGCATTCAACTTATCGATATTGCCTGCATCAAGGGACATAGAAGCCGCTAGAAATTCGACAGGGTAATTCGCTTTTAAATAGCCTGTTTGGTAAGCAACTAGCGCATATGCTGCCGCATGGGATTTGTTGAAGCCATAGCCCGCAAATTTGTTGACTTGCTCGAAAATATGACCTGCAACCCCTTTGCTAACATGGCGTTCCATTGCCCCGTCAATGAAAGTTTTGCGTTGCGCATCCATTTCCGATTGAATTTTTTTACCCATGGCGCGGCGCAATAGATCAGCACCGCCGAGCGTATAGCCCGATAGTTCCTGCGCGATCTGCATGACCTGCTCTTGATAGATCATGATACCATGAGTTTCTTTGAGAATATCCTTAATAAGAGGATGCATATAATCGGGTTCTTCGTCACCATGCTTTCTATTTATATAGCTTGGAATATTATCCATTGGACCGGGGCGATAGAGAGAAACCAAGGCAATAATATCTTCAAATCGATCGGGCCCAAGTTTGCGTATAACGTCGCGCATACCACTTGATTCTAGCTGAAAGACCCCAGTTGTCTCTCCACGACAGAACATTTTATAAGTTGGCTCATCACCAAGCGGTACGGTCTCTAAATCAATATCTACTCCACGTTCTTTGAGCAAGCTCTGTGCTTCAGATAAAACAGTCAGAGTTTTAAGCCCCAGAAAATCAAACTTCACCAAACCTGCCATTTCTACATACTTCATGTTGAACTGAGTCACCGGCATTTCGGAGCGTGGATCGCGATAGAGAGGCACCAATGAATCTAATGGACGGTCACCAATAACAACGCCAGCGGCATGCGTAGAAGCGTGTCGGAAAAGACCTTCTAACTGCAATGCGATATTAAAGAGACGTCTAATATCCTCTTCCTGATCAAACAGTTCAGCTAACTGTGGCTCAGACTCCAGAGCTTGCTGCAATTTTATCGGTTTGGCTGGGTTATAAGGTACCAGCTTACAAATCCGATCTACCTGCCCGTAGGGCATGCCCAAGACCCTGCCCACATCTCGCAATACAGCACGCGCTTCGAGCTTGCCGAACGTAATGATCTGGGCGACCTTATCGCGACCATACGTCGTTTGGACATATTCGATCACTTCATCGCGCCGATTCTTGCAAAAGTCGACATCAAAGTCAGGCATAGAGATGCGTTCAGGGTTGAGAAAACGCTCGAACAACAATCCCCATCTCAAAGGGTCAAGATCGGTAATAGTTAAGGCCCAAGCTACGACGGAACCCGCGCCGGAGCCACGTCCCGGCCCCACTGGGATACCCTTATTTTTAGCCCATTGAATGAAATCTGCTACGATTAAGAAATAGCCCGCATATCCCATTTCCTCAATCACGCCGACTTCATATTCAAGCCGTTTGTAATATTCCTCAGGCGTATGTTCAGGCCCGGCAAGAGCAAGCCGTTTGTCCAGTCCTTTTTTGGACATCTCCGTAAGGGCATCGATTTCAGTCCGACCCTCCAATTGAGCATAGGGAGGCAAAATCGGATCACGTGATTCAGGCATGAAAGCACATCGTTGGGCGACGATAAGAGTATTATCTATGGCTTCGGGAATATCGGCGAACAATGCTTTCATTTCGCTTGCAGATTTGAAGTAATGCTCAGGTGTCTCCTGCCGCCGATTTTCGTCATCGATTGTCACACCTGCAGCGATACAAATTAACGCATCATGCGCTTGATGCATTTCACGATCAGCAAAGAAAACCTCGTTTGTCGCGATCAGGGGCAAATTATGTTTATATGCAAGGTCGATTAACCGCCCTTCAATTTTATTCTCTATAGCCAGCCCATGTCGCATCAGCTCTACATAAAGCCTATTTGGGTATATGGACTTCAATCTTTCGAGGCATTGATCCGCTGCGGGATCTTGCCCTTCAGCAAGCCTACGGCCTATGGGTCCCGCCGGACCACCGGTTAAAGCAATCAATCCTTCAGCGTTCGCGGCGAGGTCATCTAAGCTAATTTCAAGTGAGTCTTTATTGTGTCCACCCAGATATGAGATACTTGATAGCTTCAATAGATTTTGATACCCGGTTTCGGACTGAGCTAGAAGAACGATCTGATCGGGCGAAAGCCCTGATGCTTCGCCCGAACCATCTTCACGTTTTAGATAAAGTTGACAGCCAATAATCGGTTGAACCCCTACTTTGCGTAAGGTTAGCGAAAACTCTAATGCGCCGAATAAATTATTGGTATCTGTGATCGCCACTGCCGGCATATTGAAGGTAGTGCAAAGTTCGGCTAAATCACCGATTTTTATCGCGCCTTCCGACAAGGAATATGCTGAGTGGACTCTTAGATGTACGAAATCTGCATGGGTCATAATGACACAATGCCACGGAGACGAGAAAAATCAGTAAAGTCTTTTTTTATCCATTTTATCAGTAACTTATTTTTCCTAATTTTCTTAAAGTATATCTAGATTCACGACTCATCGCCCTGCCTTACTAGCAGCCCATATTCCAGTAGAAAGTGCCGGTCGAGGCGTTTAGCCAAATCAAGGTTATGGGTGGCAATCAGGGCTGCCAGATTGCTTTCAGCAATCAGCTTTTGCAAAAGTGAGAAAACCTGTTCGGCGGTCTCCAAATCCAGGTTGCCGGTCGGCTCATCGGCTAATAAAACTCGTGGATCATTTGCAAGTGCCCTGGCGATTGCTACACGTTGTTGCTCGCCCCCAGAAAGTTTCGCTGGCCGATGTGCATAACGTTTCATCAAGCCTACAGAGTCCAACAGTGCGGCGGCCTTTTCCCTCGCGATACCTCTACGAACACCGGCCATCATCTGCGGTAGCATTACGTTTTCTAATGCCGAAAATTCTGGCATTAGATGATGATATTGATAGACAAACCCGATTTGGTGACGTCTTACAAGCGTACGCTCATTATCATTTAAGTCGGTGCAGCTTTGACCGCCCAACACGACATCACCACCATCTGGCCTTTCGAGGAGGCCCGCAATATGCAGCAATGTCGATTTGCCGGAGCCCGAATGGCCCATGAGCGCAACTACCTCGCCAGACCGCACTGAGAGCGTCAATCCACGTAGTACCTCCAGAGTATTTTCGGGTTGTTTATAAGATCGCTCTATCGATTTCAGATGTATTGCGGGCATATCACTCATAGCGAAGTGCCTCAACTGGCTCCATTCGTGCGGCTTTCCATGCAGGATAAATCGACGCTAGCAGCGAAAGTACGAGAGCCATTATAATAACTAAGATAACTTCGAAATTGTCCACCTTAGAAGGCATGCGCGAGAGAAAATATATTTCTGCTGGAAATAATTCTGTGCTCAGAAGGGTCTGCAGGAATTGACGTATTGCTTCGATATTAAATGTAAATAATAGCCCCAGTGTACTACCCATCATCGTACCGAGAATTCCGACACTAGCGCCGGTCATAAAAAAGATTCTCAAAACCATCAAGCGTGTCGCACCCATAGTGCGCAAAATTGCGATACCCTTACCTTTATCGTGAACCAACATCACTTGACTTGAAATAATGTTGAATGCTGCGACTATGATAATTAGGCTTAATATCAGGAACATCACATTTCGTTCCACACGCAGTGCCTCAAAGAAGCTAGAATTTACCTGCTGCCAACTCATAGCGCGAGCTAATGGCCGAATTCCTTCATCAATGATTTTCTGAAACACATCCGCCTTATCCGGATTATTGGTAATTACCTCAAGCTTTGAAACGGTATTTTTATGGCGAAAAAATATCTGGGCTATTTTCAAAGGCATATAAATGAAATTACTGTCATATTCTGACATACCAACACGGAAAAACCCCGAGACACGAAAAGTTTTAACCCTCGGGACAGGCCCCATCGCCGTGTTGGTGCCTTGGGGTGAAATTAGTTTCACCATAGAGCCGAGTTCAAGGCCGAAACGCCGTGCGAACCGAGTTCCTACCAAAACACCCCGCCCCCTCTTGAAATCATCAAGTGACCCTGCCAATAAACTGTTCTTCAAAATGGGGCGTTCTTGAAAATCTTCATAAGTCAGCCCACGCACTAGTGCACCGGCAGCGTGAAACTTGGTGGAGGCTAGAACTTGCCCTTGAACGACTGGAGTCACAGCCACAACACCATCCAGACTGCGAACAGTTTGTGCTAATTTTTTAAAATTACCCAAAGGACGCCCCGGACTTAAGACCTCTACATGCCCATTAACGCCGACGATACGAGATAATAATTGCTCACGAAAGCCGTTCATCACGGACATCACGATTATGAGTGTGGCAACCCCCAACATGATGCCCAGTAGAGAAAACCATGCAACGACTGATATAAAGCCCTCTTGTCTCCTAGCTCGCAAATACCGAAACGCAATTAGGCGCTCGAATGCATTAAACATCAGTTTATGCCTAGACGGCTAAATAAGGCATCGCTAGAAAATTCTTCCCGCTCACCAGTCTTGCGGTTTTTGAATTCAAGAACGCCTTTTTCGACCCCTTTCGGCCCGATAATGACTTGATAGGGAATACCTGTTAGTTCCATGTCCGCAAACTTACCACCTGCCCGCTCCGAACGGTCATCATAGATCACTTCGACACCCTGCTCGGCTAATTTGATAAAAAGATCATTACATGATTGATCGCAAGCATTATCGCCTTGGCGTAAATTAATAATTCCAACCCGAAATGGCGCTACACTCTCAGGCCAGATTATACCCTCTTCATCATGGCTTGCTTCGATTATTCCGCCGACCAAACGCGATACGCCGATACCGTAGGATCCCATTTGAACTGCCCGCTCGTCGCCGTTTTGCAAATTCACTTTAGCGCCGAGCTTTTCGGAGTATTTTGTCCCAAAAAAGAAAATATGACCAACCTCAATTCCGCGTGCACAAACACGCTTACCTTCGGGTACATTGGCTTCAAATTTCTTTTCATCATGCATTTCGTCAGTTGCAGCATAGAGCCCCGTCCATTTATCCACGATAGGCTGTAAATCGACTGCATAGTCAACCTCACTGGCCATGACATCCATATCTATTAAATCCTGATCACAAAAAATTTCACTCTCGCCAGTGTCTGCCAGTATTATAAACTCATGGCTCAGTTCTCCACCAATCGGACCTGTATCAGCACGCATGGGAATGGCGTTTATACCCATCCTTGCGAAAGTTCGAAGGTAGGCAATAAACATCTTATTATAAGAAACACGCCCGAGTTCTGATGTAAGATCAAAGGAATAGGCATCTTTCATGTAAAATTCACGTCCACGCATTACACCAAAGCGTGGCCTGACTTCATCGCGAAATTTCCATTGGATGTGATAAAGCGTTTTGGGCACATCTCGATAGCTACGGAGGGTACCCGCAAAAATCTCAGTTATGAGCTCTTCATTCGTCGGGCCATAGAGCATTTCTCTGTCATGACGATCAGAAATGCGCAGCATTTCTTTGCCATAATCCTCGTAACGGCCCGAAGCACGCCATAAGTCGGCAGACTGGATTGTGGGCATAAGCAACTCTTGAGCACCAGCCAAATTTTGTTCTTCGCGAACTATTTTTTCAATCTTTCTTAGAACTCGAAAACCCAGTGGCAGCCATGAGTAAATACCAGCGCTGGACTGGCGCACCATGCCAGCACGTAGCATTAAACGATGAGATGCGATTTGGGCATCAGATGGTGTCTCTTTAGTCGTTGGCAAGAAGAATTGCGAACGACGAACGGCGTGGGAATTATCGTCACTCATAAAAAAATAGGCCTGATGATGGAATCCACAGTCAGAGGCAATCTAGGTAAAGCAGCAACCATTGTCCATGATGTCGGTCCCGAGGGCACACAAGAAATTATTATTGGTCTAGTTTCTCACGACAGCGCTGCCCAAGCATAACTTTATCGGCGACACTCAAAGGTTTGCCGTTATAGCTCATTGCGCCACTTTCAATATTATAACTAACTCGGCCGATAGACAAACTAGTCTTCGAAAACATTCCAGCCAAAGTTCCATCTAAAGGATCGAAAGCAATATCAAATTCGACTTTACTTGGGACATTAATTACAACGTTAGCGCTACTTACATCTGCTGGAGTAACATAGTTACCGTCAACATCTACACCAGCTCTGTAAGCGACATCAGCCTGCGGTTTATGGGTTACTAATCGGGCGCAATCTTCAGCGGATATTTTCACGGTCCTGCTACTTGAGTCTACCTCAAGAGGAGCTGAGTAAGTTCCTCCAGATCCTTGTGCTGTTGACTGTTCTTTATTTGTCAGCGGATTATTCTTTTCCGCTGCAACAGCGTTGATAGTAATCAAAAGTGCTACAAGAATTATAAAACTTTCCCTCATGCTGCTAATCTCACCTCAAGTCTATTTCAGGCATTTTAGAGCCTGTAGAACATACTATACTTAATGAAGGTTTAATTGTGCCAGCAAAGAGCAAACTCTCGAATAAAAGTTTGATTTGGTCAAAATGGAACAGTTATTTCCTATGAGTATTTGCAGTATTTTTACAAAAATGGATGACATATACCTAAATTAACTGTACATAGGAGCGGGTTTTTGGATGGAGTATTAATTGCATCCAATAAGACGGTCCAGGTTTGGGGAGGAAACTAAAACGAGTGACCAGGCAATATGGCTTGAAACCTCGGATATAAAAATAAACAAATTTTTGAGGCGGGCTCTTTTAAGACCCGTCCTTTTTTTTGACTAGTTGATACTCTGTCTATGGAACCCGAAAGCTAATTATATCAGCGGAAATGACTAGCCAAGCTATACCAGTAAAGACTATTGCAATTACAGTTGTAGCCAAAACCTTGAGACCTAACCTAGGTTTCATTGGAGCGCTGTCTGCATGTCCCGATTCCGGATTTTTTACAGGACGGTTTCCCCAAGGTAAAACAGAAAAAAACACCATCCACCAGATTAAAATAAATATTATTATACCGTGTGCCCAGGCCATGGTGCGGGGTCCTTTGAAGTTTGTGCGCTACTTAAATATATGTTAAGTGTATGTGAATAATCGGCTTCTTCCCGAGCGCTCTTCGGAAAACCTGCCGAACCTCTCGTTTCACCGCTTCGATAATTGCCTCATCTCGATCACGCTGGCGATTACTTAAATGTTCAATCGCATGTGTCGCCGCATCGATAGCTTCAAATATAATATATTCCTCTTTAACTTCATCAATTAAGCCAAACGATGAAACCTCAGGCTCTGTCGCCAATTTGCCGCAGCCCTTTAGAATAACTGTAACTGCAACAGCACCAGTAGTTTGTAACCGACGGCGCTCACGCATGGGGAAGGAATCGAGTTCAACCAATCGACACCCATCGATACCTAAACGACCGGTTGGCACTTGGTCAATAATTTTTGGGCCTCCCACATCAAGACGGACAAGACTACCATTTGGTGCCAAAACCGTGTGTGGTACCTGGCAAGTTTCTGCAATTTTCTGATGAGCAATCAGATGGCGTATTTCCCCATGTACCGGGATGGCAATCTCGGGACGAATGAATTGATACATTTCCGCGAGTTCATCGCAGGCTGGATGTCCAGAAACGTGGATATCGGCATCATCAGCTGTAATCACATCGATGCCATCACTTAGGAATTTATTTTGCAGGCGGCTAATCTCCAATTCATTTCCCGGGATCACGCGGCTAGAGAAAATTACCGCGTCGCCCATTTCTAGTTTTACTTCGCGATGGTCTCCCCGGGCGATGCGAGCAAGTGCAGCTCTGGGTTCGCCTTGACTGCCTGTGCAGATATAAAGAACTTTGTCTTTCGGTAAGTAACCCGCCTCCTCTTCGGAAACGAAGGAAGCTAAATTATCAAAAATACCGTGTTCTCGCGCAATCTCGTTCATACGATGTAGTGAGCGCCCAACTAGAGCGACTTGGCGGTCGCAGTTTTGTGCTACTTGGGCAATGGTCTGTAACCGGGCCAGATTCGATGCGAAACAGCCAACTGCCACTCGGTTATCTAATCCGCTTATCAAATTTTGCAGATGCACCACTAGGGAGCCTTCGGACCCTGATGAGCCAGATACCAACGCATTGGTAGAGTCACAAACCATAGCGAGAATGCCCTCATCTCCGGCTCTACGAAGAGCCTCCTCATCCGACGGCTCCCCTAGCACGGGGTCATCGTCGAACTTCCAGTCTCCTGTATGCATGACGGTGCCTGCAGAGGTTCTGATCACCAAAGCATTTGGCTCAGGAATAGAATGGGTTAACGAAATAAGTTCGATGCCGAAGGGACCTACGTCAAACTGGCCCGAAAGTGGTACTTCAATGAGTGATACTTTGTCTTCCAACCCGAATTCATAAAGCTTCCGCCGTAGCATACTGGCTGCGAAACCAGTAGCATACACGGGACATTGTAATTCCGGCCACAAATGTGGAACAGCACCGAGATGATCCTCATGTGCATGGGTTAACACCAAACCCGAAAGGGAATCTCGCCGTTCTACAATAAAACTAGGGTCAGGCATTACTGCGTCGATGCCAGGAATATAATCCTCCCCAAAACTGACACCGAGATCAACCATAAGCCAAGCGCCATCATGACCGTATAGATTTAGGTTCATACCGATCTCGCCGGCGCCTCCTAGGGGTAAAAATAATAATTCACTAGTACCTGGGCTGCCAGACGTTAGGTAGTCCTTCATGCAATATTACGCCTGAAGATTTGAACCAGTCCGCGGGTCGTTAAATCGGAATCGATAACATGGATGGAGCCTGTGGCATCAGCAAAAATTTTTGCGAGACCACCGGTTGCGACCACTTTCATATCGGCTCCGTACTCCTTTGAAATACGGCTAACCAAGCCCTCGATCAATCCAATATACCCCCAAAAAATCCCGGATTGCATGGCCGGCACCGTTGCCTTTCCTATCACCTTTTCAGGTACCTCTATGGAGACAAGTGGGAGACGAGATGCCGCTCGGAAAAGTGCTTCAACAGAAAGGTTAATACCGGGCGCAATAACCCCTCCAACATAGTTTCCATTTTCATCAATCACATCAAACGTAGTGGCGGTGCCAAAATCGACGATAATTAATGGGCCCCCATATTCAGAAAATGCTGCGACACCATTTGCAAGTCGGTCATCACCGACTTGATCGGGTTGAGATAGAAGTACTTCTAGCCCTAAATCGATACTGGGATCGTCAACCTGCATGGGGTCGCAATCGAAATATTCTCGACAGAGGGTAAGAATATTAAATTTTGTTTCCGGCACTACACTATCCAATATGGCTGCATGAATATCTTTTGGCGATAAAGCTTCCAATTCAAACAATTGTGTGAGCCAAACAGCGTATTCATCTGCCGTACGTTTAGGATTATTCCCGCACCGCCAAACAGCCTTACGACTATTACCATCATAGACGGCAAAAACCACATTAGTATTCCCTGAGTCGATCGCTAGAAGCATAATCCTTAACCTAAAAAAACATCACCCGCTGTTATGGTTCTTAACGATCCTCCTGGTAAACGCAAAACTAACGCACCAGTGCCATCCAATGTCTCAAAAAGACCTTCTTGTAGTATATTCCCACATCGAATAGCGATCTCTTCCCCCAATCCAACTGCGTGGTCAAGCCAAGCTTGCCTTACTGAATTAAATCCATTTTTTTCCCAACCTGCCATACAACTAAGAAACTGGCCCGTTAGTATTTCGAGAAAACTCTGAGCGTCACCGGCATAGCCAAAATCTAAAAGACAAGTGGAGGGGCGGTCTAATGATCGAGGACGTGAAACGATATTTACACCAACACCCGTAATCACGGTTGAGCAATCTTGCCCTGGAGTGTTCATAACTTCTAATAGAATACCTGAAATCTTCGACCCGTCGATGAGGATATCATTGGGCCATTTAATTTTTGGCTTACTACTAAACGGAAGAACAGAAGCAATCGCCGCTTGAAGTGCAACAGCTACGACTAAACTGATCTCGCTCAGCCGTATAGCTGGCACCGATGGCGCTAAAGCAAAGCTGCAAAAAAGATTTCCAGGCATTGATTGCCATGCTTTCCCAGCCCTTCCGCGCCCAGAGGTTTGTTTGCTCGCAACCACAATGAAATTAGGTGGCACCTTACCTGCGGAAATCAAGGTCCGAGTTTGGTCGTTTGTTGAACCAAGTACGGAATATCGAAATATACGGAGGGAATCAACGATTGCGGTCATTTTGACGACCGATTAGCCCTTAAAGAGAACTGATGCGGCCGCTGTTGCGCGATCTACTAAATGAGACGGACTTAGAATAAAGAGCGTTATAAGCATAGCAGTAACGCACATAACTGTTCCAATTCGTCGCCCGACCTTTTTATCCAATGGCTCCTCTAAATCATCGAAATACATCACTTT
Organism: Rhodospirillaceae bacterium; assembly: GCA_002724395.1. Taxonomy (GTDB): domain Bacteria; phylum Pseudomonadota; class Alphaproteobacteria; order UBA8366; family UBA8366. The sequence goes on along the minus strand of PBOR01000037.1, from coordinate 45,817 downwards.
GATAATTCGAAGGTAGTAGAAAGCGCCAACAACGCTTGAAAGTACGCCAATGATAGCGAGAGTATAGAGTTTAGCATCGATGGCGGCGAGGAAGATGTAAAGCTTTCCAAAGAAACCAGCGAGTGGCGGAATCCCGACCATGGAAAACATAAACAATAATAGTGCGAATGCTACTGCAGGGTGGGACTTTCCAAGCCCTGACAGGTCTGAAATATTTTCAACTGCCTCACCTCTTCGTTTCATACAAAGTATGCATGAAAAGGTGCCAATCACCATAACAACGTATATGGAGAGATAGATTAACACCGCTGCCACGCCGCGTTCAGAACCGACCGCCAAACCGATTAGCGCATAACCTGCATGTCCAATAGAGCTGTAAGCCATCAGCCGCTTGATATTGGTTTGATTAATTGCGGCAAAAGCAGCCAAAACCATAGATAGAATAGAAATCACTATGATAATTTGTTGCCATTCATCGGCCATTGCTTGGAATGGCCCCATGGTAACTCTGATAAACAATGCTAAGGCGGCAACCTTTGGCGCAGCAGCAAAAAATGCGGTTACTGGTGTTGGCGCACCTTCATAAACGTCAGGTGTCCACATATGAAACGGCACGGCAGCGACTTTAAAGGCAAGGCCGACGATTAGGAAAATCAGACCGGTAAGCAAACCAAGTGGTGTCTCACTGATTTTAGCAATTATGTCCGGTAAAACGGCAAAGGCGGTTGTACCAGCAAAACCATAAATTAAGGAACAACCATACAACAACATACCCGAAGATAATGCACCAAGCACAAAATACTTAAGACCGGCTTCGCTTGAGCGCACAGAATCCCGGCTTAAGGCCGCAACGACATAGAGTGACAAGCTTTGCAATTCGAGGCCAATATATAAGGATAGCAGATCATTGGCTGAAACCATTAGCATCATGCCGACGCTCGCAAACATAAGTAGAATCGGATACTCAAAACGGTCTATTTTGTGGTCTTTCATGGACCTATCGCCTATGAGCAAGATCAATATTCCAGCGACCACAATCAGTACCTTTACGAACTGAGCAAAAATATCGTTGATGAAAAGCTTATTAAACGCGAATGTAGCTGAAGGCTTGCCAAACACTATTAAAGTCAGCACTAGCAGCAGGCAAATTATTGCTAAATTTGTGACGAGTGAATAGGCCCGTTGCGCCTTTGCATAGACACCGACCATCATCAGAAGCATCGCCATTGTAGCCAAAAAGACCTCCGGCAAAGCGATGACAATATCGATCATGCCCTTCATTGGGACTTTCTCCCGCTAATGCTAAAAGTCATCCTCATTTAACCGCCGGATTACTTGCTGCCTCATAAAGCGACAAAGCATTTTCGTATTCAACCACCAGTTTGGTGATTGAAATATCCATTGGGTCTAAGAAAGACGTGGGATACACACCCATCCAAATCACAACCGCTATAAGCGGAACGAATACGATGATTTCACGCATGTTGAGATCCAATATAGATTTCAACTCTTCTTTTGTGAGTTTGCCGAAAATGACGCGACGATACAAATAAAGCATATAGGCCGCACCTAAAATCAACCCGGTGGCCATTAAGGCAGCAAGCCAAGTACTTACCTGGAACGCGCCAACAAGAACCAGTAATTCACCAACGAAGCCACTGGTCCCGGGAAGCCCAACAGACGCCAACATAAAAACCATAAAGACGAATGCATATTTCGGCATTCGATGAACCAATCCCCCGTAATCGGCGATTTCTCGGCTATGAATACGGTCATAGACTACGCCCACGCATAAGAAAAGAGCCGCTGAAACAATACCGTGGCTCAACATCTGGATGACCGAGCCAGTAATTCCTTCTTGATTCGCAACGAATATGCCGACAGTAACAAATCCCATATGAGCAACCGAAGAATAGGCGATTAGCTTCTTCATATCTTCCTGTGCCAAAGCGACCAAGGAGGTGTAGATGACAGCAATTATGCTTAATCCGAATACTAAAGGCGCGAAGAAGTCGGAGGCGAGCGGGAACATTGGCAACGAGAACCGCAAAAATCCGTAACCACCCATCTTCAGAAGTACACCAGCAAGGATAACGGAACCTGCAGTCGGTGCCTCTACATGAGCATCGGGTAGCCAGGTATGGACTGGCCACATCGGAATTTTCACTGCAAAGGAAGCGAAAAAAGCCAGCCAAAGCCAAATCTGCACCGACCGAGCAAACTCATGATCTATAAGCTCTGGAATGCTTGTTGTCTTAGCGATCAAGTACATCGCCATCATCGCCAACAACATCAAAACTGAGCCTAACAATGTGTAAAGAAAAAACTTAAACGCAGCATAAACCCTACGCGGACCACCCCAAATTCCTATTATTACAAACATCGGTATTAGGACGCCTTCGAAGAAGATATAAAATAGGAACATATCCAGCGCGCAAAACATGCCCACCATAAATGTCTCAAGAACCAAAAAGGCGATCATGTACTCGCGCACATGTGTTTTTATCGCTTCCCAGCTAGAGAGAATGCATATGGGCGTCAAAAAGGTAGAAAGTAAGACGAAAAATAGAGAAATACCGTCCAATCCAACGTGATAAGAAATACCGAATGATTTAATCCATTCCACTTTTTCGACAAACTGGAAGTCGGCCTGTGTGGAATCAAATTGCATCCACACAAATAGTGAAACAGTGAACGTTGCTAGCGAGGCCCAGACTGCTACCCAACGAGCACTATTGGCAACGGCTTCGTCATCACCCTTAAAAGAATAGCTGAGCAGGATGAATAGGACCCCTACCAACGGGGTAAAAATAATAATGCTGAGAATATGCAAGCTTGCCATGATGCGTTAACCCGACAGGCCCCCATAGATATACCAGCTGACAAGACCGACCAGGCCGATCAGCATAGCGAATGCGTAATGATAGACATACCCGCTCTGCAGCGCACTTGCCATCCTCGAGAACCGTTGGGTCAAGGAAGCAACGCCGTCAGGTCCAACACCATCAATCAGCGCTCCATCGCCGGACTTCCAAAGGTGCCGGCCGAGGACAAAAGTAGGTTTCACCAAGATCCGGTCATAAAATTCGTCGAAATACCATTTATTGAAGGAGATTTGGTATAGCGTTCTAAACTTTGCAGCAAATTTACCAGGCAACGAGGTATTTTGAATATAAAATATATAAGCAATATAGATACCCGCAATACCAACAACTAATGGCGCAAGTTTGACCCATAAAGGCACATTGTGTGCGTTTTCTAGTGCTTTATGCGTATCCAAAGTAAAGATTGAAGCACCCCAAAATTCCTTCATACCACCACCGACAAAGGCCTCATGTCCAATATATCCAGCAATGATAGCCCCAACCGCAAGGATAGTAAGTGGGAGCCACATGGAGACAGGTGATTCATGAACATGCGCTAGCGTTTTTTCATCGCATCGTGCTTCCCCATGGAAAGTGAGGAAAAGCAAGCGCCAGGAATAGAAGGCCGTCATCATGGCAGCAAGGATACCAAGCCAGAAAGCATATTGACCAACAAAGGACTGCGCAGCCCAGGCAGATTCGAGAATTACATCCTTAGAATGGAAGCCCGCAAAGCCGCCCAATCCGGGAATACCTATTCCAGCCAAAGCTAAAGAACCGATCCACATATAAATATAGGTGATCGGGACCATCTTCCTGATACCGCCCATTTTCCGCATATCTTGCTCGTCAGACATGGCATGGATAACGCAACCAGAACCTAGGAACAAAAGAGCTTTGAAGAACGCATGGGTGAAGAGATGAAACATCGCCGCACCGTAGGCAGAGACACCAGCAGCGAAAAACATATAGCCCAATTGCGAGCAGGTAGAATACGCGATGACCCGTTTAATATCGGTTTGCGTAAGACCCACAGTAGCCGCAAAAAAGGCTGTAGATCCTCCGATTATTGTAACTACTGCGAGGGCTGTTTCAGAATATTCAAACAACGGCGAGAGACGACAGACCATAAAGACCCCAGCAGTCACCATAGTAGCTGCATGGATCAATGCGGATACTGGTGTTGGGCCTTCCATCGCATCTGGAAGCCAGGTGTGTAATCCCAATTGAGCGGATTTTCCCATAGCTCCTATAAACAAGAGTAAACACAAGATGGTCAGCGCGTGGAATTCCACATCAAGGAAGACCATCGTTGCGTCTTTCTTTGACGCTGCTGATGCAAAAATTTCAGTAAAGCCGACGTTGCCGAATAAGACAAACACCCCGAAGATACCGAGCGCATAGCCAAAATCACCTACGCGATTGACCACGAAGGCTTTTATAGCAGCTGCATTGGCACTCGGTTTATCAAACCAAAAGCCTATAAGCAGATAAGAACAAAGCCCGACCCCCTCCCAACCAAAGAACATTTGAATAAGATTGTCCGCAGTCACCAGCATTAACATGAAAAACGTGAAGAAACTAAGATAGGAGAAAAAACGCGGGATCGATTTATCGTGATGCATGTAGCCGATGGAATACCAATGCACGACACTCGAAACGGTCGTTACGACAACCAGCATAACGGCGGTCAGTTGATCTACACGCAAAACCCAATCGAAAGAAAATTTATCTACATGAACCCAACTCAATAGCTGGACGATACGAGGCCCGTCACCCCAAATCACATCAAAGAATATATACCAAGACAGTGTCGCAGAAAGTGTAAGGAGTGCGCAAGTCACCAACATTGAGCCCTTGTCTCGCAATACAAAACCAAACAGCCCAGCTAAAAAGGCACCCAATAGAGGAAGGAATACAACCGCAGCTTCCATGTTATGCTAGCCCTTCATCATGTTGATGTCTTCAACGGCGATGGAACCGCGGTTGCGGTAATATACCACTAGTATGGCCAGTCCAATTGCAGCTTCTGCAGCTGCTACAGTCAGGACAAAAATTGCGAATATCTGGCCAACCAAATCGTACAAATAACTCGAAAACGCGACAAAATTAATATTTACGGCAAGCAGCATTAGCTCGATGGACATTAAGATGATGATGACGTTCTTACGATTGAGAAAGATGCCGAATAAGCCCAATGCAAAAAGAATAGCCCCCAAGCTAAGGTAATGAGCCAAAGTAATTTCCAACATTAAATCCCGCTCCCGGTATCTACTTTGACCACTTCAATCGCGTCTTCCGGATTGCGGTCCAACTGATCCGCAATACGTTGACGTTTAACGCCCTCGCGTCGACGCAACGTCAAAACAATGGCACCTACCATTGCTACGAGGAGTATCAACCCCGCGACCTGGAAGAGATATATGTATTCCGTATAAATTAATCGTCCGAGAGCTAACGTATTTGTAACATTAGCCGCCGCTTCCGAGTTGATCGCGGCACCAGTAATTTTGCCAGGTTTGATTACCCAGCCGGAGACGACAAGCAATAATTCGACGATTAGAATAAAACCTATCAGGCCACCAACGGGCAAATATTGCAAAAAGCCCTGACGCAGTTCGACGAAGTTTATATCTAGCATCATAACAACGAAGAGAAACAACACCGCGACCGCGCCCACATAAACAATAACCAATATCATGGCGAGAAATTCGGCCCCTAGAAGCACAAAAAGGCCCGCAGCATTAAAGAAAGCAAGAATTAGAAATAGCACCGAATGGACCGGGTTGCGCGAACTTATTACCATCACACCTGCTGCGACGGTCACGCACGCAAAAACGTAAAAGGCTATGGCTTGAAGTTCCATGGGATTAATTCCTAAAGACCAATGCTTCTAACGATAGGGTGCATCAAGCGTTATACTGCTCGATAACTCGCTTTCCCAACGTTCGCCGTTCTCTAATAATTTTTCTTTATTATAAAAAAGTTCTTCGCGCGTTTCAGTCGCAAATTCGTAATTAGGCCCTTCTACAATGGCATCTACGGGACAAGCTTCCTGGCAGAAGCCACAATAAATGCATTTCGTCATATCGATGTCATAACGCGTTGTTCGCCGGCTACCGTCTTCGCGCGGTTGAGCTTCTATAACGATCGCTTGAGCTGGGCAGACCGCCTCACATAACTTACATGCGATACAACGTTCTTCACCATTCGGGTAGCGACGCAACGCATGTTCCCCCCGAAACCTTGGGCTGAGCGGGCCCTTTTCGTAAGGATAGTTAATGGTGTGCTTACGCTTGAACATCGTTTTGAAGGTAAGCCACATACCAGCAACAATCTCGACCAATAAAAATCCACGCGCTGTTCGATCCCATAAAGCCATGTTTTAACTCCTCCCACCGGCTACTGGCACCATATCAAATATGAAAAGGAATCCAGCCGTGAGTACGACAAACAATAAGGAAAGCGGCAAGAAGACTTTCCAACCAAGCCGCATTAGCTGGTCATAGCGATATCTTGGGAAAGTAGCCCTAACCCAAAGGAACACAAATAATACTACACAAACCTTTAGGACAAACCATATCGGCCCGGGGATTAAGGTTAGTGGATAAACCTCAATCGGTGACAACCATCCTCCTAGGAACAGAACCACCGTCATACCTGCCATTAAAAACATATTGGCGTATTCACCGAGGAAAAACATGGCGAATGTCATCGAGGAATATTCGACATTATAGCCAGAGACTAATTCAGCTTCCGCTTCGGGGAGGTCAAATGGTGCACGATTGGTCTCCGCAAGCGCGGAAATGAAAAAGACTATGAACATCGGAAACAAAGGCAGGAAGTGCCAGCAGTGAATACCGCCTTTTTGCGCCATCACTATATCGGAAAGATTTAAGGAACCAACGGCTAGTAAGACCGTAATGATAACGAAACCGATAGACACTTCATAGGAAACCATTTGAGCTGCGGAGCGCAGAGCGCCGAGGAAAGCGTATTTGGAATTAGAGGCCCAACCAGCCATTATAATTCCATAAACGCCCAGAGACGAGATTGCAAAAAGATAGAGTACGCCGACATTAATGTCTGCCAGAACCAACCCAGGGCCGAACGGGATAACGGCCCAAGCAACTAATGCTAGGATAAAGGTGATCATTGGCGCTAAAACAAAAACTATCCTGTTGGAACTTGCAGGAACAATAGTTTCCTTCAAAAATAGTTTTAGTCCATCCGCAATAGGCTGCAATAAGCCAAACGGACCAACAACATTCGGCCCCCTACGCAGCTGGATCCAACCGATAACTTTACGTTCTGCCAAGGTCAAATAAGCTACACCTAGAAGCAACGGAACCACGATGGCCAAAATTCCGCCCACTATCCAAGCTACTGGGATTACATATATATTAATAAAATCAGCCATTGGTGCCCGTTGCTTTAGCATCAGTACTGCCGAATTCCTCAGTACATTGAGCCATGGTTTCAGATGCCCGTGCAATGGCATTAGTCATATAGAAACTATCGATCGCCCCTGTTAACGGGGAACTATTTAAATCAATATCTTTGGGGCTAAATACGCTCCAGTCGGCAGCTTCAACTGTATCAATTGCTAACATAGTTGGGTACGCTGCACGTAAAGCAGTTCGAAGTGATTCGAGTGTGTCGTAGGGCAACGGCTGGCCGACTTCGCCCGACAAAGCACGAATAATCGCCCAATCTTCACGCGCTTCACCCGGAGGGAATGTAGCGCGGCCAGCGAGTTGGACCCGACCCTCTAAATTCACATATGTTGCACTTTTTTCGGTGTAGGCGGCACCTGGTAAAATGACATCAGCTCGATGTGCACCAGCGTCACCATGATGACCTTGATAAACTACAAATGCATCACCAAAACTATTCATATCAACTTCATCAGCTCCAAGCAGGTAAACCACATCAATCGCGCCCGACTGAGCAGCATTTTGAATCGCCGCCACATCCTTTCCGTTTTTACCGGGCACAAAACCAATATCGAGCCCGCCGACTCGGCTTGCCGCTGTATTTAGAACGTTAAATCCGTTCCATCCGTCTATTATCATCCCCGTATCATCGGCGATCTTCTTAGCCATAGCCAAAACACCTTCACCATCCGGACGGCATAGTGCACCCATACCAATAATCAGCATTGGGCGTTCTGCCCTTGCTAGGGTTTTAGCAAAGCTATGACTGCCATCGGCAATCTGACCAAGTATATCTAAGGAAAAACCGAGATCTTCATACTCATAAGTGAAATCACCGTTCGCCCCGATTGATACGATTGGTAAATTACAATAAAGCCAGTTCTTCCGAATACGAGCATTTAACACGGGAGCTTCCAAACGAGGATTAGTGCCTACTAAAAGCAACGCATCCGCATCGTCAATCCCGGCAATTTTTGAATTGAATATATACCCAGCACGCGAATTAGCGTTGAGCTTCGCACCATCTTGTCGGCAATCGATATTAGTGCTGCCAAGTGCTGACATTAACCCCTTCAACGCAAACATGGCCTCAACGTCGATAATGTCACCTGCAATTGCTGCTATTTTCTCACCGCCGCTATCCTTAAGTTTTGTCGCAATGGCGCTGAATGCCTCGCCCCAAGATGTGGGTTTCAACTTCCCGTCAGGAGCGCGTACATATGGCGTATCCAGCCGCTGGCGGCTAAGACCATCACAGGCAAACCGCGTTTTATCGGAAATCCATTCTTCATTTATGTCTTCATGAAGTCTGGGCAGCACGCGTAATACCTCATTGCCCCGGGCATCAATGCGTATGTTACAGCCCTGAGCGTCCATCACATCTACACTTTCGGTTTTGCTCAACTCCCACGGTCTCGCTGTAAACGCGTAGGGTTTGGAAGTCAGTGCTCCGACGGGACAAAGGTCAATCACGTTGCCTGATAATTCGGAATGGATCGCTTCTTCAAGCGTTGAAATCTCCGCATTTTCGCCACGATTTAAGAGGCCAATGGCATCGACGCCAGCCACTTCAGAGGCGAAACGGACACATCTAGTACAATGGATACAGCGGGTCATAATAGTTTTAACCAACGGGCCCATATACTTTTCTTTTACAGCACGTTTGTTTTCGGCGTACCGGCTGCCGTCATAACCATATGCCATAGCCTGGTCTTGTAAATCGCACTCGCCACCTTGATCGCAAATAGGACAATCCAACGGATGGTTAATCAATAAAAATTCCATCACGCCGTTACGCGCCTTCTCAACTTTCGGTGTATTCGTTTTTACCTCCATGCCATCGGCTACCGGAAGTGCGCAGGAAGCTTGGGGCTTCGGCGGACCTGGCGAAACCTCTACAAGACACATTCGGCAGTTACCGGCTACTGAAAGGCGTTCGTGATAGCAAAAACGGGGGATTTCGACACCAGCCTGCTCGCAGGCTTGAAGCACGGACATACCGGGTTCAACTTCTATCTCTTTACCATCGATAGTGAGTTTTAGCATCGCTTGTCCCTACTCCGCTGCTGCCGCAATAACCGCAGGTGCATGTGTCTTAGCGTTTATAATGCGTTCTTCTATCACGGGGCGAAAATGACGGATTAAACCTTGAACTGGCCAAGCAGCACCATCGCCCAGCGCACAAATCGTATGCCCCTCCACCTGATGGGATACGTCCAGTAATGTGTCGATTTCATCAACGGAGGCGTTACCTGCCGCCATACGTTCTAGAACCCGCCACATCCATCCAGTTCCTTCACGGCAAGGTGTACACTGACCACAGCTTTCGTGTTTATAAAAATACGCCAGCCGTGCAATGGCTTTAATAATGTCAGTCGATTTATCCATTACGATCACCGCCGCAGTCCCAAGTCCGGTTTTGGCCTCGACCAAGGAATCAAAATCCATCAAAATATCGTCACACACGTTTTTTGGTATGCAAGGAGTCGAACTGCCGCCGGGAATTACGGCCAACAAATTGTCCCAGCCGCCACGAACCCCGCCTGCATGTTTTTCAATCAGCTCTCTCAACGGAATAGACATAGATTCTTCCACATTACAGGGCTGGTTAACATGGCCCGATATACAAAAAACCTTCGTGCCATGATTATTTTCACGACCGAACCCGGTAAACCATTTTGCCCCTCTGCGCAGAATTGTCGGTGAGACGGCTATGGTTTCAACATTATTAACAGTGGTCGGACAACCATAGAGGCCTGACATAGCCGGAAATGGGGGCTTTAGTCGAGGCTGGCCCTTTTTTCCCTCGAGGCTCTCGAGTAGAGCGGTTTCTTCGCCGCAAATATAGGCTCCCGCCCCTCGATGTACAAAGACATCAAACGCCCACCCAGAACCTGCAGCGTCGTTGCCCAATAGATTCGCTTCATAAGCCTCTGCAACGGCGGCCTCTAATCGCATGGCTTCATTATAAAATTCACCACGCACATAAATATAAGCCGCATGTGCACCCATGGCGAAACCAGCTAATACACAGCCTTCGATAAGCTTGTGCGGGTCATTACGCAAAATATCACGGTCTTTGCAGGTACCGGGCTCGCTCTCGTCCGCATTAACAACGAGATAATGAGGTCTTTCACCTTCCTCCTTTGGCATAAAGGACCACTTTAAACCTGTTGGGAAACCGGCCCCACCCCTTCCTCGAAGGCTTGATGCCTTCATTTCCTCAACTATCCAATCACGTCCCTTTTTCATGATACCGGCAGTGCCATCCCAATCACCACGTGATTTGGCAGCTTTGAGGCGCCAATCTTCAAAGCCATACAAATTAGTAAATATGCGGTCTTTATCTTCCAGCATGCTACTCGGCTGCCCTTGTTAAAGTGGTTGCACCATCAATCGGCTCTGAACCTTTACGACCTATTTGAGAGCCCATCGCCGGCACTTTACCGGCTTTCAGCTCTTCAAGCACTTTGACTACATTGTCTTCAGTCAAATCTTCGTAAAGGTCGTCGTTGATTTGTACTACTGGGGCATTCACGCATGCTCCCAAACATTCGACTTCCATCAAACTAAATAATCCGTCTTTGGTCGTCTGGCCCAAGCCGATATCCAAATGCTCTTTTATGGCATCTACGACGGCTCCCGAATCCCGCAACCAGCATGGTGTAGTCGTACAACACTGAAGCAAGAACTTTCCGACCGGTTTTAAATTAATCATCGTATAAAATGTGGCGACTTCGATCACCCTAATGCGCGGCATTTCTAATATTGCAGCAATCGCATCGACCGCCTCATCGGAGACGTACCCACCTATCTGACGCTGCGCGAGATCAAGCAAAGGCAAAACGGCACTTTGCTGACGGCCCTTGGGATATTTCGCAATTGCTCGTTCGACCTGTGGTGAATATTCAGCTGAAAATTCAAATATTTTGCTCATCCCTTTGCCTTAACGATCTATCTCACCGAACACAATATCCATGGACCCGAGTACCGCTACGGAATCGGCCAGCATGTGGCCTTTACAAAGAAAATCCATCGCTTGCAAATGTGGATAACCTGGCGCACGAATTTTACAGCGGTAGGGTTTATTGGAACCGTCAGCAATAAGATAAACACCAAATTCTCCTTTAGGAGCCTCGACCGCAGTATAGGTATCTCCATGAGGCACATGAAACCCTTCCGTATACAGCTTGAAATGGTGGATGAGTGCTTCCATTGAATTTTTCATTTCACCACGGGACGGCGGCGCCGCTTTACCGCGTGCTAAAACTGATCCTTCAGGCATTTTTTCAATGCATTGCTTGATGATCTTTAAACTTTGCCGCATCTCTTCGACCCGACATAAGTAGCGGTCATAACAATCCCCATTTTTACCAACTGGAATATCGAAATCCAGTTCATCATAGATCATATAAGGCTGCGATTTACGTAAATCCCATGGGACACCAGACCCCCTCAGCATTGGCCCAGTAAAGCCCCAAGCCATTGCATCCTCGGCAGATACGATACCTACATCGACGCTTCGTTGTTTGAAGATACGGTTGCCATTTAGCAAAGTTTCCATTTCACCAATAAATTTAGGAAACCCATCAGTCCATTCTTCGATATCCTCGAGGAGGCCTGCTGGCAAATCCTGATGCACGCCACCAATCCGGTAATAGGCCGCATGTAAACGGGCCCCAGAAGCGCGTTCGTAAAATTCCATGAGAATTTCGCGATGTTCAAAAGCCCACAACATGGGGGTCATGGCCCCTACATCAAGGGCGAATGCGGTTAAATTCAGCAGATGGTTAAGAATTCGGCCTATTTCATCGTAGAGCACGCGGATAAACTGGGCACGTTTTGGTACCTCTAATACCAACAACTTTTCGGCTGCAAGAACAAAGGCATGTTCCTGATTCATCGGAGCTACATAATCGAGCCGATCAAAATATGGTATAGCCTGAAGGTACGTCTTGTGTTCGATAAGTTTTTCAGTTCCACGGTGTAAAAGCCCAATATGGGGATCGATCCGGTCCACTACTTCGCCGTCCATCTCCATGACCATACGTAAAACACCATGTGCAGCCGGATGTTGAGGACCGAAGTTGATGGTCATCGTTTTGATTTGATGTTCGGTGGACATTTCTTAAGCGTCTTCCTGCTCTTCTTCCGTTTTAGCTTTCTCATCACCGGGCAAGGTTGGCGTCATACCCTCCCACGGACTCAGAAAATCGAAACTTCGAAATTCCTGAGTCAATTTCACAGGCTCATAAACGACGCGACGGTATTCATCGTCATACCGCACTTCCACGTGGCCGGTTAGCGGGAAATCTTTACGCAATGGATGCCCATCGAAGCCATAGTCCGTCAAAATACGGCGTAAGTCTGTATGGCCACTGAAGAAAATACCATAGAGATCCCACACCTCACGCTCGTACCAGCCAGCTGAAGGAAAAATTTCAGCAACGGATGGCACTTTATCATCTTCTCCAACAGCCACTTTTACGCGAATACGCAAGTTACGTTTCAGGGACAGAAGATTATAAACTACATCGAAACGTGGCTTTCGCTCTGGGAAATCAACCCCACAAACGTCGATCAATACATGAAAAAGGCACGCGGTATCTGCCTTCAAAATCCTCAATACCTTTTTTATATCACTCGCCGCCACGGATAACGATAACTCACCATGAGCGACCAAGTGATCGAGCACGTCACCCTTACACTGTTCGACAATATGCTCCCCGAGCTCTTCTAAAATGAGACTATGTTCGTCCATTAATTCGAGATCCGCCATGCTGCCTGCGTTAACGTGCGATAGTACCAATACGGCGAATTTTCTTTTGAAGCTGCAAGATGCCGTAGACTAAAGCTTCAGCGGTAGGCGGACACCCAGGAACATAAATATCGACTGGGACCACACGGTCGCAACCCCGAACAACAGAGTATGAATAATGGTAATACCCACCACCGTTAGCACAACTTCCCATAGAAATCACCCAACGTGGTTCGGCCATTTGGTCATAAACTTTTCGCAACGCAGGCGCCATTTTATTTGTTAATGTGCCAGCTACAATCATGACATCAGATTGCCGAGGGGAGCCCCGCGGTACCACGCCAAACCGATCGAGGTCATAGCGAGGCATGTAGGCATGCATCATTTCAACAGCGCAGCAAGCAAGTCCGAATGTCATAGGCCAGAGAGAACCCGTTCGAGCCCAATTCACAAGCTTGTCGAAATTAGCAATAACAAATCCCTTATCACTAAGCGTTTCAGTAACAGCGCTCAAAGCGATATCTTGCGATGGACCAGGCTTTAATACACCCTGGTTTGAACCAGCAGTTACTCCCATTCCAAAGCTCCTTTTCGCCATTCGTAGACAAAGCCAATGGTGAGAATGACAAGAAATACAAACATGGACCAAAAGCCAAATAACCCAATATCCCCCAGTGCCACTGCCCAAGGAAAAAGAAAAGCGACTTCAAGATCGAAGATAATAAATAGTATTGCCACCAGATAAAACCGAACATCAAATTGACTGCGAGCATCATCGAATGCTTCAAAGCCGCACTCATAAGCTGACAACTTCTCAGAATCAGGTTTTTGTCGCGCAATAATATAACTGGCGATTAACATTGCGCACGCCATTCCAATAGCAATCGCGAGAAAAATGACGATCGGTACGTATTCACGAAGCAGGTCTTGCATATCTCCCCCAAGAGCGGCAACCTACGATAAAAAAACGGCAATAAGTAGCAAATAATCCTAGTTACTCAGCAATATAGTACTAGACACCTTAGGTGCAAGTACGGATCTAAAGGGATTTTGCCATCTTACTCAACTAATTGTTTTTATTATATAAAACTTGCAATATCAACTATTATACTTGGCCAAAAAAAATTAGAAATTAGGAACAGTGGGCTCCACTGTCGATTGGCTCGGTTATTAGGGAGAATCGTATACACTTCTATCACTTCGCTATGAATCGACCTTTTTCGATACACAGTAGAATTACAAATTCATTGATGTAAATTATTGATAGAATTGCGCTAAATTTCCTCCTCGGTAAAATCCGACCTGAAAGGATTAAGCTATGTTATCGTTACGCTCACTTCTCAGCATTATTGTCATCATAGTATTTACTATACCAGCATACGCGGCAGGATCAGATGAAGAGGATACCGCTGAAACTGCGAAATCCGACTTAACAGCAGCAAAAGAATTTATTGAAGCCAAAAGATTTAAAGAGGCGATCCCGCATCTTAAGAGGGCGCGAGCTGCGGATGACGATAATGCCGATATCCATAATTGGCTCGGATACTCATATCGTAAGATTGGAAAATTTGAAAAATCAATGAAGAACTATAATCGCGCTTTAGAACTGAATAGCGAGCACAAAGGGGCGCTGGAATATAAAGGGGAATTATATTTACAAATCGGCAAACTGACGGAAGCTAAAAAGCTCCAAGCAAAATTACGACAAATATGTCCAGAAAGCTGCGAAGAGTTAGAAGATTTAAACAACGCTATAACAGCGTTCGAAGCCACCGGCGAATATAGTTACTAAAAAGACTAATGGAGAATTTAATCTGCTGCGTTGACACCCGGAATTAAACCTAATCTTTTTGAAATAGCGCTATGAACAACCGACTACGCCTCGTCCACTGCTCGGATATCCATCTTGATGCGGATGCGTCGCCCGATGCCGATGGGAACCAATATTGCGACAGATTTGCTCTTGCACTAGAGCAAATGCGCGCGCACGACCCAGACTTAATGCTGATTGCTGGAGATCTTTTCGACAGTAATCGTGCTGACGATGAAACCGTTATGTGGTCTATGGAAATTTTAGCCGCTCAGGACATACCCATCTTCATGATCCCCGGCAACCATGATTGCATGTTGGCGGGGGGTATATTTGCCCGCTATGATTTTGGTGCCATTGATAACCTGAACATGCTTCTAGCACCCTCAGGCGAGACTGCCTGGGACGAAGCATTAGGCGTGGCGGTCTGGGGTAAAGGCATGGAAGAACACACGCCGGAATATCGGCCGCTTGGCAATTGTCCTGCTCGCCCTGATGAGTGTCTCTGGTATCTTGGGATGGGGCATGGGCACTTCGTACCAAGGGGTGAAGATACCGATAGGTCTTCCCCCATACTAATGTCCGACATTGAAAATAGCCCTTGCGATTATGTGGCACTTGGGCATCACCATGCGGCAATGGAACTCGTGACCGATAGGACAATCGCCGCCTATTCTGGCTCGCCCACTGATGATATCGGTCGCGGGGCAACGTATGCCTTAGCCGAGTTGTTTGTTGATAAAGAACCAATGCTGGAGATTAAAATAATCAGTTAATTAACGATTTTTTTAAAATCTTTAATTGATATTACTCATTCAACTGCTTTCGGAAGAGGGTAGTAACCTTATCAGAATCAATAAAGCCAAGACTTTCATAAAATTCATACGTTCCCGTTTGTCGTCGATGGGACGCTGCGGTCAGTTCAAGTAGTTTGCAACCTTCATCCCGTGCTACATCTTCAGCATGATTTACTAACATTTGGCCTATACCCCTACCCCGGCAATGGTCGTCTACAACTAGAGCGGATATGCGTGCTGCGGGATCAGACCGATGGAACCAATAGCTGATATGGAGGCTAATAAATCCCAAAACCATATCGTCAGCTTCATCTTTCGATATAGCGACAAAAGCATGGTGACCTTTGATCTCTGAATAGGTAGCGATATAGTTATTGAGCAGGACACTATCGATTTCATAACCTAGCTGCTGTAGTAAGGGTCGCAAGAAAATAGCGTCTTTAGGATCTACCGGACGAATTAATATGGTAGCCGTGAATAGAGACATTTTACTAACCACCTCATTTTTGCGTATCTCTTCGCTTCAGTGTTTGTTTATGGCTATTGTATTATGATCAGAGTATGCCAAATCTCATGACCGAGGCGGACATCGCCGCTTATAAACGAAATGGATATCATTTTCCCATTCGAGTCATGAGTCCTTCGGATGCCAGTGAGAATTTGGCAAAATTGGAAGCTTTCGAGCGCATGCACGGTGGATCAATCCCCGGTAAATTAAAAATAAAATCGCATTTGCTACTTACTTGGGTTTACACAATGGTTTCTCATCCTACTGTGCTTGATGCGGTTGAGGATGTACTGGGGCCTGACATTCTATGCTGGAATTCTAGTTTTTTTATTAAAAATGCAAACGACCCAGCGCACGTCACTTGGCATCAGGATTCCACCTATTGGGGATTAAGTAAACCCGATGTGTGTTCAGCTTGGATTGCCCTAACACCTGCCAATGAACAAAACGGTGTGATGAAAATTATTCCCGGTAGCCACGAGTTTGGACAGCTTGATCATGAAGATACGTTTGCCGGTGATAATCTTTTGGCGCGTGGCCAACGTTTGGTAGATCCGCCCAATGAAGAAGCAGCAGTGAGCCTTAACCTCGATCCAGGCGAGATTTCACTCCACCACATCATGTCTGTTCATGGCTCAAAGCCAAATGAAACCGATCAACGGCGTATTGGGTTTGCCATTCGCTACGCAGCACCTCATGTCCGATTAATGGGAAATATTCGTGATAGTGCGTTGCTGGTGCGAGGTAAAGACCGATATGGCCATTTCGACGTAGAATATGGCCCGAAGACTGACATGGATAGTGATGCAATTATTCATCATACAAAGGTCATGGAAAATCGGGCCAAAGTAAAATATGCGGGGACTGGACAAGACTACTCGTAAAGAAGCACCGAGGCCGAATGTCGCGGCCCCTGGTGACCGGGCCGCTTCAGCTATATTTATCCATGTATGGTTTATCGACGTGGAGAGGGATTTCCTTGGGGTCCTCTATTGAGAGGCTGGCGAAAGCAATGTCCAAACTGTGGACACGAGCCATTGTTTGAGACCTATCTTAAGCAGATGAAGACATGCAATCAATGCGGCGAACATCTAGGAAAAATTCGAACGGATGATATTGCTCCCTACTTCACAATAATCATAGTTGGCCATTTAGTCGTGCCATCATTATTGATGCTGGAACAGCAATACCATCCTGAACAATGGGTACATTTTGCGATATGGCCCGTCTTGACGTTAATCTTGATGTTTTACTTTTTACCGCGTGTGAAAGGTGCCTTACTCGGCCTGATGTGGCACCTAAGATTGCGAGGCGACGAACATCATTAAATAGAACCTATTCTTCTTCAAATACCCAGTGATTTTCCGGAACGTCAATTTCCATGCACAAAAGAATAGACGCACGAGATTTTCCGTGGGTATCCACTGCGAGAGCATCATTGACGCCACCTTCCAGGGCTTCATCAAGCACGAAATTAAAGGCCTTCAAATTCGGCAAGTCGTGACGCGTAATTTCGCCCTTTACGACTCCTTCAAAAAAAATTCGGACAGCTTCAACCGTAACCTGCTCAGCTAACAAGTCGTAGTCTTCATCGCGATAGGGAATTAGTCCTATATTGGACCGATTTCCTTTATCTCCTGCTCGACCATGAGCAATCTTGTGGAGTTGAATTCTCGCCATTAGTGCACCATCTGCCATTCCGGTTGAATTTGATCGCGTGGTAAAAAAGTCGCAAAGGTTCTAATCGTTCGTCGCAATGACTGTGTTTTACCGCCACCACCAGCAGGTCCATTCGTGGCCAGGGTTTCCGCTTCGGCCAATGCATGTTGAGCAGTTTCTTGATCAGGAGCGCGCACACAAAACCGAAGGCGTGCGTCCAGCATATCTTCGCGTGGGTTGCCAAATAGGAAAACACTGTTTACGCCGATAACATCAACGCGTAGCGGTAGGTTAGATACTTTCTTATCCCGCCGCAGTCGCTTGGTAACTATTTCGCCTGCAAGCTTGGCACGGCCTGCAGCATTCCAGCCGCCATAAGAAATTTCTGCCGTACCAAGCCAACCATTATCGACACCACACAATACTTTGAGCTGGTTCGGCCTTTTCCTGCCACGAACACCAGACAAATGAACCCTGTCAGGTCCTTTATCGATTGCGGCAACACCGGAAATATCCATGACAACATCCGGCGTCTGATAATCTCCAGGGTCGCCCAATTCGTAAAGCAATTGCTGGCGGACTACATGACGATCAACAAGACCGCCCGACGTAATTGTTTTAGTAATGACAACGCCGTCTTCATCTACTTCGGCAATAGGAAAACCAAGGCGGTCTAGATCAGGTACGACCCGCTTGCCTCCATCCGCAAAATTACCGCCGGTCGCATGCCCTGCACATTCCAGCATATGACCCGCCATAGTTCCAAGAGCCAGTTTATCGTAATCATCTGTTTCCCAACCAAAGTGATGGGCTAACGGTGCCACAGCAAGAGCTGGGTCTGCAACACGGCCTGCCAAAACTACATCAGCGCCCGCGTCTAGGGCTTCCTTCATTTGGAACGCCCCGATATAAGCATTGGCACAAATGAGCGGCGTACCCAAATCAGATAGTTTCTTGCCGGTTTCTACGAGTACGGGGTCCAGCGCTCGAACCAGTTCAGTTATATCATCACCGGTGACCGCAGCTACTTTTAAATGATCTAAGCCTTTTTCAGCAGCTACACTCCGCACTACTTCTGCTGCCCCTATAGGATCGGCGCCACCAAGGTTAGAAACGATACGAACGCCCTTTTCGGCTGCTGGTGGCAAAAGCGTTTCCATTCGGTAGCGAAGGTTTGCTACATGGCCCGGCTTGCCAGATCGCTTTGCCTCTTGAAGCAACGCTAAAGTGCGTTCCGCCAAATGTTCAAGCATTAGAAAATCCACATCAGCATTTTCTAATATGTCGAGTGCGGGTTCTATACGGTCATCGAGAAAACCCGCACCACCACCAATTTTAAGTGTTTTTGTCATAGAGAACGCATATCTGTGTGAAACTGTTTTTTCCGTACTTGTATTATGCATTACTAGGGATCTTTTAGAAGAGAGTGGCACCTCGATAAAAAGCTAATGATCCGTTTCGCATACTCTTGCTCTAAGAAAGGCTCATTTACATTTACATTTTCATTTTCTGATATCATTATCAGTACAGTGTCAATTTCAATAAATAAGTGAATAGTAATAAAGATCCGATGAAGCATTCTATATCTACATTGAACGGTGAATTTGGCCTTAAAATTGAGGAAGTCACGCGAAAAGATTTGTGTGATGACGGTTTCAAAGCAGAAGCTTACGATCTCTGGATGAAACACGGCGGTCTATTGGCGGTTAGAGGTTCTGACCTTGCAAATGTCCTTCCCGAAGAACTCTTGGCCTGGTCCGAAGTATTTGGGGTCGTTGAGCAAAAAACACAGACCGGCCGTGAAGATAAAATCGTACCAGGCTTTCCTATCCTTAGGATTGGCAACGTGAAAGGTAAAAACGGTAAACCGAGCGCCCAGTTCGCGATCGTACCTCAGTTAAAAGATGATACTGATATTCGCTACAACCCGAAAACACGAAGGCCAGTGTGGCATACGGATTCTACCTTCCGAGAGAAACCTCCCATCGGCTCAGTTTTTCATTGTAAAATCGCGCCGCCTGCGGGCGGTGCAACGCTATTTTCTGATATGCGGACTGCTTACGAACGCCTGGATACCGAAAAACAGCAGGATTTAGCAAGCCTAGAAGCTGTGTGTTCCCTCGCACATCATGATAAAAAAATTAATGCTTATTCCCCTGAGTATCCTGTCCTTACTCCTGAACAGCGTGCCGAAAACCCGCCTAATCGAGTACCACTAGTACTCAAACATCCACTAACCGGGGAAGTAGCTGTTTACGGACTTAACAGTTCTACTTGCGCAATAGTACCGATCGGACAACAGATAAAACAGTCGGACCTCGACCACTGGGATCTTGAAGGCGTCGAGGATAAAAGCGTACTTATACTGCGTGATCTTTTGCCTTACCTCACCGGACCCGAATTTAGTGTAAAGTGGGAGTGGCAACCTGGCGATATAGTTGCTTGGGATAACCGCTCTACTATTCATGCTGCGACTGGTTTCGACTACAAGAACAATAAACGTGAAATGTGGCGCCTTACCCTAAACGAGGATAACCCAAGTATGGCCGCAACTATATAGAGTGGTGCTTCACACCTTCCCTATTGCACTGAATCTGGTTTGACATTAAACGAGAAACGCCCCGGCTTTCGTTAGCCAGGGCGTTTAATTCATAAGTTATATGGCCTAAACGTGACCGTAGCTAAGCATTGCGTCGGCAACCTTAACAAAACCTGCTATATTAGAGCCTTGCAAATAATTCACTTTATCACCGTCTCCGCCATACTGAACACAGGAATCATGAATATCACGCATCATGTCTTCCAGCAGTTTCCGTAGGTGGTCCTCATCCCAGGAAATACGAGCACTATTTTGGCTCATCTCTAAACCTGAGACACCCACACCACCGGCATTTACAGCTTTTGCAGGACCGAAAAGAGTGCCTGCTTCCATGAATGAATCCACAGCCCCTTGTTCACATGGCATGTTAGCCGCTTCAGCGACTGCCATTACACCATTCTTAATCATCACAGCAGCCTCTTCCGCGTTAACTTCATTCTGCGTGGCAGACGGGATCGCACAATCGGCTTCGATACCCCAAGGACGTCCCTCGTGGAATGTCACGTTGTTAAATTCATCGGCTGCCTCAGAAATACGTCCGCGACGTGCTCCCTTGAGTTCTTTAATCCAATCGACCTGCTCTTGGGTAAAGCCATCTGCGCAATGAACGAAGCCGCCCGAATCCGATAGTGTAATTGGTGTTGCACCTAATTGCAGACATTTCTCCGCAGCATGCGTGGCGACATTACCAGAACCAGAAATCAATACCTTTTTGCCATCGATTGCATCTTTGTGCTGTGCCAACATATTGCGCAGGAAAAAGACAGCGCCATAACCTGTAGCTTCGGTCCGCATTTTCGATCCACCAAATTCCATGCCCTTACCAGTAAGCACACCAACAAATTCATTAGTGATGCGCTTGTACTGCCCAAACATGAATCCAATCTCGCGTCCGCCAACGCCAATGTCGCCAGCAGGAACGTCGGTGTCTGCACCAATATGACGATACAGTTCCGTCACAAACGATTGGCAGAAACGCATAACCTCATTATCACTTTTTCCTTTTGGATTAAAATTCGCACCACCTTTACCGCCGCCCATCGGCAGACCGGTCAAACTGTTTTTAAAAGTTTGCTCAAAGCCGAGAAATTTCAGGATTGACTGATTTACGCTCGGATGAAAACGAATACCGCCTTTGTACGGACCAATCGCCGAATTGAACTGCACACGCCAGCCTCGATTGGTACGAATATTTCCTTTATCATCAGTCCATGGAACACGGAACGAAATGACACGTTCCGGCTCGGCCATTCTCTCCAAGATTTGCATCTCGTGATACATTGGCTTATCAGCGATGTAAGGAAATATAGACGAGGCAACCTCGTAAACCGCTTGAACAAATTCAGGTTCACCAGGATTACGTTTTTGCACACCTTCCATATAACGTTCTAAATATTCTTTTGTTTTTGCATCGCTTTCATGAGCCTTCGACATTTAAATCTCTCCATGGTTTGGTGATTCTGAAGTCACCATATTGTTTAAAAAAATTGCTCTTATAAAAAAATTTTCTAACGTTCTTGAAAGGTGCAAGGCCAGATATCTTTTCGTCATGGATTAGGTGCTAGGCATCGACAACCAATTCCCCATCGGGTGTGCAAATACATGCCAGACAAGATCCCTCTTCTGGCGGGTCCCCAGGCTCAGATACGTAAGCTACATTCCCCTTTTTAATCGCGGTAATGCATGTACCGCAATTGCCCGCTCTGCAGCCGGAATCCATCGCTATACCATTAGCTTCGCCAAAGTCTAATAAAGTCTCTGCATCAGGGTCCCACTCAATTGTCTTGCCCGACTTATCAAAAATAACATTAAATGTTTTTGCTTTCTTTGCGCCATCACCCTCTGGCTTAGCTGCGTCATCCGCCTCTTTCTTCTTCTTAACTGTGGCTGGACCAAATGCTTCGTAGTGAATGTTAGCTTCAGGCACGTTCCATTCTCGCAGCCCCTCGAACAGCGTATTCATCATTGGCGGTGGGCCACAAAAGTAAAAATCATAATTATTAGATGGCAGGACTTCCTTGAATAAGTCTGCCCCCACACGGCAAGCGTGATGGTAATCCTCACCTTCAACGTCATCGTCGCCTGGCCTAGAATAACAAATACGTACTTGAATATTATCGTGAGCGGCCCCAATCGCTTTTAAATGATCACCCATCACCTCTTCGGCTTTGTTACGAACACCATAGAAAAACCAGGTTTCGCGTTTGCTGCCGGATTCAACGATTTGATTGAGCATCGACATCACTGGTGTAATTCCGACGCCACCTCCGATTAAAACTACTGGTGTCTGGCGGTTGGTATCGAGAAAAAATTTTCCAGACGGAGCCTTAACATCTAAAATGTCGTCAACATTGATGGAGTCGTGAAAAAAGTTTGACGAGCGTCCCGGGGGAATTTCTGGCTTATCACGAGGCGGCGGGCAACGCTTAATCGAAACACGATAATATTCGGCCTTAGGGCTATCCGACAAAGAATAGCATCGGATAAGAGGCTTGGTTTCGCCCGTATCCAACTGGAACGTCAAATACTGCCCAGGCTCAAACGGCGGCAAATCCCGACGATCATGGGGTTTAAGGTAAAACGAACAAATATCCCCACCCTCGTCATTTTTTTCGACAACTTCGAATTTACGGAATCCCTGCCAGGATAACTCTTCTTTTTGTGTGAAAACGCGTCGGCGATCCATTATTTCGCCCACGCGAGCCGCTAGAATTTTTTGCTCAATTTCAGCATTAGCAGTGGCTGCGATGCTGGCACCATAGCTTCGGTAAACCAAAAGCGCTAAATACGCTAAAGCCGCCGCTAATATCGCAAAAGATGTGTATTGAATTAAGATGGAAACCATAAATTAAACCTGAAATTTAAAACTTGCGCCTGAATTCAAGGCGAGCCCCAGCAATATCGTCGTTATCCTTGAATAATCCATACATTCCATCCAAACGCACAATCCACCTCGATAATTCACCACCTTTGTGACCGAGTGGCCGTTGATAACGAACGCCAAATCCATACTGATCGTCTTTAGCAGCACGGCCAACTTCGTTAGCATCGCCAATAATCTGAACTGTCGCGACTTCAACAACGAGTTGCTGGTCCAGACTGAATAGATACTCAACCCCCAGTGCACCCCCCCAAGTATCATGCCCAGTATCATCCAAATTCGGGAACAGGCTCAGTGCGTCAGCCTCAAAATTAATACCAGTATTTTTTAAGGGCCCGTTATCATCAGCCAGTTGCCGAGGACGATCGAAACCTGCGAACACATTTAAATATGGCACCAGAGTGCTCGGCAAATGCGTGATCAAAGAATTTTCTATCAAAAGAAGCTGACCGTCCGCGGTTTGCTGGACATTGTTATCTCGATCTTGTCCGAACGCAGCCAGGAAGCGTACACTGTTTGAAAGCCACCCTCCATACCGCTTTGAAAACGCTATCGTCGCACTGTAATAATCTAAGTCCTTGAAATCACTCTCACCATCAATAATGCCAAAGCCCGCTTCCCAGTAACCTTCAAGCGCTTCAACAAAAGTCGCGATACCGTAAATATCGACATTATGATCAGCATTATCGCCACGGCTGTCCTTAATAGCTTGTGTAGTGACCCGGTCAAAACCAGCAAAAACCGATATGTCCATATTCGATATATCGAGTTTAGGACTATTTAACGCTGGAATAGCAAAAGCACCGCCGATGATATTATCATCCATCCAAATGCCGTTTTGATAGAGAAGTGGCATATAGCCGATAGAAAACGGAAAATCGAAGGTTTGATATTCATCGGTGAGTCCAGTCACAATGGCTCCCATGTCACCTTCGAAAAAGATAGTCTCCGGATCTAAATCCAGCTCAAGTCGTGGTTGGTCTTCGTCACCAAAACCAAAAAGTTCAATACTGGTAAATTGCCCGCCCTTATCCAAAGGCTTAAAAAACGCATGAATACGCTCTGTTCCTGTTAACTTTAAATCCACATCGAGGTTTAACTGGGTTGCGAGTATGGCCTGATCCTGGTCACCGTTTTTATTGAAGCCAAATGCAGTCTTGATATCGCCGTAAACAGAAAGTGCGGGATCAACGATATTCTTTCTGCCTATAAGGTTATAACCCTCCGAAAAAGGGCCTTCCGTGTAGATCGGACGTCCTAGCTCAAGAAGAGGACGCGGAACATCCATACTCGACTTACCACCATAAATCTCAATTTGCTTCGGTGCGCTATAGGGTTTGTCCTCGTATTGCGGGTCTGGGCGGAATAAATTTGGGTCGAACGGGATTTTTTTCGCTTCCGATGACATCTTAACCGGCGCATCGGCACTCCACGCAGACGTCGATGTGCTACAAATAGCAATTGCAAATCCTGCGGCAATAATCGCTGCCCGCACACAAAAGTGGTTTTTAGTACAGTCAGTAAACAATGGAGTTGCTCCTCTCCAACTTTTTTATCCGGTCGCGCATTTTCCTACATCGACCTTAATTCTTAAGTCTAAATCTTCTTATAAACTTTCCTTACCACCCACCTACTTTACATCAAATTCTACTGAATACGGATGAACATCCAACATCCATTGGTTCATGGTCCGCTCCATTTCCGGGGTCGCCTGTACAAACCGCATAAAGTAGATCGGCTCTGCTCTTGTTCTCATACGCACAGATAATTTGTATTTCCCTGGCTTTTTCATCAGCTCACTAGGCACCGAATATTTTACATTCCGTGTTGACAGTGGAGGCATGGAGCGACCCTCCATCCGTGCAAATGGTGGATGATTGATAACAGTCGTCGGTTGCGGTGCCGGACGCAGCAACGGTCGCTGATCGATGTCAAAGGAAACCGGCAGGTACATTTCACGGTCAGTCCCTTTAACATTCGTTGTCAAAAACTTCGTCTGCAAATTAAACAATTGCTTGTCGAATTTTATTTTACCTGCAGCCACATCCAACGAATGGTTGTCTGCAAAATCACCGTTACTGTCGACGTATCCTGATTCCCAGATATTTTTACCATCAGGGTCAGTCAGAGCAACATTTAGCCAAACCTCTGGTTGAGCACCAAGGGAACCTGATGGCAAATTATGCCCAGAGTTCGTATTTTTAATTACGTATTTAAAGTCCAAAGAACCACCAACTTTAGGGCTTCCACTAAAGAACGGCCCGTCAATAGTTCCACCATTTTCCATTACCTGGCGCCGTAACTCACGCTTTTCCTCAAGCGCTACAAGGTTGTCCTCGACAACAGCTCTTGCCTCCTCACGATCACCTGGATCGGTCCACGCAGTCGGAAAATCAACCGAGAAACCGGCTTTAGAAGCTGAAACCGCAGATGCTAATTTCAACCCAGGCGCGGCAGCTTTTCGAAGTGACGCTTCTGCATCCACTAGCGACTGATAAGCAGCCAATCGTCCATCGGAATTTTTGGCATTACTGATCGCTTTCAAATATTTCTTGGCCGCATCAACCGTCGCAACCGCGTTGCCACTTGCCCAAGTACCTTTAAACTTCGCTGCAGTTGCCCCCATCGAAGAGGCGGCTGTTGCGGCTCCGGCATTACCGAGTTTGCTAGCATGGACTCTGACAACCTCAGCTTGTTTTACAAGCGCATCACGAGCTTCGGCATCTTTACCATCGTTCTCCACAACTTCCCCGAGAGCATTTAACGCTTCGGTTGCGGTGTTCAGTGGATATTCAAGCCATTTTCCAGCAGACACGCGAGGCTGCATCGATTTTAGAGCCCCTTTTAACTCGTCAAGCGCACGCGCTATATCGATAACTCCTAGTGTACCCGTCGCATCATCGACAGGGCTGAAGGCCTCCATAGTTTTCTCAATTTTCTCTTCAAACTCTGGGGTACCCCATCCAGCTCTGTAATCAAACTTCAACCATTTTTGAATGGACCACTGCTCCCCCTCTGGGTTATGCGGAAAGATGCCAGGATGGGCTATTGGATAGCCTGGGCCGTAGAATGCATGGTTACTATGCTTACGACCTGGATTTATCTCTTTGCCGTTTACGATTGCCACCGGCGCCGTATCATATCCCTCAGCTCTGCCCGGAACTTTACCCATATGACAATCTTGACACGAGACGCCTGCCTTGAAGGCTGGCGAGTCACGATACTGTTCCCAGACAACTTCAAGCTTAATGCCGAGATTAACGGCGACTTGGTGACAAGACACACAAAACTCGGATTTTTTAATTGGCGTAAATTTAACTACCTTTGCGTGGACTTTGGCGCCGCGGTCTTTTGCGTTCGTGGCCATTTTATAGTCGGCCTTTTGCTTAACCATATCCGCAAACACGCTACCCTTTGCTGTGCCGTAAACAGGTTTATGGATATTACCGGGAATAATACGCCGCTCGCCATTGACCTTACCGAATTCTTCGTTGACACGATGACAGGTCACACAAGTGATGCCTTCACGTGCTACTTGAGAGCGTTCCCACAACGGTAGCTCTCTCGGTTCTCCGCGCTGGGTGCCAACTTGCTGATGACAGCGAACACAAAAGCTACCCATTGTTCCCTGAGTTAAATCATAAATACGTTGTTCAAACTTGTGGAACATCGGCGAAATAGATGCATAAGCATGGTTTGAAGAGGCCCACTCCTTGTAAATCTTAGTGTGGCACGCACCACATTGAGACGCACGCGGATAGCTTTCTTTTGCAAACAAATCCGCATGCGATTCACTCGCCGCTTTTGCTTTTTTTCCACTTTTTGCATCTGCTTTAGCCGGTGCCGATGCAACCTTCTGGTCTTGTGCAAAGCTAACCTTCGCGAATGTGAGGCTAAGCCCCGACACAAGAACGGAAATGGCGCAAAATGCAGCAAAACCGCGCGTCAAAAAGGTTTTAAAAAGGGTATTAAGCAGGGACATCTTCATTTCTTCGTCACTTTTTCCAGTTATTCTATTTTGTGGCCAACGGACCCAGAGACTTATTGATTGCAGGTTCATTATGATACTTATGACATTCTAAACAATTTTGTGCGACAGCACCACGCCCATGACACTCCGCACAAGTTTCTTTCTTGATAGGTTTAAAGCTGCTCGAAGCAATCAGTGGATCAAATTGCTTGAAAGCCTTGGAAATATCTGCTCCCGGGTCAACTTTATGGCACGTTTCGCAATATGCACCAACTTTTAAAAAATTCAAATGGGGTTCATGGTTATAGGCAAAGAAGGGCGATTTCGAACGATCCACCGCACCCCACTCTATTTTCAGTGCTTTCTCATCCTTCGCTTGTTTAGCTACTTGGCTGACAGCGTGACACTTGATGCAAGCGCCTGGTCCTTCAGATGGATCCATCAACTCAGCCAACGGTGATTCGGCCCCATGTTTCGCCGCAAAATCTAACCACGCCTTAACGACCTGGTCTCCATGACCTGATGGCTTATAGCCAATCGTCAATTCTGTGGCAAACCAGCCACCGGTCGCCTCAGAGCCTATCGGCTCATACTCTTTATTGGCCGCCCACGCGCTAGTAAGTGCCTTCGTCAATTCTGCTGGCATCCCGTGCAGCATAGAAACTGGATTACCGCCGGCCTCTTCCAAAAGAGGAGCGAAGGCTTCAACGCCTGTTTCCTCCATATCGCGGAGCAATTGTCCAGCAGCCTCCGAGTAGCCTTCGGGATCGTCCGCTTCAACCTTTAACAAATGCGCGGTAATCGACGTTAACGGCTCCGTGGATACACTTTCGAATTCCTTCTTCGCCTCAGCCATACTTGGCGTCGTTTTACTGCCAGCAAATGGATCGTCGGTGAACTCCGGCAAGCGGAAAAACACCATAGAACTTTCCTTAATCGCATCATCATGGCAACTGGAACACATTTCTTTATAGGATTTAACAGGCACGACCTGCGCTGCTTTGCTTACATTATGACAGCTAACACACCGCTCTTTCGGCGCATTCTCCTTGTTCCGCGGATCAACAAAGTGTTTTTCCAAATGCGTCGTATGGCTAAACGCAATTTTAGCACGTTGGCGACTTGGGAAGTTTGCCGAAAACGCCGGATGTCCATTTGTGAAGGAGTCGAACTTTACCTTGTGACAAGCGTGGCACTGCTCGTCTGTCATCTTAGTTATTTTTCCGTCAACACCCTTGTGCTCCGTATGGCACATACTGCATTGAGTTTTAAGCAAGTGAGGCGACCCAGCAGCAGTCGACCCAGCAGCAAAAGAAGCATTATGCGCTGCAGTCGCCGAACCAGCAAACCCATGGCAGTCGGTGCAAGACTCAGACGGACCAGACTTCGAAAATGCTGCAGCTATAACGCCGCCAGCACTTTTGTTATGTGGCTTGTGGCACGATTCACACCCAGCATCAGCGGTAAAGTTTTGATGAATACCCGATATTGGTCCTGGACTTAGAAAAACTCCACCCTCGTCTCCTCCTCCGCCGCCAAATCCAAATGCGGCGATTAAGGCCACCATAGCTGCCATAAATGTGAACGCCAGACGCATACGAATGCCGCGGATGGTTCTTGAAGGCTGACATGGAAGTTGTCGCTGCGAACATTCACCCGTTGGTAACGGACCATCACCGCAAGAACCGCCAGTCTTTCGACAGAGCCAACGACCATTGTCGTTAAAAGGACGACATTCCGAAACGCCACCGCACGTGCCGTCATTGTTTGGACCATGGGCACAAGGTTTGCCCCACTTCAGGGCACGACCACAGCGAAAGGGAAAGTTCGGCCGTTCATAGGCGCTGTTTTCCTGCTTAAATTTGTCTTGATCAAGGATCATATCGCGTAAACCTCAATCAAGAACCAATGCCAAACAGCCAAAACAAGTAACGCTATCGACAATGGTAAATGCACCAAAAGCCACTTTTTCATTAAATCCTGCGCGGCGTAGTGGTGATCAATCTTGCGTTTAACACGCATCAACGTCATCAGCTCATCAAAATGGGCTGTCTCTTTCTCATCAAGATACCGAGCTACAGACCCTGCGTGAAAACGCATCCAGTGATCTGCACTTTGTAAACCGAAAATATTTTGCCAGTAAAACCGAGGCTTACGGAAGAACCAACTCAAAGTATCTTCGTAATGTTTCGCGAGCGTATCGCTGCCAGTCTCCTCAGTGCACTCCAATACGATTTTTTCCGACTTTTCCCGAATTTCGTATAATTCACCCGGTATACGTTCGTAGATAACCTCCACGCCTGTTTGCGTCAGTTGCCCAGCACCTATGCGATAGAGCAGGAACCCAACCACACCGCTGATTGCCACCAAATAAAATATTGCGGTCAGTAACTGTTCATAAAGTCCGAGCGGCCAAATCGTTCCGGTATGAAGCCAGAATAATCCGACTGCAGCAACGCCAAAAACAACGTGTGCTGAAAGCCATAAGCTCGCTCGACCCAACGGGATCATCGATAATTTTTTACGTGAGTTTAGTGCGCCTAAAAAGATAAACAGCGAAAAGAGAATATATCCCGTGAGCGTATCGGTTCGAACTAAACTTTTCTCATACCCGTCAAGCAATAAAAAAAGTCCAAAAATCCCCGACACAGCGATTACTGTAAATAAAATTAAGTCGCGAGAAGGCTGACTGAGCTTTTGCCACACGCTTGAATCGGAACTATTCGCAGGCTTTATGTCCGGATTAGGCATCGAATTCATTGAAACTCACTCTTTTCAAAGCACCATTAGGACAAGCACGTACGCAAGCGGGCCCACCAAGCTGCCCTGTACAAAGATCACACTTAGTTGCTTTCATAATTGGCTTGTGAGTTGCTTCATCAACAATTCGCGTGCCATCACTATCTGCAATATTGACCATTGAAATATTATTATAGGGGCAGGAATTCGCACAAGTACCGCAGCCAATACATGTTTTATCGTTGATGATGACCCTACCACCGCTGAGAGACCGATGAATTGCGCCTGTTGGGCAACCAATCATGCAAACAGGATCAACACAGTGCATGCAAGCGTTTGCTACCATCCAATGATCATGGGTTTTACCATGACGTCGGAACCTCGGGTTCCCTCCATGGGTTGACGCACACGCGCGAACGCAATCATCGCATCGCACGCACTTGTCCATATCGATGACCATAGCTTTCCGAGCATTGATAAAACGCTCTTCGACGGCCCACTCTAACAGGGAATCCTGATCAATCGAACGAGATCGCACCTTCTCAATTCGACTTTCCGGTGGAGACATATTTGGGAAAATAAATTCTTCGAGGACAGTCGCAGGTACGCGAATGGCATCCACATACCCTAGGGAGGTCAGCGATGATTTGAGTGCACCATCTGCATCATCTGGATTTTTCCACGCAGCATATAATTCTTCCAATCCATAATGATCCCCCGCCCCTAAATAGGTTACCGTGCGGCGGCTGTTGCCATGTTTGATTGATTCGCGCGCAAATCCGGCTCGAATTAACAATAGCCCATCTGGATATTCTCGCTCGCGAGCAATAATGGGTTCTTTATCAATGCCTCTGTTGCGAGCCTGCTTAAAGGACGTATGCCATTCAAAACTGCCATAGGTCTCAAATAAGCATTGATCAGCAATTTTTTTCATTACTTCATCGCTGAGACCTTTAAACATTGGTGTTTCATTAAGATGCGTACGCAGCGCCGTTTCTCTATACCGTTGATTTATGATTCGGCGCCATCCTTCATCATAATTCCGCAGCTCCCTAAGGCCCTGCCATCGAATTTCCAGCAGCGTGGCTTCGCCCTCAGCAAAAATACTAGCCGTACGAGGAACTCGCCCAAGAGCCGCAAGCTCTCCAAACAAAGCTCCCTCAGATAAAACAACCGTTTTATGTTGATCGAGGACAGCGGGAACATCCTGTAAAAAGACGCCACGAACCGCATCTGTCTTGTCCTCGCTATGTCTGAGCCCTGTCTTAGATGCCGAAAAATCATCGCGAACTTCTGGAAACCAACTATTAGTCCATAGCTGGGATAAAGAATTAAAGAAAGTACGCTGCGTTTCATCGCTGCGACCTATTATGTCCTCCGGCAATCCGGGAGAAACAACTACACGCAGATCACCATCTAGAACTAAAAAAGCTGAGTTCCCGTAATCGCCTTGACGAACTATAATATCGCCAGATTCATACTTAATAATGCGCGTGTCATTCTTTAGGATACCCTCGAGCGGAATCCTCGCCGGAAATTTATCGGCTTGTATGCCGGCAATTTCCTTGACTTCAAGAAGCCCTTCAACCATTTCGTCGGTCATTTCAGAATCAAATGGAGAATCCCATCGCTGTGGGCGCGCGATAGTCGGACCGGCGGGAATAGCGCTCATTTAAAGTGACCCCATGTCTTAGAAGCTCTTAATTATCTTAGAAGCTTTTTTTTATTATTGGCTGACAGAACCTAAAACGATTAGCAATCTAGATTAACGAACCGGCAGAAAAACTCGTTGTCAGCACACGATTTTTTCTGCCGGCACTATTTCCTGAGTTATTTAAAGCTTGTCGGCAACCATTTCCCAACAGCACCGGTCAAATCTTTGCCCGCTACAGCCTTCGATAAGGCACGTCCATTTGCTGCAGTTGGTGAAGACAGGACCTTACCCGCTGCCGGCACTGAACCCTTTACCGCAGCCAAGACTTTCTTCGCCAATGCTATACGTTCTTTCTGAGCGGCAACGAACTTCGCATGCTTGCTTTTCTTGATCGCCTTTGTCGCGGCAACCAGAGAAGCTGCTTGACCAGCTACGAACATCGCAGACATTTGTGCTTTAGTCATCTTCTGATTCTCAGTGACTTTTGGCGGATAGAAGCGATGCCTAACTGAGCCCTGACTGTATTTCACAAGTTCAAAGCCGGCATTAAGCGGGTGACCAGAATCAAGCATTTTTGCTATGTCACCTCCGTTTGGAACGTTTCCAAGGCCATGGCAGCCGTTACAATTCATAGCTACGTCAAAGGTCTCAGAGGGCCAAATCATGCCAGCTGCTGTGGCATTTTTCTTACGGGCAGCCTTATGCGCCGCATCTTCAGTTTCACGGGTTTTACCCTTACCGTAATCGTTATGAATATTGATCCAATTTTTTGCAGCACCATGGCAACTTTCGCAACTCGGGCCAGATTTCGGCCGATCCTTTTTGTCCGTTGTGTAGTGACATGTCTTGCAAAGCGCTGTTTTTTTCATCCGCTTGCCACCAACAGCTTTCACGATTTTTTTGGCTTTTTTATTCTTGTGAACTTTGCGGTAGGACTTAAAATGCTTAGTGCCTTTCCAAACACCATGCTCAGCCTTATGACACTCCTTGCATTTTTTAGCGCCAACATTATTAGGCCCAGCCTGAGCACTATGAATATTGAAAGCACCTGCAACTATTAAGATCATTAATGCCAGCAGCCAGACACGCGACCCAACGACTTTTCCAATCTCTAAGAAAAAACGCATTAGCTCCACTCCATGTTCTTTCTGCTAACCGAAACCGCGAGTTACCAGAACCATCTATTACGTTGTAAAGATTGTCTAACCTCAATTATCTCAAAATACCATCCAAAAATTCAAAAGCACTCATAAATTAAAGGTTACTATAATTGAGGAAGTTATTACTATTTCGTCCGGCTAACTTTGTAATAGACGACAACGCATCCTAAATAGTATCAGGGTCGCAAATAGCCTTAGATTGGGTAACGCTCTGCAGAAACAAATTTAAACTTAAGGTCAGGTTATCCTAAATTTCTTTTTCGAACAAAGGACGGGTGGCAGAGTGGTTGAATGCGGCGGTCTTGAAAACCGTTGAGCCGAAAGGTTCCGGGGGTTCGAATCCCTCCCCGTCCGCCACTAAGTGTATAACATTAAATGATAAAACGGACTATCTGAACTTCGTTGTCAAACCTCCGCTATGGGAGGCGGAAGTACTTTAATCGACTATAGGAATGTACTCTGAAGGTGGATCATTTTTAATATCTTTTCCATCTTCGCCATCGATCACCAACCATTGGGAAATAGAACCTGCGGCTTCGGGCATGGCAGTCAGTATGCTGTCTGTTATGACCGATAGAGCTCCGGGGTTTGCTTGAAGAGCCGCTTGTCCAATCGCCTTGGCCTGGGATGGATTGGATCGTACTGATTTTTCAACGAGAATAGAGATCATATCGTTGGAAGTTGATTTTTCGACTGCTCCGGTGATGACTTCGATGGTTCCTNCCTTAACATTNATTTCATTAACACGCTGTCTTTCAGATGTATAATCTGAGATGAAAGCCATTGATTCCTGAGCTTCATTCTCAAACCGCTGCAAGATTTCTTCATGTTTCCGGCTAGACTGACCACCGATAAAAAACCCCTCTACCCCTCCCTTACTCAGTAATGGAATTACAGGGAGAGGCGGGGCGGATTTTTTTGGTAGAGCCGTCAGAGTGATCTTACTTTCCTGCTGGGCAATGGGTATAGCATTGGCCGTGGCGTCATCTTGACGCTGTTCATCACTTAATGGATCCTGATCACCTGTTATGGCCACTAATTCGCCTAGTCGGCTTTTTATATGCTTCAAGGCTTGAGCCGTTATGGTCGGCGGCATTTGGTCGGGGGTGATGGGTGGCGTGTCCTTGGACGGAATAGCGATTGCTTCTCCGTCCACAAGCCGCGAATTGCCTGCATCATTAATGAAAATCGCTTCCCCATTTGANACATGAACAAATAATGGTATATCCGGGTGGACAATTCCAGAAACAGCCGATCCTCTTATCCCAATTGTTCCTTTGGGAGTATTTATCGTCATTTTCTGGCCATCAATGGCTAATCCAGAGACATACCTAAAAGCGCCATGGATCAAAGATACGGTTCGTCGCGATCGCCCCTCGAAAGGATTAAAAACCATCTCATTGAGGATCAACATTCCGTCGGCTCCAAGCTCCAAAGTAGAGCCGTCACGAAAACGGATCAGGACGGCGGATTTATCGGCTGTAATAATATTTTGGCCAAAAAAAACTTTATCGGCTTTGACAATCCTTCGCTCTGGCTTCCCGGCAAAAGAACCGCGAACATCCCTTACGATTTTCTTTGTATGTCCAATGTGGATAGGTTGGGAAGATTCGTTAGAGGCGTGGCTTCCAATCGGCACGACACCGGCAAGGCCAAGAATCACAAGAAGCCCCAAGAATAGCCGAGGGACCCTCATGCTAGGAAGTTTTTCATCAAGCAGGCCTTGTTGTTTGAATGGTAAGTAGAAAAGCCTATCACACCTTGCTGCCAATGAATTTTCTATACTTGTTATTATAACCACCCATATTTATCGGAGCTAGAAATTACGGGTATAAACGTTTTGTGCATTAGGCAGTCACCTAAGAAAGAAATACAAAGGCTTTAGTGTGAAAGGCAACCTGGAACATAAAATTACGTGTCATTTCTGCTTTGAGGAATTTGAGGTTGATCTGGAATTTCATGATGATTTTATGGGTCATAATTCAGAGATTTATGACTGTGTAGTGTGTTGTAACCCAAACAAATTATCTTATGAAATTTATAATGGTGAAATCATCTCTANAACTGTCGGTGACGGTAACGAATAGTTACTCCGCCCACCTAATCTCCTCGTCCCCTTACGCATCTTCTCTGTCAGACTCTCCGTATGAAAAACTTGCCTGCCGCCATATGTCTATTTCTTACTATGCTTCTGGGAAGTGGAGGAGTTGGGTATGCGGATAACCTCTGGAATGGGTTAAAGGCAGGTAATCATTTTGTTTTAATTCGCCACGCTCTTGCGCCTGGGTATGGCGACCCTGACCACTTTCAAGTTAACGATTGTGCGACACAACGAAATTTGAACGCGGAGGGACGCTACCAATCAAAGAAAATTGGCGACCTCTTTAGGTCAAACGGAATTAGCAAAGCAGCAGTATATTCCAGTCAGTGGTGCAGATGCTTGGATACTGCACGGCTTTTAAACCTTGGAAAGGTNTCAGAATTAACCTCTCTCAATTCATTTTTTGAGCATTTTGAGAGAGAGAAACATCAAACTATAGAGATTAAGCGTTGGATTAAGACTGTGCCATTGAGCATTCCGACAATTTTAGTCAGTCATCAAGTTAACATCGATGCCTTAACGGGATACTCTCCCTCATCAGGGGAAATCATTTTCGTCCGAAGATCAGTCGATGGCTCCCTATCCGTCATCGGAAGCATACCCACGCTGGATTGAAATTGGCATTTTCAGCTAAATATAGGCTCAGTGTCGCCTAACCTTCACAATCCCCTAGCTACATTTCAGCCTTCCAGCAAGACCCGCAAGGCGTTCCAAATTTTGTTCGTGATCGCCCGCAAAACGCAAAACAATGTGACGCGCGCCCTGGTCTACATAGCCTTGCAGCCACTCAATCGCATTTTCCAACGAACCACCGAAGCATGCCTGACGTTTTTTAAGGATATCCGGACGAGCGTCATAGTAGTTCACCAGATATGAGTCGATGCGCTCGTCGGCTTTTACTTCGTCATCGTCGATGGCAATCGTTAGATAAATTGCCTTCGTCACATCATCAGGATTTCGCCCCGCCTCTTTTGTTAGTTTATTTACCTCAGCCAAACGTTCACCAAACCCCAAAGCATCTGGACCCGTTGGGAACCAGCCATCGAAATTTTTTGCAACGCGCTTCAATGCGCCGGGCACTGCACCACCTCCCCAAATCGGCGGACCACCTTTACGATATGGAACGGGACCAACTACTCCTTGCTCAACTTTCCATCGTCCGTCCCAATCAACTGGCTCGCCAGTCCATAACGCTTGGCATAATCTAATGCCTTCAAGAAAACGACCTACTCGCTTATCCCAAGGCACACCGCAGGCCTCGAATTCAGCGTGAATGTTTGGAACGTCAGCAGCAATACCCATCCCAAGGATTATGCGTCCCTCGCTTATTTGATCGATTGTTGCCACTTGATGAGCCAGGACTACCGGATTTCTAAGTGCCGGCAACAAAACTGCCGTACCGATTTCCGGTGTCTTAGTACGCGCGGCCACAGCGGACATTAGGGTCAATGGATCGTGCCGCGGTCTGGCTAAAATGGAATCACCAATCCATAAAGAATCATAGCCAAGCCCTTCGGCCTTCTCGGCAAGGTCTAACAGCGGCGCCGCTTCTGGCCGACCTTCCATAATCTGTTCCCGTGTCGGTAGTAGGTAGCCAATCTTGAGCGCCATTTATTTTCTCCTNTGAATTATAAGGCACGACCATCTTTAGCGCTTTTTTCTTCACATACAAAGATAGGTGGATACTAGAAACCGCTCGCAAATAAGGATATGGCTTTCCGCAGGATTAAAAAGAGATTGAAGCAATTGGGGTATCAAACATGANTAATCAAGAAAAAATCGTTTTCCTCTATCGTGCCGGCCATACACCCGAAGAGGTGTTAGAAAAAGCACACGCTGATGTTCCAGACGGTTTCAAACTTATTTTTACGGAAGAACAAGACAGCGATGAGACGCGGCGAGGACATGTTGCCGAGGCCGACTATCTCATTTGCTATGGGCGGGGTTTCGATGACTTTGACGTCGCAGAGAAAGCGAAAATTTTCCAAGTTCTCAGCGCTGGGTTCGACAGGCTTGATATTGATGCATTCACAAAAGCGGGGATCCCTATTGCTAATAATGGTGGAGCAAATGCGCCGACAGTGGCCGAACACGCTATTATGCTCATGCTATCTGTTTATAAAAAACTCCCGGCTCACCATAACGGGCTACATAATGGCGAGTGGCTAGGCCATCGTCATGTTTTAGAAATGCGGGAACTGCGCGGCAAACAAGTTGGCATAGTAGGCTTCGGGAATATAGGACAGGAAGTTGCGCGCATCGCGAATGGCTTTCTGNCCAATGTCGCATTTTTTGATCCTATCGAAGTTGCCCAGTCTGTGAAGGATGAATTCAAGGCAACACAAATGTCATTTGACGATCTGTTGAAGAACTCCGACATAATTTCCGTTCATACACCCCTCAACGAGGGAACGCGTGGCATGATGAACAAAGCTGCATTCGCAAAGATGAAACCTACTTCTATTTTCA
Organism: Rhodospirillaceae bacterium; assembly: GCA_002724395.1. GTDB lineage: Bacteria > Pseudomonadota > Alphaproteobacteria > UBA8366 > UBA8366. The sequence continues at coordinate 8,412 of PBOR01000037.1, read as the reverse complement.
TTGCTACGGCACGGGGNCCNGTCACCGTCGAAGCCGATTTAATCAATGCCCTAGACCAAGGTGTCATAGCGGGCGCGGGTATTGATGTCTTTGAAGAGGAACCAACGTCAAATGACAATGCGTTGTTCGGACGGGACAACGTAGTTGTTACGCCGCATATGGCTGGTACAACTATCGACACATGGACGAGACGCCTCGATTTTGCTTTTTCGAATATCCAGCGTGTCGCTAACGGCGAGGCCCCGTTAGCACAAATCAACAAGTGATCTGATTTACCACGGAGTGAGGAAAAGTAGGATAAGCCCAACACAGTTTCCCCAAAAATCACTTAATGGAGTGCATAAATCCAAAAATTTAGATGCTCCTACGCACCCAAATTAGCAAAATAATTTTGATAAAATTCTGATTAGATAGACCAGCCAGATAGATCCGTTAGTACCAATTCTTTCAGCACTGAGATCCCTGGNTCCGATGCGTTCAAACAAGAAACTCGGGAAAAATTCTTTCCGCCCGCTTCCATAAAATGAGCACAACTTTCATTTTCTATTTCATCCATTGTCTCCAGACAATCTGCAGAAAATCCGGGCGTTAATACGACAACCTGCTTACGTCCTTTCGCAGCTAAATCAGACAGAACGTCATCTGTATAAGGCTCAAGCCAAGCCGCGGGTCCAAAACGGGATTGAAATGTCATTTGTAATTTATCATCATCAAATGCCATTGCCTCTCGAAGTAGCCGTGTGGTCTTCGCACAATGGCAGTAGTAAGGGTCTCCCGCTTCGAAATATTTCTTAGGTAAACCATGGAATGACGCCAAAATAGTATCCGGCTCCCACCCCAATGTGGACAGGTGTTCTTCAAGTGAACACTTCAACGCAGCAATATAAGACGGGTGGTCATGATAGGGCGCCATTGTTCTGATTGCGGGTTGCCAGCGCATGGCGCGCAATGCGTCAAAAGCTTTGTCATATGCAGTTGCCGTGGTCGTGGCGCTGTATTGCGGATAGAGAGCTGCCAATAAAATCTTCTGACAACCTTCTTTCTGTAACGTTTCCAATTTTTGCGCAATCGACGGCTGGCCATAACGCATCGCCCAATCAACGACTAACCGCTTATCATCAAGAGCCGTGCGCAGTTCATCGGACTGATCGCGAGTAATCCTCCGCAAGGGTGATTCGTTGGTCTCCTTATCCCAAACTCGCTGATAAGCACGACCACTGCGCCCTGGACGAATAGTTAGAATGATACCTTGCAGGATCATCTGCCATAGGAAAGGGGTCATTTCGATAACCCGGCGATCGCTGAGAAATTCACTAAGGTACCGGCGCACGGACCAATAATCCGTACCCTCAGGCGTACCGAGATTAATAAGCAGCACGCCGATTTTCTCGTCGGGCAAGCTAGGGTGAGAAACAGTCATGACGCTTTCATACCTCGGTCGGGAAGACAAAGCCATATGAACCATCATATAGCGGCGCTTTTCCGACAGCTATCTCGATATTTTCTGAGACTGTGCTAGACTCTAGGCCACGTGAACGCACTATGAATTAAAATTTCATTTCCACCGTTTCAGGAGATTGACCATGGCCGAAGTCGCTAAAAGTCAGCCGGTTAAAGTCCGCGAGTATAATCGCTTTAAAATTACCCCCATCGCCGGCGCGCTGGGAGCTGAAATTCATGGCATAGACGTTAATAACCTAGATGATGAAACGTTCGATGACATTCACTCAGCATGGTTACAATACCAAGTGCTCGCTATCCGTGATCAGGATGTCACACCGGATCAACAAAAAGAATTTGGGCGCCGCTTCGGCGACCTCCAGCCGCATGCATTCAATGCACCTATCGATGGCCATCCAGAGATAACCGAGATTTTTAAAGATAAACACGAAACCGCGAACAATGGTGGCCGTTGGCACACAGATCAGCACTACCGGACTGAGCCTGCCAAAATGACAATGCTCTTCGCCCATGAGATGCCACCGCATGGCGGCGATACATGTTTCGCTAACACATATCTAGGATACGAATCCCTGTCAGATGGTATGAAAGAAATGTTAGGCGGGCTAAAGGGCGTCAATAACGGAGATAGCAAAAAACATCCATCGGGCCTGACAAGGATGCAACGCCAGAATGCTGGCATTTCGACAATGGAGCAGAAAGACCCCGGGGACGAGGTAACTATTTCCGAACATCCCATTATTCGCACGCACCCAGAGACCGGGCGCAAGGCGCTATATGTCGGATCACACACCGAACGCATTGCCGGGTGGACCGATGCCGAAAGCGAGCCACTACTCACTTATCTCAAAACACATAACGGCCAATTGCACCACACATGCCGCCTTCAATGGGAGGTTGGTACCATCACCATGTGGGACAATCGTTGCTGCCTACATCTAGCGTTAAACGATTATCACGGATATCGACGCCGGGTACACAAACTACTAATAAAGGGCGATAAGCCTTTCTGAGGAAATAAAAGTAGGCCCAAGTTAAGCTGAAAGAGAAAATTTTGCTGTCACCACATGCGCCGCCTTGTCCTGACTTTACAATTGTGCCGACATCCGGCGGCCTTGGTGCCGATATATACGGCATTGATGTCACCAAGCCTCTCTCGCAAGTAAAATTTAAAAATTTAAAACGCGCGCTTTTGGACTATCAAGTATTGTTCATTCGTGATCAATCGCTTGAGCCAGATACTTTTCTCAAATTCGGCAAACGTTGGGGTGGCATCCACTTCTATCCCTATATGAAAGGCCTCGAAGGCTATCCAGAAATCTTTGAAGTCATCAAAAATCCTGGTGAAGATAGAACATTTGGAAATCGCTGGCATTCCGATCAAATGTATTCCGAAAAGCCCTGCAAATTCACTATTCTCTATGCAAGAGAATTACCGAGGATCGGGGGCGATACGTTATTTACAAATCTCTACGCGGCTTATGAAGCCCTATCACCTGGCATGAAAAAATTGGCCGGGCGACTTCGAACCTACAACAACGGCGATAATACCAAGCGGTATGGAGGAAAGTCCCGTGATAACTGGTACGCAGAGAAAGGCATGGGTGGGAAGCTACACCGCCCAAAAGCCAGAACCGATGTGGTCGGCATACATCCTCTCATCCGCACACACCCAGATACCAGACGTAAAGCGCTCTATATAGGGGATCAAACCGAGCGATTTGATGGGATGAGCGAAACAGAGAGCCAGCCACTGTACGATTTTTTCATGAAACATGTGAGCAAGGATACTTTTACCTGCCGCCTTAAGTGGCAGCCAGGCACACTGGCCATTTGGGATAATCGCTGCGTATCTCACTATGCCATCTCCGACTACCCCAAGGAACGCCGTGTTATGCACCGCATAACAATCAAGGACGCTGTAAAGCCGTATTAATTTCTAAGGCTGAAAGCCAAGCGCACCTTCATACTTCTTAACAACCTCTTCCGACGGCAAGAATTCTTCCTCAAGCGATTTAATTTCAGGAAACCCAACGAAAGCATGAAGGTCGCCTGTTGGATGTTCACGTCCCTCTTCAAGAAATTCGGTAACATAGTCCACGTCGCGATCGCGGAAGGCATGCATATAATCCCACATCGCGCGTGCCGTCATTCGCAAGGCACCAGTGGCATTACTAACCATTTTAACGCCATAGGCTTCTAGCGTTTCCTTCGAAACCATTGGCGACACACCGGTACGGTTATAGTGAATAGGCGCGGGAACCTCATCGCACACTCGGGCGATTTCTTCTTCAGAAACCAAACCCTCGGGAAAGATCATATCAGCACCCGCGTCTACGTATGCTTTGGACCTATCGATTACATCTTCAATGGTGCCCCCCGCAACACCGCGGGCGTCGGTGCGCGCCAGAATTAGAAAATCTGGATCGGTTTCATCACGCACCTTGGCTGCAGCGCGATATTTGCCCACTGCTTCTTTAACTGGAATAACTTCTTTACCTGCCACATGCCCACATCTCTTCGGCGCAACTTGATCTTCCAAATGGATAGCAGCGGCTCCTGCCTTAATAAAATCCTCCGTCGTGCGCATGACATTAATTGCATTTCCGAACCCAGTATCCACATCCACAAGAACGGGTATTGATATCGCGTTTGTGACATAACGTGTTACCATTTCCAGTTCGTTCGCCGTAATAAAACCCACGTCTGGCTTTCCAAGAAGACTAACCGAGACCGCATATCCCGAAATTCCACAACACGGGAATCCCGCTTCCTGAATAATCATCGCACTTAACGGGTTATAGGCACCGGGCTTGACCAAAATGCCGGGCTCGGAAATAAGGTCACGCAATTTCTTTGTCATATTTTCCCGCATTGATTTACCCCTATGGTCATATCCGAATAAATAAGTTGATATCCGTAAACCGAGCGTTAATCCAAACGCTATTATTTAATCACACACCATAGCGGAAAATTAGTATCCATAACGCCTGTTTTATCTCGGAGCGTGTAATATAGTTTAAGCGTTATAAGCGCGCAGTATGCGGCATTCGTTTTCGTCACCAATCAAATTTAATCTTGGAGTACTGAGAGTTGCCTAATAATTCCCCTAGTCGTTTTACCGATAAGTTTGATGAAGAATTCGATGTTGTAGTCGTAGGCTATGGATTTGCCGGTGGTGCCGCCGCCATCGCCGCGGCAGATGCTGGTTGCTCAGTTCTTTTGGCAGAAAAAATGCTCGATCCTGGTGGTATATCAATCACGGCAGGTGGCGGCATAAGACTGGCGAAAGACGCAGACAAAGCATTTGAATATTTAAACGCCTCTGGAGACGGGCGAACAGATCCCGACATTCTTCGTGTTTTCTGCGACGAACTCATGAACCTGGAAGAGTATATTCGAAATTTAGCCACTGTTAACAACGCCGTATGCGAAAAGCGAGACCATCCAGGCAATTATCCTTTCCCAGGTTTCGAGACTTTTCAAGCAATTGAGATTTCCGGTGTTCCCGGCTTCGACCCTCTCGTCGGATATCCCCATGTAAGGGGTCGAAATCGTGGACCACTCCTATTCAAGGTCGTTGAAGATAATGTGGCAAAACGCAATATAGAAGTACGTTGCGGGACACCCGCCCGCCGCCTTATTTCCGGCAACCAAGGCGAGGTGCGAGGTGTAACTCTAGAGGTCGACGGAAAGTTAACCTCGGTTAAAGCCCGAAAGGGTGTCATCCTCGCGTGTGGCGGTTTCGAAGCCAACGAAGAAATGCAGCAACAATTTTGGCAACTACAACCGGTCTTACCTGCCGCAAGCAGAGGCAATACCGGCGACGGCATTACGATGGCTCAGGAACTGGGCGCGGATCTATGGCATATGTGGCAGTACCACGGATCTTACGGCCTGAAGCACCCAGATCCCGAATATTTTAATGCAATCCGCATGAAGCGTTTGCCGGATTGGCGGCCAGCAGGTGAGAAAGATGGCAAACCGATCCCGGCAGGCCACGATAAAACGGTTCCTATGTCTTGGATATGTCTTGATCAGGACGGCAAGAGGTTCATGAATGAAAACCCGCCTTATGCGCAAGATACCGGACACCGTCACTTGGAATTTTTTGATTTTACGCGCATGAAGTTTCCCCGTATTCCCGCTTACGTTGTTGTCGATGAAGACGGGCGCCAAATGTATCCGATAGCACAGACTGTCTTTAATGACCGCGAGGCGGCCTACTACGCTTGGAGCGATGACAATCTAAAAGAGGTCCAATCAGGCATACTCAAACAAGCAAACTCTGTGGGAGAACTAGCCGAAATTATCGGCGTCGAGGAAGCAGTGATCCAGAATACATTGGACAAGTGGAACGAAGCCGTTGAAAGCGGAGTTGACGAGGATTTCCGTCGGCCTCAGGAAACTATGACCAAGGTCCAAAAACCGCCCTTTTTAGTTGGAGAAATATGGCCTGTAGTTTCCAATACCCAGGGTGGCCCCAAACACGATACCAAGCAAAGGATCATCAACACCTTCAACGAGCCTATACCGCGCCTTTACGAAGCTGGTGAGCTAGGCAGTATTTGGGGATTTCTCTATCTAGGTGGTGGCAATTTATCGGAATGTTTCATTACCGGGAAAATTGCAGGCAACGACGTAGCTACACTAGAAAACTGGGATTGAGCACCGAAAGTTAACTCTCCGAGGCCGCTAAATACCCGGGGTTAGAAATGGCGATACGCTTACGCGAGTTGGCCAGTAGAGCGTTGTAGGCATTTTCATCATCGTCGAAATGACCTTTCCTAATATCACCAGCAAAACGATTGCAAAGTTCAGATAACGTAGCTGTTTTCATCTCCGGATAGAACGCGCGTAACGATCCTCCCACCTCCTCTTCCATATCCCGCACTACCTCCAACTCTCGTGCGGCAATCGCCATTGCGTTTGCAATCATCAAACCATTGAGCTTCTGCTCTGCCGGCAAATGGGCTAGCAGTTCTTCACGCATTAATGAACGCGCTGTTTTCAACAAATCGGCCGCAGCCGGCTTATCTCGTTCCATGCTGATCCCCCGGTTTAGTCATTCGAATTAACTCCCACTCCAACTCTGCACACACTCTTCCGGTCAGCGCTAAGTGCAAGGAACGCTCCTCACCAGAGGAATGTCGGACACCTTGCTGGACCGCAATTACCGCCCAACGCATATGGGCATATACTTCCCAAAAATAGATTTGCTTAGGATCAATCTGCCGTCCACTCATTTCCTGGTAACCATCATAAAATGCTGAGCGATCCCCAATGCCGCCGGCCTCTTTTTCAAAATTACCAAACCGCCAACACCGAGCGCAAAACCACGCCAAATCCTCGTGGTAGTCGCTCCACTCGGCAAACTCCCAGTCGAGAATACCGGTCAAAATTCCGCTATCCATCATCAAATTACCAATACGAAAATCGTGATGTGTCAGAACAAGGTCGACCTCGCTAGGCGCATTTTTCTCTAACCACCGAAGCCCCCACTCAATAGCCGGGTAATCGCCAGGTAACTCATCTAAATATTTACGAAACCGCACGACACCAGCAATGGCTGGCGTCGGCTCAGGCAGGTTTAGAAAATCAAAACTTTGGTTTTCCGGCGTAATACTATGGATTTTAGCAAGCTGCGCCCCGAGATGCGCAACTAGGCCGTCACCGTTATCGATAACCGCTTGATCCTTCACAAGGCGGTGCCCTTCTGCAGACCCGCTCACCCGTCGCATCACATAAAAGGGGCGTTCATAGACATTGGCATCTGCACATACCCACAGCGCCTCAGGAACACAGACCCCTTTAGCGTAAGCACATTGTAGTAATTGGAATTCCTCGGCTCGGGCATGGCTTATATCAACACCTGACGGTGCGTCCGTTCGGAGAACCAATGCTTGGTTTCCCTCAAAGCTACCCCCTTCGAAGACGACATCAAGTGCGTGGTTCTCTTGGATGGCACCACCACTCAGCTTATCAAAGCGTTGTATGGAAGCCGATTTTGCCCCTGCCTGTTCGGCAAGAAATGCTGCGAGCGGCTCAAATGAGCCGAGATCGCCGCTCTCTACCCCCATCGCCAAAAATCCGGACCGTCCGCATACAGGTTTTTGGCCAAAACCATCTTATGAACTTCCGAAGCACCATCGACTAATCGCGCCTGTCGGGCATACCGGTATATCCATTCTAAAATAGTATCTTTGGAATAGCCACGTGCACCATTCAATTGAATGGCGGTATCAACAGCTTTTTGAAGCGTGTCAGCTACTTGTATTTTTGCCATTGAAACTTCTTTTCGCGCGAAGTCGCCTTGATCCAACTTCCACGCTGCATGCATCACCAGTAAACGGCCTATTTGGATATCCATCGCCGCTTCACCCAAAAGCCATTGTACACTCTCGCGATCCGCTAACTTTACACCGAACCCTTCTCGTTCGCTTACATAAGCAGTCGCAATTTCCATAGCTCTTTTAGCCAGACCTAACCAGCGCATACAGTGAGTAAGTCGCGCCGGTCCGAGACGAATTTGTGTGAGCTTCAAGCCATCGCCCACTTCCATCAGCCGGTCTTCGTCAGGAATTTCCATTCCTTCAAAAAACAACTCACAATGCCCGCCATGTTCTTCTGGTCCCATAATCGGAATACGTCGCTCTATTCGCCATCCAGGCGCGTCACGATGGAAAAGAAAAGCCGAAAGCCCCTTCCGCGTATCGTCCGATGTACGAGCAATCAATATAAAATGCTCTGCCACACCAGCGCCGGTGATGAACCACTTGTGACCATTGACGATCCACATATCACCCTTACGCACAGCCTTAGTGCGCATCATCGTCGGGTCTGAGCCGGACCCGGGGTGCGGCTCTGTCATTATGAAGGATGATCGGATTGATCCGTCGGCAATAGGTGTCAGCCATTTCTTTTGCTGATCAGGACGAGCCACTTGCGACA